>JAUNPI010000040.1 GCA_030536875.1 Clostridia bacterium
ATCTGAGAAAACAGGCTGGCGTTTTCCTCCTCGTCGATGATGCCGACCACGGTAAACTCACGGCCGTCCAGATAGAGCTGCCGCCCCATCGGGTCCTCGCCGAAAAACAGCGTCTTGGCCGCATCCCCGTCGACAAGGCAGATGTGCGTTCCCTGCTCGACGTCGATGGCGTTCACCGCGCGCCCGCGTTTGAGCAAATCCTCGTTGTGGCGGAAATATTCGCTGTCGTTGCCGGAAACCGTGATCGCGTCGCTCCAGGCTTCGCCGCGCTTGGCGGTCACCGTCGAGCTGAGCGAGGGGGAGACCCCCGCCACGTGCTCGCAGTCCACAATCTGGGCGATTTCCGCATCCGTGAGCCCCCGCTTGATCGCCGTGCCCGTGATGGAGACGCGCAGCGTGCCCAGGCCCATCGCGTCAAACTGCGCGTTCATGGTATCCGTCGCGCCCTGAACGACGGTCATCAGCGCGATAATCGCCGCCACGCCGATGATGATGCCCAGCGTCGTGAGGAACGAGCGCAGCTTGCTGCCCACGATGTTGGATACCGACATGGATACGCTCTCGGCAAACATATCCCAATTCTGCTTAATCATACGCGCTCACCCCCTCGGAGAGCTCGCCGTCGAGGATGTTCACAATCCTGGAGGCGTGCCGCGCGATCTTGAGGTCGTGCGTGATCATGATGATCGTGCGCCCCTCGTTGTTGAGCTCGCGGAAGAGCTCCATGACCTGCTCGCCCGTCGTCTGGTCGAGGGCGCCGGTCGGTTCGTCCGCCAGCAGCAGCGTCGGGTTGGTCGCCAGCGCGCGGGCGATCGCCACGCGCTGCTGCTGGCCGCCGGAAAGCTGGTTCTGGCGGTGATGCAGCCTGTCCTTGAGGCCCACGCGAACGAGCATCTCCTCCGCCCTGCGCGCGCGCTCCTTGGGCGGCACGCCCGCGTAAACCAGCGGCAGCTCCACATTCTTCTGCGCGTCAAGCCGCGGCAGCAGCTGAAACTGCTGGAAAATGAAGCCGATCTCCCGGCTGCGGATGCGCGCCAGCTGCTTTTGATCGAGGTCGCGTATCGTGCGCCCATGCAGGATATACGTCCCGCTGGTCGGCGTATCGAGACAGCCGATGATGTTCATCAGCGTCGATTTGCCGCTGCCCGACGGGCCAAGCACGGAGAGGAACTCCCCCTCGTCGATGTCCAGATCGATCCCCTTGAGGATGGTCTGCACCTCCCCGCCCATCTGATACTGCTTGACGATTCCGCGCATCGAGAAAAAATCGTTGCTCATCTGCGCTTACCTCGCGCCCGAGTTGCTCTCGCGCATCTGCTCCATCAGCTCCGCCATGCTCATTCCGCTGCGCCGGAGCACGGTATCGCCCGCGCTCACGCCGCTCACGATTTCGGCATACAATCCGTCGCTGACGCCCACCGTCACCGGAACCTTCTCAGGCTCCTGCCCCTCCGCCGTGCGGACGAGCACATAGGGCTTGTTGTATTCGTCGAAGTTGATGGCGTCGACCTTGAGCGTCGCCACGTTCTCCGCGTGGCCGCGCAGCACCTTCGCGTTGACCTGCATGCCCGGGTAGACGCCCTCCGCGTCGCCGATCTCCACCGTCGCGGTATAGTAGGAGAGGTCGCCGGAGGCCGTTCCGTTTTTATCCAGCGCCGTGACCGTTCCCTCAAAGCTCGCGTCCTTCGCCAGCACGGTGACCTGCACGCTCGTGCCCGGCGTCACCGCGCCGACGTCGTATTCGTCGACATTCAGCTCCACCTTCAGCCGGCTCATGTCGATGATCTCGCAGGTCTTCTGCCCCGCCGTCACCACGTCGCCCGCCTCGATGGGCAGGCTCGTCACCTCGCCGGCGATATCGGCCTCCACGGTCGTGCCGTCCTCCATGCGGTAGAGGCGTTCTCCCTTCTCAACCTGTTGGTTCTCGCTGACGTATACCGTGCGCACGGTGCCCGCCGCGGCGGCGTTCACCGTCTGCACGCGTCCGGCGCGCACGAGGCCGTCAAAGTTGTAATAGGTGGTGATGCTGCCCGTCGTGACGGGCACCTGTGTATAGGCGACCTCCTGCGTCGTCTTGGAGACCGCCCACAGCCATGCGGCAATCGCAAGCACGACGACCGCCAGCACAGCCCACTTGATCCATTTTCTTTTTTTCTTCACGTATGGATACCCTCCTTATTTGGTTTACAACATTATATGGGAAAATTGTGAACTTCCTGTGAACAACGGCGCGCTTTGTGCCGGTGGTCAGTGTCATTTTATACCGTCTTTCGCCCAGACAAAGCTTTCTTTTTTCGCGCCGATTTCAAAGTGACACTTCGCGATGCCCAGATCGATCCTGCTGTAAAAGCCCAAGCCCGCCTTCGCCCTCACGGTGTCGCCCTCCAAAGCGAACGTGAATTTCTGCTGGTTCATGGCCGTCGGGGCGAGAAGGGCTAAACGTATCCCTTCCTGAAACCACGCGGGGACGGCGCCGCCTGCCCGCATGACATCCTCCGGCCGCTTCGAGCGGTGTTCCGTTCCCTGCGTCTTTCCATAGCCCAGCGCGATCACCAAGCAGAGCTTCTCGTTTTCGCGCACCTCGAATCTGGCCTTGCCCTTGCTGTACGTCATGGCCACCCAACACGAGTTAAGCCCCAGCTGCTGTG
The DNA here is from genome assembly GCA_030536875.1 of Clostridia bacterium. GTDB lineage: Bacteria > Bacillota > Clostridia > Christensenellales > Aristaeellaceae > Ventricola. The sequence goes on from JAUNPI010000040.1 coordinate 2,649, forward strand.
CCCTCAGCACGACCTCTTCGCCGTAATAGCCGCATTTTTCCTCCCATTGCGCGCCGCGCTTGCCCACGATCGCCACGTAATTGCGAACGCCGGAAAACTTTCCATAGTGCGCCATCCATCCGTCAAACGCCTCGGGCTCGTCCCAGACCGGCTGCATGTGCAGCCCGCTCTCCCGGTTGCATGCTTCAATCAGCCGCTCAAGCTCTTCCCTCGCTTCGTCTTCAATCCGCTCATCCGTATAGGCGCGCACGCTGTGCCTTTTTTCAATCGCTTCCGTCAGTTCCATAAACACACTCTCCTTTGAAGATAGACCCATTTTTTATTCTTCGCCTCTCTGCGGTGCTAGTCTCATGACCGCCTTGATATCCGTAAACAGCCGGATGATTTTCTCCACCTCGCTGTCCTGAGGATCCAAATAATAGTATATATGGCGTTCCCTCTCTCCTCGCCCTGACAATTCCCGATTCCTTCAGGATCTGCATGTGATGCGATATCGCAGGTCTGGAAAGATTGGTCTGCTGCGCCATTTCGATGACGCGGCTGCCCCGGCAGTCCCCTTTGAGCAGAATGCAGACCAGATACTGCCGGGTCTCGTCGCCAAGGGCCGTCAGGAGCCTTTGGCATTCCTGAAACTCCGCCCGTATTCGTTCGATATCCTGCGCGCTGTTTGGCAATGGGCATCCCTCCATTCTGATTAATCTGTTTAACCGTTTAAACGCACCTATTCTATCATAGATCGATCGCATACGGCTGATTCGTAAAGAAAGTTGAGACGCATTTCTGAGCGGCAAAAGGGCTGGCGCTCTCTTCAAACGCCCATGACAAACCGCTGTTTTAATCAAAAAAGCATTGCAATACGTGTAAATACGTGTTATAATGAGGGAGCAAGGAGGAGAAAAGGAGGCACAGATGAAAAACAGAGACCTTGTCAAAAAGCTCAAGAATGCCGGATGGAAAATTGAGCACGGCGGGAATCATGATTTGGCAACCAATCCGGATCGGCCCGGCGTCAAGATTCCGATTCCCCGGCATATCGAAGTCAATGAAATGACTGCCCGGGCTATCCTTAAACAGGCGGGGCTCAAATGAGCCCCGCCTGAGGAGCCGGACGGGCAAAGCATATCAAGGCGCTGTTTGGAATCAAATGCCGACTACCTCCTTGCATCTTTTTTGCATCTTTATCGAGGAAAGGGGCTGTACCTATGAAATATGTATATCCCGTTGTATTTACGCGGGACGAGGATGGCAGCTATATGGCTGCTGCTCCGGATCTTCCGGGGCTTGTTACCTGCGGTCGCACGCTGACTGAGGCGGTGGATATGGCGCAGGATGCCTGCGAAATGTGGCTCGCCGACGCGGAAAAAAAGAAAGAAGAACTCCCGAAACCATCCGATGCGCAGAGCATGGCGCGTGAGGATGGCCAGACCGTTGCGCTCGTGCTCGCAGATACGGATGCATATCGCCGCCGCACGGATAGCCATGCCGTCAAGAAAACACTGACCATCCCGGCATGGATGGCGTATCAGGCGGAAGAGGCCGGCCTCGGCTTATCTCAACTCTTGCAGGAAGCGATTCGCAAGAAGCTGAACCTGCCGGAGCAGGTGTAACGGCTATGGATGCTGAGACGATTGTGATATGCTTGTACCATTACTGATTGCCATCCCACAGGGAATAGAAGCGTTAGTGCCGGAATTTGACCGTTTTTCGCCGGTTTTTGACTGTGACAAGCGAAAATCCCCATGATATAATCATAATGTAAAAAATACATGTATCAAAGATGGGGCTCAAAAAAGCACCGCAAAGCCACGCTCTGCGGTGCATAGAACCGGATCTTTACGCCTTTTGGCTCTTCTTTTTGCTGTGACCGCTCCACGCGTGCATGACCAGCGCCATCGCGATGACGCCATAGGAGACAAACACGCGGAAGTATTCGCCGATCGCCGCATCGCCGAAGAGGTTCTTGCCGGCGGACGGCGCGACGATGAACAGCAGGTGGAACAGGATACAGCCCAGCAGCGCTTGGCTGTTGGTCGCGCGCTTGATGGATGCGCCGCCGACGAGGATCGCGGCGCCCGCGTAAAGGCCGACCTGCTCATGCGCGCCGTAGGTCTGGAAGGAGCCCATGTTCTGCACGAAGATGAGCTGGCCCCAGCCGGCGAGCACGGTGGAAATCATGATGGCGATCACGCGGACGCGGTCGACATTGATGCCCGCCGCGTTGGCGACCGTCCGGTTCTGCCCAACGGCGCGGAACTGTTGGCCGAGCCTGGTGCGCATGATGCCGACATTGAACAGGCAGAGCGCGCCGATCACGATGAACGTCGCCATCGGCACCTGAACCATCGAGAAGAGCTGCGCCACCGCCGGAATCTGATAGAGCAGGCAGAGCGCCGCCGCCGTCGCCAGGATGATGCCGCCCTTTTTGGCGCTCGTCTTTTTCGCGGCCATCATGACGACGGTCACGACGGCGACCGCCGCGCACACCACATACAGCGCAGAGCCGAACGGAAGACGCCAAATGCCGTCCAGCGCGTATTTAAAGCCGCGCTCGGTGGACAGGTCGATCGTGTTCGCCACGCCCGTGGAGCCCATGATGACCAGCCCCGGGGTCTTCAGCGGAATCAGATTGCCGAAGATGAACAGGAAGAGCAGCTGATACAGGCCGTTGGCAAAGTATCCGAGGATCATGCCGCCGATCATCTCCTGCCCCTTCATCTTGTTGAGCAGGTTGCCGATCAAAAAGCCGAAGAACATCGCGATGGGCATGGTCAGCAGCGCGGCGAGCGTGAAGCCCGCAATGCCGCTGACGCCCCACTCGATGACCCACAGCACGGCGATCTGCGCCGCCATCGCGCCGATGGTCACGGCGAAGTTGATGCCCATGCCCGCGACGATCGGGATGATCAGCGCCAGCACGAGGAAGGCGTTTCGGGCCAAGCGCCCGAAGAGCTCATAGGTGACATACGCCGTGGTCTGCCCGGAAACCGCCATGCCGCCAAGGCACAGCAGCACGAACATGACCGTAACCGCATTCTTGCGGAGAACCTCGACAAGACGATCCTTACGCACGAGATTCACCTCCAGACTTGGTCAGCGCGTAGAGAATGATGCCGTTACTGATCAGGATGCGCAGCGTTTCGGAAATCGTGGATCCCGGAACCAGCACGTTTGCCACCGGCATGCCCAGCGTAAGCACGCCCTGGAACAGGAATGTGCCGATGACCACGTGGCTGATTTTGCAGCGGGACGTGCTCGCGCCGCCGATCAGGATCGCGGAAGCGGCGATGAAGCCCATCTGCCGCGGCGCGGTGTAGAGCTGCATAAAGCCGTAGCTCTGGGAATAGACGAGGATACCGATGGCGCCCAGCACGGTGGAGAGCATCGTGCCGATGATGCGCATCTTGTCCACATTGATGCCGGTTGCCTCCGCAAAGCGGGGATTGGCGCCGACGGCCTGCATCGCGATGCCCGTCTTGGAGCGGCTGAACAGCCAAACCAGCGCGCAGGCCAGCGCCATAAACAGCAGCAGCCCCGTCGGAACCTCAAACCCGGCGATCTTGAAGGAGAGGAAATCGTCCAGGATGTGCGCAAAATTGGTGGAATCCAAGCCGATGGTGTTGCGCAGGCCCGTGCCCAGCGGCCAGCGAAGCTTGAGCGACCTGAAGGGCAGCACGAGCCACGCGATGCACATGAGCGAAACGATGGAGAAGCCCACATAGGTGGTGACGCTCATCTCCTCGCCCTTGAGCCGGTTGAGCAGCAGCCCATAGAGGTAGCCCGCGCCCGCCGCGAGCACAACGCCCACGGCGATGGCAAACAGGAAGCCCCAAACGCCCGGAATGCTCCATTCGATGGTCAGCAGGCCGCCGATGAGGCCGCAGACCAGCCCGATCGGAAGGCCGAGGTTCAGGCTGATGCCGCACTGGATGCCCGGCACCATCGCCAGCACCATGATCGAATTCATGCCCATGCGCACGACCGTGTTGGACAGCAGCGTCGGCAAAGAGAGATCATAGAGCAGCGCCATGAAGCACAGCAGGATGAAGAACACGCCGATGATGACGCGGGGAATGCCGAGCTTGGCGACCAGCGTCTCGTAAAAGAGCAGAACCAGCACGGCGACGACCAGCGCAAGGCCGATGTAGATCATGTCGTCCGCATAGCGGATCATGAAAGCGGATGTCCCGTTCGTCAGCGCCGCGCCGCTGCCCATCGCGATATAGCGGTCATATTGCGCGGTGAACGTGTCGCCGCGCTGATAGCTGATGGAGGTGATGGTCTCCTTGAGCGTGGTCAGCGCGCTCTCGTCGAGCACGGGATAGATGCTCGATAGCGCCGCGCCGACGGACGCATACCGCTCGTCCGCCTTCGCCTGCAAATCGATCATCTCCTGCGTCGCCACAAAGCCGGACATATCGACCTCAACCTCGGTCTCCTCGCCGACCTCCTCGCCCGCGGCGATCCTCGCCTCGCGTTCAGCCTGAGCGGCGGCCTCGGCCTCTTCGATGTGCGCCGCGGCGTAGGCTTCCTCCGCCTCGGCGGCGGCGGCGTCATACGCGGCAAGCGCCTGGGCATAGGCGGTCACGGCGGCGCTCAGCTCCGTCGTGTCCAAGGAGGCGTAATCCGTCGTGGTGTTGGAATACCTCGCGCGGGTCTCCTCCTCCGCCTTGGCGACGGCCTCGCGAATGGCGGACATGCCGCCGCCCGCGGCCTTCGCCGCGGCCGTCGCCTCCTTCTTGGCGATGGCGACGTAGCTTTCCACCACGCCGTCTCCCGTCGCGTTCAGCAGGGAGCGAATGCGCAGGGTATCCAGAATCGCCTCTCCCTGCTCCCCCGTGCGGCGCGGCATGTTGATCGCGCCCAGCGCGATCAGCGCAACCGCGGCGATCAGCAGCACCGCCGCGATCACAATGCGGGTTTTCTTGCCGGTCATCAGGCGTCCCCTCCCTTCTTGCGGCGCTCGTCAGGCTTGATGCCCGACATGGCCAGACCAAAGTCCGCGTCGGAGGCGTCCGCCCCCAGCACGTCGACCAGTTTTCCTTCGGAAACGATGGCGATTCGGTCGCAGATGGAGCGCAGCTCCTGCAATTCGGAGGAGACCATCACAATGGTCATCCCCTGCTCGCGGTTGAGCTTGACAAGGGTCTCCAGCACGAGCTTTTTCGCCCCGATGTCGATGCCGCGCGTCGGCTCGGAGACAAACAGCAGCCTCGGCTTCATCGTCAGCGCCCGGGCGATGCAGACCTTTTGCTGGTTGCCGCCGGAGAGGGTGCCCGTGTGCTGCATGGGGCCAAAGCAGCGGATGTCCAGCTCGCGGATCATGTCGTTTGCGTGCTTGCGGATCGCCTTGCCGTCCTTGAGCTTCGCCCCGAGAATCTTTTTGGTGAATTCGTCCTTGATCTGCATGGCGTTGAAGACGATGTTGTCCTCGATGGATTCGCCCAGCAGCAGCCCGACGCCTCGCCTGTCCTCGGAAACCATCGCCATGCCGTCCTGAAGCGCCGCGCGCGCGTTGTTCAGCTGAACCGGCTTGCCAAAGAGCTCCACGCTCCCCTCCGCGTCGTACACGCCCATGATGCCGTTCGGGATGCCGACCTTGCCCTGCCCGGCGAGACCGCCGATGCCGAAGATCTCGCCCTCGTGTACGTCGAAGGAAACGTCGTGCACGATCTCGCCCGGCATATCGACCGCCAGATGCTCCGCATGCAGCGCAACCGGCGCATCCTTCGGGAACACGCGCGGCTGGGCCGTGACGAACGAGGCTTCCCCCTTGCGCCCGATCATGAGCTCGGCCAGCTCCGTGACGTCGGTATCCTTGGTGCGCAGCTCGGTGACAAGCTGGCCGTCGCGCAGGATGATGATGCCGTCCGCCGCGGTGATCACCTCGTCAAGCCTGTGCGTGATGAAGATGATGGCGATGCCCCTCGCCGCAATATCCCGCATCACGGAAAGCAGCTGCGTCGCCTCGCTCTCGGTGAGCACGGCCGTCGGCTCGTCGAAGACGAGCAGCCTCACGCCCGTCTTGTCGATCTCGCGGGCGATCTCTACAAACTGCATGTAGCCGACCGGGAGACCGGCGACCATCGTATATTCGTCAATGGACATGCCGACGCTGTCCAGCGCCTTGCGCGCGTCCTGGGACATCGTGGCCATATCCAGCGTTTCCATATTCTTGCCAAGCAAACGGGAAATCGCGTTCGGTTTTGAAATCTCGCGGTTGAGCTTGATGTTTTCCGTAATGGTGAAGCCCGGAAGGAGCATGAACTCCTGATGAACCATGCCGATGCCCTTGAGCATCGCGTCGTGCGGGGAGGCGATCATGGTCTTTTGGCCGTCGATGAGCACCTCGCCCCCAAAGCCGCCGGTCGCGTGAATGACAGGCATGCCGAAAAGCACGTTCATCAGCGTGCTCTTGCCCGCGCCGTTTTCGCCCAGCAGCGCGTGAATTTCGCCCGGACGAACCTTGAGGGAAACGCCAGATAGCACGGTGTTTTCGCCGTACTTTTTGGTGATATCCCGCATTTCCAATACGTATTCCGCGGCCAATTTCATTCCTCCTTTTGAATAATCGAAAAGCGGCCCGCCTCAACGCGTGAAGCGGGCCGGCTCTTACCGAATCATCCGATCAAGCTTAGTCTTCCCCGACGGTCTTACTCGAGGTAGTCGTTGAAATCGACCGGCGCGAGCAGCACGGTATAGTAGTTGTCGAAGGTGGTGCCTTCCGCGTTGGTGTAGTTGGCCACCTTCGCGCCGTCAACCTTCTCGTTGAGCATCGCGGCGAGCTTCTCGCCGTCGTTGCGCTCGGTGATCTCGCCGTCGATGTAGCCCTTGGCATACTCGACGCCGATCTCGATGATGGTCATCGCGACCGGGGAAGGCCACGTGGAATAGCGGCCCACGGCGTCATGCTCGGCCAGCTTCGCGGCGATCTGCCTGAGCGCGTCCTCGTCGTCGCCGCCGATCTCGAGCTCAAGGCCGAGGGTCGCCGGGAAGGCGTGATACGGGCTCGGGCAGCACGGCTGCGGATAGTAGGCGTTCGGCTGATCGAGGATCGCCGCCTGCAGGGACGGCTGCATGCCGCAGTTGGTGGTGAAGAAGGCGACCTTCTTGCCGGCGTATTTCTCCATCTGCTGCGGGACATCCTCGAGGATGAACTGCTGAGAGGCGGACAGGCCGGCCTCGGCGGTCGGGTCCGGAGCGGTCACGTCAACCAGCTCGATGCCCAGCGCGTCCGCGTTGGCCTGAAGCAGCTCGTGGCGGCCGACGATGAGCTCCATCGCCATGTGGCGCGGGAAGGAGTAGTGGATGAACACGTCGATGCCCCACTCGGCGCACTTCTCCATGATGGTGTCGCCCTGAGCGACCTCGTCGGCGTACATGACGATGTCGGCGGCGGCGGAGATGACGGCCGGATCCTCCTGCGGGGTGCCGGCGATGAGCAGAATGTCGTCGCGGCCCATCTCGCGGACCTTGTCAAAGCCGGCCTTCGCGCCCGGAACGGCCTGGCACATCACGATGGCCTTGACGTCGGGATCGGAAGCGAAAGAGACGATCTGAGAGACGGTGGTTTCCATTTCGGACATGAAGTTGTCCGGATAGGTGGCGGTCACGATGTGCTCGGCGCCATAGGTGGCGACGGCCCTTTCCGCAGCGCGGAACTCTTCCTCGCCTTGGGTAACGGTGCCGGTCAGCACGGCGATCTTCCAGTTGCCTTCGGCGGCGGCGCCGGCGGCAAGCGCGAGGCACAGCAGCATCGCAAGGGCGAGGCAAAGCAGCTTTTTCATGGTGTTCCCTCCAAATCATTTTTTCCTATCCAACCATCCTGACGCTTGGGCAGGATGGGAAAAGGTGACAGTTTGCAAACCGCGCCGGTTGCACGCGGGGAATAAAAAGTAAATTTATTATAGCATTTCGTTCCCGATTTTGCAAGGGAAAATTTGCATTTATTCAGACAATCGGCGCAGCTTTTTATTTTTTCGGTTATTTCATGCGTTTTTTGAATTTTTCCTGCATATCCAAGTCGAAAAAAACGATGTTTTGCAGGAAAATGACAGACATACAAAAAAGCTCCCCCCTTTGCAGGGGGAAGCCTGGCCGCGCCCGATTACTCGAGGTAGGCGTAGTTCCACACGACGTCGCCGGTCGGCAGAACCGCGAGGTTCTTCACGTTCGGCTTGGTCATGATCGGGTTGGTGTAGTAGTAGAGCGGGGCCACGGCGCCGGTCGCCATGAGGATATCCTCCGCCTCGGCGCACATCTCGGCGCGCTTGGCCGGGTCGGTCTCGTTCTTGATGGCGGTCACGAGCGCGTCATAGCAGTCGGCCCACGTCTGGTCGTTGTTCTCGCCCCAGCAGGCGTCCAGACCCGCGGTCGCGGTGTTCTCCGTGTTGCGGGTGTAGGTGCCGATGCTCTGGCCCAGACGCGGATAGTTGTTGCCGGAGTTGCTGATGAAGATCTCCAGGAAGTTCACGCAGTCGTTGAAGTCGGCAACCCAGCCCATGCGGGACGCCTCGGCGTCGCCGTCCTTGAGCTTGGTCTGCAGCGTCGCCCACGCCTCGGTGTTGATCGTGGCGTTGATGCCAAAGAGGTTCCAGCACTCCTGCACATACTGCACGATGGCGGAGTTGGTCGCGTTCTGGTTGAAGGCAAACTCGAAGCCCGGCACGTCGGTGAACTTGAGGTCGCCGGTCTCGAGGCTGCCGGTCGTGGTGTAGCCCATGTCCATGAGGATCTTCGCGCCCTCGACCTGGTCGACGGTGTAGCTCGGATACTCGTCGGAATAGGTCGCCGTGCCGGTGTACCACTCGGAATAGAGCTTGCCCTCGCCGCGCTCAACCTGCGTGTTGCCGTCGCCAAGGCCGACCGGGTAGAAGCCCGTCGCCGGAACCTGGCCGCCCATCGTCACATAGTCCACCAGATCCTGACGGTTGACCATCAGGCCCAGCGCATAGCGAACCTTGGACTGCTCGGCCTGCGTGAGGCTCTTGCCTTCCGGCGAGAGATCCTTGTGGACGTTGAAGAGCACGTAGTAGGTGCCGATCTGCTCCGCCATCTCCAGCTCGCCCGGATAGGTGGCGTTCAGGCGCTCAAACTCGGCCGGATCCATCGTCTGAATGAAGGAAACGGTGCCCGCCTCATACGCGGCCAGGATGGCGACGCTGTCCTCGGCGAGGTACGCGTTGACGCCGCCCAGCTTCACGTTCTCGGCGTTCCAGTAGTACGGGTTCTTCTCGTAGACGATCACGTCGTCCACCTTGTACTCGGTCATGCGGAAGGGGCCGGTGCCGATGAAGGTCTCCGGGTTCACGGCCCAAGCGCCCTCGCTGTCGGCCAGCTCGGTCTTGACCGGGTAATACGTGGTAAAGCCGCACAGCTCAAGGAAGTACGCGCAGGGCGCCTTCAGGGTGACGGTCACCGTGCGGGCCTCGTCGTCGGCCACGACGTTCAGGCTCTCGGTGCCGTAGCCGTCGATGACGTCAAACAGGAAGCCGTAGGACGCGCCCAGATCCGGATTCGCCGCGCGGTTCCAGCTCTTGACGACGTCGCTGGCGTAAAAGTCCGTGCCGTCGGACCACTTGAGGCCCTCGCGCAGGGTGAAGGTGTAGACAAGGCCGTCGTCGGAGATGGTGTAGCTCTCGGCGAGCTCAGGCTCCTTGGTGACCACGCCGTCGGTGACGCGCGTGCCCATCAGGCCGGCAAAGGCCAGACGGATCAGGTTGGAGCCGACGGAGGCGGAGTTGAGCGCCGGGTCCATCGACTCGGGCGTGCCGCTGCCGTACATGACGGAGACGATCTCGCCGTCCGCCAGAGCCGTCACGCCAAGCGCCATCACCATGACCAGCGCCAGCACGAGAGCAAGTAGCTTTTTCATGTTTGTGTCCTCCTTTTTATTGGGTTTCCCCTTGTTGGGTTCTCTTTATTGAAACGTCATGGACGGTTCAATCCTCACAGGTTGTGGCAGGCCGCCATGTGCCCCGGCGCCACCTCGCGCAGGGCGGGGCAGCTCTCGGCGCATTTCGCCGTGGCGCGCGTGCAGCGCGTGCGGAACGGGCAGCCGCTGGGCAGGTTCATCGGGCTGGGCACGTCGCCCTCGAGCACGATGCGCCGGCTCGCCTTCGCCCGGTTCGGGTCGGGAATGGGCACGGCGGAGAGCAGCGAAACCGTATAGGGATGCGCGGGGCGCCTGTGCAGCTCGTTGGCCTCCGCCATCTCCACGATGTGCCCGAGATACATCACCGCGATGCGGCTGGAAATGTGCTTGACCACGCTCAGATCGTGCGCGATGAACAGATAGGAAAGCCCCATCTTCTGCTGCAGATCCTCGAGCATGTTGACCACCTGCGCCTGGATGGAGACATCCAGCGCGGAAACCGGCTCGTCGCAGACGATGAATTCCGGGTTGGAAGCCAGCGCGCGGGCAATGCCGATGCGCTGGCGCTGCCCGCCGGAAAACTCGTGCGCGTAGCGCGTCGCCTGCTCGCTGGAGATGCCGACCGTGGCAAGCAGCTCGCGCACGCGCTCGTTGCGCTCCGCGCGGCTCTTGCAGAGCTTGTGTACGTCGATGGGCTCGGCGACGATGTCGCCGACCGTCATGCGCGGGTTGAGCGAGGAATACGGGTCCTGAAAGACCATCTGCGCGCGGCGGCGGAACTCGCTCATCGTGCTCTTGTCCACGCGCTTGCCGTCGAAGATCACCTCGCCGCTTGTGGGCTTGTACAGGTGCAAAAGCGTCCTGCCGACGGTCGTCTTGCCGCAGCCGGACTCGCCGACCAGCCCCAGCGTCTCGCCCCGGTCGATGGAAAAGGAGACGTCGTCGACCGCCTTGAGCATGGCCGTCTTCATGAAGCCCGTGGTGATCGGAAAATACAGCTTGAGGTTTTTGACCTCAACCAGCGCCTTATCCTCGCTCACTGCCCGTCGCCTCCCTTCCGCGCCTCGCCCGTCGTCTGCTCCAACGTCCCGTCTAACGTCTCTTCCAACGTTCCTTCCAGATCGATCGCGGCGATGTTTCCGTCCTCATCGCGGCGGATGACGCCCTTTTGCGCGCCCTCGGCCACGTTCATCCAGCAGGCGCAAAGGTGGTCGCGTCCCACGCGAACCTCTTTCGCCCGCTCCGTGAGGCAGATCTTCATCGCCCGCTCGCACCGGGGCGCAAACGCGCATCCCTTCGGCATGTTGAGCAGGTCGATCGGCGTGCCGCTGATGGGCACGAGCCTCTCCTTGCCGTCGCTGTCGATGTTCGGGATGGAGCGCAGCAGGCCGCGCGTATACTCGTGCGCCGCATGGTAGAAGATGGCGTCCGCCGTGCCGCGCTCGCAGACGCTGCCCGCGTACATGACGATCACCTCGTCGCACAGGCTGGCGATGACGCCCAGATCGTGCGTGATCATGATGATCGCCATGCCCAGCTTGCGCTGGAGATCCTGCATCAGCTCCAGAATCTGCGCCTGAATGGTCACGTCCAGCGCGGTGGTCGGCTCGTCCGCGATGAGGATATCCGGCTCGCAGGCCAGCGCCATCGCGATCATGACGCGCTGGCGCATGCCGCCGGAGAGCTCGTAGGGGTATTGGGAAAGCCGCTTTTCCGGCTCGTTGATGCCCACCAACTGGAGCATCTCCACGGCCCGCGCCCGGGCCTGCTCCTTGTTGCGGCCCGTATGCAGCAAAATCGCCTCCATCAGCTGGTTGCCGATGGTGTAGACCGGGTTGAGGCTCGTCATCGGGTCCTGAAAGATGATGGAAATCTTGTTGCCGCGAATCTTGCGCATCTCCTCGTCGGATGCGCCCACGAGCTCCTTACCGCGGAACTTGATGCTCCCGTCCACAATCCGGCCCGGGTGCGTGAGAATCTGCAAGATGGAATACGCCGTCACGGATTTTCCGGAGCCGGACTCGCCGACGATTCCCAGCACCTTGCCGCTGTCCAGGTTAAACGAAATGCCGTTGACCGCTTTGACCTCGCCCGCCGGGGTGAAGAAAGAGGTACGGAGGTTTCTGACCTCTAGCATTGCCATATCGCTTCTTCCTCCTTACGCGCTTAAGAGCGGAGCTTCGGGTCGAACGCATCGCGCAGGCCGTTGCCCAGCAGGTTGAACGAGAGCACGATCAGGAAGATCGACAGCGCGGGGAACAGCAGCATGTACGGGTAGGAGACCAGACCGCTGCGCGCATCCGAGGCCAGCGAGCCCAGGGACGGCATCGGCATCGAGACGCCCATGCCCACAAAGGAGAGGAACGACTCGGTGAAAATCGCGCTGGGAATCTGCATCGCCGCCGTGATGATGATCACGGAGACGCAGTTGGGAATCATGTGCTTGCAGATGATGTGCGCCGGCGAGGCGCCCATCGTCTTGGCGGCGAGCACGTATTCCTGCTCCTTGATGGAGAGGATCTGGCCGCGCACCTGCCGGGCCATGCCGACCCAATAGAGCAGGCCGAAGACGATGAAAATCGAGATCATGCCCGCGCCGAGCTTCACAACCAGCTCGTTTTTGCTCGTGCTGATCACATCCTTGATCGCCACCGAAAGCAGGATGACGATCAGCACGTCCGGCAGCGAGTAGATGATATCCACGATGCGCATCATGATCAGGTCGACCCGCCCGCCGAAATAGCCGGAAATCGAGCCGTACAGGATGCCGATGCACACGACGATCAGCGCGGAGACAAAGCCGACCATCAGGGAAATGCGCGTGCCGTAGATCACCCGGATGCAGTAGTCGCGCCCGAGGTTGTCCGTGCCCATGATGTGGGGGAAGACCTTCTCGCCGGCATTGATGCGCGCCATCTCGCGCTTGGAATACTCAAACGGCTTTAAATACTTGCCGGTGACGTCCTGCTGCGTGTAGTTGTAGGGGTAAACCATCGGCACAAAGATGGCGATCAGCGTGATCACGATCAAAATGGTCAGGCAGATCATCGCCATTTTGTTGCGCGCAAGCCTGCGCATGGCGTCCCGCATAAACGAGATGGACTCGCGCTGGGTGACGACCTGCGCCTTTTCCTCGTCCGTCGCCCTTTCAAACAGGTTCGGATCGATCTGCAGGCTCAGCGGGTTTTTCTTGATCTTGCCGTTTTTCTGGGTCTTGTCGTTTTCCATGTTTCATTCACCTCGAGGACGTTCAATCAGGACAAATCGATGCGCGGGTCAAGCAGCTTATAGATGACGTCCGCAAGGAAATTCATCGTCACGATCATCACGGCCAAAAAGATCGTCACGCCCATGATCATCATGTAGTCGGTTCTGAGCATGCTGTTGACGAACAGACGCCCAAGCCCCGGCACGGAGAAGATGTTCTCCACGACCATCGAGCCCGTCAGGATGCTGGCCATCATCGGGCCGGCGTATGTGACGACGGGGCCCATCGCGTTTTTGAGCGCGTGCTTGAAGATCACGACCCTGTTCTTGAGGCCCTTGGCGCGCGCCGTGCGGATGTAGTCCTGCCCGAGCACGTCCAGCATGCTGGAACGCTCAAGCCTCGTGATGTAGGCCATCGGGTAGAGCGAGAGCGAAAGCGTGGGCAGCACCATTCCCCCCTGCTGGTTCGCCATCGTCGGCAGCCATTTGAGCTTGAGGGCGAAAATGATGAGCAGAAGCGTCGCGATGACGAACGAGGGCATCGAGACAAGGCCCGTCGTCACCACCTGAATGATCTTGTCAAGCGCCTTGCCGCGGTTGAGCGCCGCCAGCGCCCCCAGCACCACGCCCATGACGATGGCTAAGGCGGCCGCGCACAGCCCCAGCTGCGCCGAGTAAGCAAACCCCCCCATGATCAGATCGATCACCGTGGAGCCGACCCACTTGGTGGACAGGCCGAAGTCGCCGCGCAGAATATTCTTCAGATAGTTGATAAACTGCACGGGCACGGGCTTGTCAAAGCCGTATTTGGCCTCCAGCGCCGCAATCGTCGCGTCGGTTTTGGCCTTTTCCGAGCTGAACGGGCTCGCCGGAATCGCATGCATGACGAAAAACGTGATGGCGATGACCAGAAAGATGGTGAGAAGCGCCATGATGAAGCGCTTCACGACGTAAACAAAGAACTTGGAATCCATGCTAACCTCCGCCCTGCAGCCAGCCGCCGTGTCTCATCCAAAAGGGTATGCGCGCCGGGCCGCAAAATGACCCCAAACGAAATGATAATCCATATTGTAAACCAAATGCATTTAAAAATCAAGGTCTTTCAAAATTTAATTCTCTAAAGCGGTAAATTCTTGAAGATCTGCATGAAAAAAACCGGCAAAATCAAAAAATGCGGTTTTCAAATCCGCATTTTGCTTCCTTTGAACCTTCATATCCGCGCGCTCCTGCGCCTTCAAGCGCCGATCGCCTTGGCGCCCAGCAGCAACGCGCCGGTCACGCCGGAATTGATGCCCAGCTGCGGCGGCACGATATAGGCGTCCACGCCCTCCTCGGTCAGGCAGCTGGAGGCGACGTAGCCGTTGAGGATGGCAAGCGTCTTTTCGCGGATCTTCGGGAACAGGTGCGCCTGCTGCATGACGCCGCCGCCCAGCACGATCACCTCCGGCGAGACGGTCACGATCATGTTGGCGCACATCTGGGCTAGGTAGGTCGCCTCCAGATCCCACGCCGGGTGATCCTCCGTCATGAGTTTGGCGGACAGCCCCCAGCGCTTCTCGATGGCAGGGCCGCTGGCCAGCCCCTCGAGGCAGTGCCTGTGGAATGGGCAAATGCCGTCGGGCATGGGGTCGTTCTCCTGCGGGGCGAGCATCATGTGGCCGATTTCCGGGTGAACCAGCCCGTGAACCATCTCTCCCCCGATCACCAGACCGCCGCCGATGCCCGTGCCCACGGTCACATACAGGACGCTGGACAGGCCGCGCCCCGCGCCCATCTCGTATTCCGCCAGCGCGGCGGCGTTGACGTCCGTGTCGATCGCCGCGGGAACGCCCAGCTGTTTTTTGAGCTCGGCGAGCAGCGGATATCCCTTCCATTCCAACTTGGGAGTCAGGGTGATGTTGCCGTAAGTCGGCGAAGCGGGGTTTAAATCCAGCGGCCCGAAGGAGCCGATGCCCAGCGCCGCGATGTCAAACTTGCCAAGAAAATCCACAATCTGAGGAACGGTCACCTCGGGGGAAACCGTCGGAAAGCTGGCGCGCTGGAGCACGCCGCCCTGCGGGGTGCCGATCGAGCAGACCATCTTGGTTCCGCCCGCTTCCAAGGCTCCGATAAGCATGATGAAATCCTCCTTCTGCCCGCCGCGCATGCGAAGCGGGAATACGCACATTCTTTGCGGCGCATCCTATACGCCGCCACACGTGTTCATGATACGCCATGCGCGTCCCCGTGTCAAACCGTATTTCCAAAAAAGTGCAAATTTCCGCCCCGCGGCGCCGGCTTGACACGGGCCGGATTTCAGGAGGCCTTTCATGATAACAGACACCGCCCGTCAAAAGCGAAAGCAGATGCTGGAGGATCCCGTCGTCCCCCTGACCCTGAAGACGGCGCTCCCCTCTCTGGCGGCGATGCTCGCCTCCGGCCTTGCAACGCTGATGGACGCGCTGATTCTCAGCCCGCTTGGCCGGGATGTCACAGCTGCCGTCGCGGTCAGCTTCCCGCTGGTCACGCTCATCCAGACCATCGGCTTTACGCTGGGCATGGGCGCGGGCAGCCTCATCAGCCGCTGTCTGGGCCGCGGCGAACAGGATGAGGCCCGCCACGCGGCCTCCTGCTCGCTTCTGCTCGCCCTTCTCTTGGGGCTGCTGCTGCTCTGCGCCGGGCTGCTCGTTCCGCTCGCGCTGGTGCGCCTGCTCGGCGCAACGCCCGCCGTCGAGCGGGATGCCGCCGTCTATGCGCGCTACCTGCTGCTCGGCGCGCCGCTGACCTGTCTTTCTCTGGTGCTCAGCAGCCTGCTGCGCGGTCAGGGGCTCGTCCTGCCGAACATGGCCGCCTATTCCCTGGGCGGCGCGGCGGGCGTCCTTCTCCAGTTTCTGCTCGTCCGGCGGGCGGGCCTCGGCCTCTTGGGCGCTGGAATCGCCATGCTCGCCCGCGAGGGGCTGACGCTGCTGCTGCTCGCGCTCGCCGTGCTGCGCGGCCCGGCCTTCATCCGCCCCAGTCTCTCGCGCTGCCTGCCCACGCTTTCCATCCTCGCCGGCATCATGCGCTCCGGCCTGCCCACGCTGATTCGCCAAGGGTTTATGAGCGTCAGCGGCGTGATGGTCAGCCGCGTCAGCGCGGGCTTCGGCGAGGCCGCGCTGGCGGGCATGGGCCTCGCCGTCCGCGCGCTGGCGCTCGCCTCCTCCGCTGTGATCGGGTTCGGCCAGGGCTTTCAGCCCGTCTGCGGGGTGAACTACGGCGCGCGCCGCATGGACCGCGTCCGCTATGCGTATTGCTTTTGCATGAAGACACTCGTTTTTTCCCTGCTCGCCGTCGGGGCGCTCGTGTTCCTCTTCGCTCAGCCGCTGCTCGCCCTCTTCGGGGCCGAGGCCCAGGCCACCGCGTTCGCCGCGCGCGTGCTGCGCGCCCAGAGCGTCGTCCTCGCCGCGCAGGGCGCGGTCATCCTGATGAACATGCTCACGCAGGCGATGGGCCTCACCGTCCGCGCCACGCTCGTGGCCAGCAGCCGCCAAGGGCCGATTCTCATGGCGCTGCTGGCGCTGATGCCGCGCCTTTTCGGCGAAACGGGCCTCGTCCTCGCCCAGAGTGCCAGCGATCTGATCGCCCTTGCGCTCTCGTACCTGCTGACGCGAAAGCTGTTTGCGGAAGAACTTACACAACAAGGGCTCTCCGTGAGGGAGAGCCCCGGATCGTAAAGCCCCGAAGGATCACAGGTTTCTCGTGCGCACCGTCCGAATGTTCTCGTGCTCGGAGAGCGTGCCGATGATGTCCACATAGTTCATCTTGGTCGGCATGGAAAGCGTGTACAGGTTGGTGTAGAGATTGCCCTCGGGCCGGTTTTCCGCATGGAAATCGACGTCGAGCACCTTGATCTGCATGCGCTCAAAGTATTCGTGGAGATAGGAAAGCGTCTGGGCGCGGTGAACAAACTGCACCTCCAGCCGCTTGAGTGTGTTGACGTGGACAATGCGCTGCATCAGCCGCAAAATGACCAGCACGATCGCGCCCGTCGCCGCGCCCATCAGAATAAACCCCGCGCCGACCGCCAGCCCGATGCAGGCCGTACACCAGAGCGAGGCCGCCGTCGTCAGGCCGGAAATCTTGCGCTCGCTCATGAAGATCGTGCCCGCGCCGAGGAAGCCCACGCCGGAGACCACCGGCGCCGTGATGCGCCCCATGCTCACGCGGATCACGTCGTCGCCCAGCATCACCGTGCTGGCGATATATTGATGCTCCACCAGCGCCACCAGCGCCGCGCCGACGCAGACGAGCACGTGCGTGCGCATGCCCGCCGGCCTGTTCTTGATTTCCCGGTCGATGCCGATGAGCGCGCCGATGACGACCGCCACGCCGATGCGCACGAGCATCAGCTCCACGGTCAAAGGCTTGCCAAAGTAAGAAAGATTGTCCAGCGGCATACGCGTCACCTCTCCATTCCAGCCGCACACGAATGTTAACACGCGAATGTTAAATTGATGTAAAGCATTATACTCCTCGTCCGCCGAATTGACAACCCAAAAATGCGCGGATGATTGACACCCTCCGTCGCAACCATTACAATGTGTCTGAGTCCACCGTGCAGCGCCCCTCAGCCTTCGGCCCTGCCTTCGCGTTTAGCCGTCATTCATCAGCCGTCCTCCAAAGGAGTGAAACGCCCGTGAAAAACCCCCGTACCGACGAGCTTGCCGCCCTGCGCGCGCGCTCCACGCAGCTTTTGCGCCGCTTTCCCAAGCCCGTGCGCGGCGACGACGGGCGCCTTTCGCCGCAATCGCGCGCGCAGGCGGAGGCCGCCATGCGCCGCATCCTCCGCGCGAACCGCGCCGTCGGCGCGGCGCTGGTTCTCGTGCCTCCCTCCGGCGCACCGGAAGAGGTTTTCACCGACGGCTTCGCGCGCCTGCGCCCGCGCATGCCCGTCGGAGATCAGACGTGTTTCCGCGCCGCCTCCGTCTCCAAACTGGTGATGACCTTCGGCGCGCTCTCGCTGGTCGCCTCCGAGCAGCTGGGCCTCGACGCGGATATCTCCGAGGTTCTCGGCTACCCCGTCCGCCCTCCGCACCTGCCGGACAGCC
>JAUNPI010000202.1 GCA_030536875.1 Clostridia bacterium
AAGCCCCTAACGACCCCAATCCAACGATTCATTTTTGATCTGGAGGATATGACCGGATATGCATTTTCTTGACAAGCGGATTCAAGGCATCTGCGACGAGCTGAAAAAGCTCTCTGTCCGTCAGCGCCAGACGGTGAGCGGACTGATGATCAAGAAGGGAAACTTTATTCATCCCGAGGATGCGCGCGCGGACGCGGTTCCCTTTGAGCCCTTCGACAGCCTGACGATGCACTGGTACGGCCCGGACGAACACTATTGGTTCACGGCCGAGGCGCAGGTGCCGCAGAGCTTTGACGGCAAGGAGCTCTGGCTCCATGTGCGCACGCAGATCGACGAATGGGACGACGCGAAGAACCCGCAGTTTTTGCTGTTTGTGGACGGCGAAATTCAGCAAGGGATCGACATGAACCACCGCGATGTGCTCATCTCGCGCTGCGCCGAGGGCGGAAGACGCTACACGCTGGATCTTCAGGCCTATACCGGCACGCTGCACACGGAGTTTAACCTGATCGTCGAATGGCATCAGGTTGAGCCGGAGCTGCGCGGCCTGTATTGGGATTTGCAGGTGCCGCTTCAGGCCTTCCCGCGGATGGACGGGCAGTCCCCAAGCCGCATGGCGCTTGAGCGCGTGATGAACGAGGCGATCAACCTGCTCGACCTGCGCACGCCGTATTCGGATGCCTATATGAACTCGGTTCGCGACGCGCGCGCCTACCTCGCCAAGCACCTTTATGAGGAGCTGGCCGGGCACGACGAGGTCGTCGCCACCTGCATCGGCCACACGCATATCGACGTCGCATGGTGGTGGACGGTTGCCCAGACGCGCGAAAAGGTCTGCCGCAGCTTCGCCACGGTGCTCAAGCTGATGGACGAATACCCGAGCTACCGGTTTATGTCCAGCCAGCCGCAGCTGTATGGATTTTTGAAGGAGCGCTATCCGGAGCTCTACGCCAAGGTCAAGGAGCGCGTCGCCGAGGGGCGCTGGGAGCCCGAGGGCGGCATGTGGGTCGAGGCGGACACCAACCTGACCAGCGGCGAGAGCCTCGTGCGCCAGTTTATCCACGGCAAGCGCTTTTTCAAAGAGGAGTTTGGCGTCGACAACAGGATCTGCTGGCTGCCGGACGTGTTCGGCTATTCCGGCGCGCTGCCGCAGATCATGAAAAAGAGCGGCATCGACTACTTTATGACCACCAAGCTGGCGTGGAACCAGTTCAACCAATTCCCCTACGACACGTTCCGCTGGCGCGGCATCGACGGCACGGAAATCCTCTCCCACCTGATTACGACGCTGGACGTGGGGCAGGACGAGAAGAATTTCTTCACGACCTACAACGGCCGCCTGCACCCGGACGCCATCATGGGCGGCTGGAAGCGCTACCAGAACAAGGACATCAACAACGACATCCTGATCTCCTACGGCTATGGAGACGGAGGCGGCGGCCCGACCCGCGAGATGCTGGAGACCTCCGAGCGGATGGAAAAGGGCATTGCGGGCCTGCCGCGCGTGCGTCAGGCGTTTGCGCGGACGTATTTTGACGAGCTGCATGAGCGCGTGGCGGGCAATGCGCGCCTGCCGGTCTGGGAGGGCGAGCTGTATTTCGAGTATCACCGCGGCACGCTCACCTCGATGGCGCGCAACAAGCGCTCCAACCGCAAGGCCGAGCTGCACATGATGGATCTCGAGCTGCTTGCCGTGCTGGCCGGAGAGAAGGTTCCGTATCCCGCCGCCGCGCTGGATCGGATGTGGAAGGGCATTTTGATCAACCAGTTCCACGACATCCTGCCGGGCTCGTCGATCCATGAGGTCTATGAGGTCACGCGGCGCGAGTATGCGGCGCTGGAGGAGGAGATCGGCAGGCTGCGCGAGGAGCGCATGGCGGCGCTTCTGCCCGCGAGCGGGAATATCGCCGTTTACAACACCAAGGGCTTTGCTTCCTCCGAGGTCGTCCGGCTGGGCGAGGCGGACTATGACGCGCTTGCGGACGGCGAGGGCCATGTCTACCCCGTCCAGAGGACGGAGGACGGCGCGATTGCCTACCTGCCGGAGCTGCCGGCGAAGGGTTACGCGGTCTTCACGCCCGCCGCGGCGCAGGAAACCGAGATTCCGTTTGCGCTTGACGGCGACCATGCCCTTGACACGCCGTTCTACCGCGCCGAGTTTGACGCGGACGGCATGCTCTGCCGCCTGTACGACAAGGAGAACGACCGCGAGGTCATCCGCGAGGGCGAGCGCGCCAACCTCATGCGCATGTATGAGGATAAGCCGATTTACTACGACAACTGGGATATCGACATCTTCTACACCGAGAAATACTGGGATGTGACGCAGCTTTCCCGCTTTGCATGGACGCAGGTGGGCGTCGTACGCGTGACGCTGGAGATCGAGCGCAGGGTCAGCCGGTCGCTGATCCGCCAGAAAATCCACTTCTACGCAGACAGCCGCCGCATCGACTTTGAAACCTATGTCGATTGGCACGAGCACCAGCATCTGCTCAAGGTGCATTTCCCGGCGAACGTCCACACGGACGAGGCGACCTTCGACGTGCAGTTCGGCAATTTGACCCGCAAGGTTCACACCAACACGAGCTGGGATGTCGCGCGCTTTGAGAGCTGCGGGCAAAAGTGGATCGACCTTTCCGAGGGGCATTACGGCGTCAGCCTGCTCAACGACTGCAAGTACGGCCACTCGGTCAAGGACGGCTGCATCGGCCTCACGCTGATCAAATCCGGCATCGAGCCCAACCCGACGACCGACCAGGAGGAGCACGTGTTTACCTACGCGCTCTGGCCCCATGCGGGCAACTGGCGCGCGGGCGGCACCGTCCGCGAGGCGTATCGCCTCAACCAGCCGGCGCTTTCTCGGCGCGGCGGCCGCGCGGGCGAGGCGTATTCCCTGGCTTCCACGGCGGACGCGAACGTCATGCTGGAGACCGTCAAGCTGGCGGAGGGCGGCGACGGCATCATTCTGCGCGTCTACGAGACGGACAACGCGCTGACCAAGACGAGCCTCACGTTTGCGCAGGAGATCGCCTCTGTGGAGGAATGCAACCTGATCGAGGAGAAGACGGCCGATTTGCCGTTTGAGGGGCACGCGATTCCGTTTACCATCAAGCCCTATGAGGTGAAGACGTTCCGCATCCGGACGAAATAAGCGAAGGGGCAGGAGGAGAAAACAGAAAGAGAAAAG
>JAUNPI010000203.1 GCA_030536875.1 Clostridia bacterium
GTAGCCCCCGATGTTGAGCATGCGGTAGGCGCGCAGGCTCGTCTTCGTTCCGCCGGTGAACAGATACATCGCCAGCATCGGCAAAAACGCGCAGAAAAAGCCGATCCCCACGATGAGGAACAGCTTTCCCTCGCGCACAAAGCCGTCGAAGGCCTGCACGATGGCGCAGGGCAGCGTGATGTTGATCATGATTTTAGAAATCAGCCGGTGATCCTCCTTGCCGAAAAAGCCCGCTCGCTTGAGCAGATAGCCCAGCGCGATCACCAGCACGTAAGAGATGGGTTTAACCAGATATGTCATATGCTCGCCTCGCAGCCGTTTCGTCTTTTGAATTTCATCTTTTGAAAAAGAAATCCCGGGATCGCTCCCGGGATATACCGCTCAGCCTTCCACGGCTTCCTTGAGCGCCTTGCCCGGTTTGAACATCGGGGAACGGCGCGCGCCGATCTGGATTTCCTCGCCCGTCTTGGGGTTGCGAGCCTTGCGAGCAGGGCGCTCCTTGACCTCAAACGCGCCAAAGCCGACGATCTGAACCTTCTCGCCATTCTTGAGGCTCTCGGCGATGATGTCGCTCATCGCGCACAGGGCAGCCTCGGCATCCTTGCGGGTCAGCCCCGCCTTCGCGGCGATCGCCGCGCTCAGTTCATTTTTGTTCATGGTGTGAATAATCCTCCTTAAACAACCGTCACCGGCGGTCTATACCGCTTGCATGAATCGCACGAATCGGCGACTATCACATATTCTACATGGTTTCCCTCTTTCCTGCAAGGGGGAAAGCCAAATTCTAAAAATTTTGTGCGAAATAAGACTTTTTGCGGCCCTCATGTCCTCAAAATATCTATTGTCCGCCCGAAAGCAGCCGCCTCGCCGTCCGGCTTCGCAGCGCCGTCTCGGCGTCCAGCCCCATCGCCTGGGCGAGCGCGGCGCAGGCCTCCAGCAGCTTGGCGAGCTCCTCCTCGCCCGCGCCCGGCGCCCGCGCGCCTTCCAGCGCGCGACCCACATCTTCCAGCGCGGCGGCGCGCTCGCCGTCGCCGAACAGGCGCTTTTGTACCTTCTGGGCGCGCATCAGCGCCGGAAGCAGCGGAGAAACCTCTCTGGCGCGGTCGAGCGGCGTCTGCTCGCCCCGCTCCCGGCGCTTTGCGTTTTCCCAAACCTCGCCCACGTCCTCGGCGCTCTTGGCCTTGGCCCGCCCAAAGACGTGCTCGTGGCGGGTGATCATCTTGCGCGCCGCCATGCTCGTCACGTCCCGGTCGTCAAACGCCCTGTGCTCCGCGCCGATGGCGCTGTTGAGCACCACCTGCAGCAGCACGTCCCCCAGCTCGTCGGCGAGCTTCATCTCGTCACCTGCGTCCATCGCCTCGGCGGCCTCGCAGGCCTCCTCGATCATGAATTGCCGCAGCGTGTGATGCGTCTGCGCCCTGTCCCACGGGCAGCCCCCCGGGGCGCGCAGCCGCGCGACCACCTGAACAAAGTCCTCATACGTCGCCCGGGAGCGCTCGTAGACGCTGACAGCCGGAACGAGCACCGCCGTCCTGTGGTCGTAATGCGCCTGCCTGTCGAGCTCGCACAGCGGGATGGGCAGGGCGCAGGCCGGGGAGCAGGCCGCGTTTTCCAGAAAATAGACGGTCGTCTCGTCGTCGAAGAGCCCCGCAAGCCAGAGCTTCACGTCCGAGGCGAGACAGCGGTTGTCGATCTCCGTGATCACCTGCGGGCAGTCCGCCTGGGGCCGAAGCTCCAGCGTGGAGAGCGCGGTGATCTCGCGCAGGTTTTCCGTGTTCACCCCAAAGGGGATGACGGCGTAGGCCGCGCCGTCGCGCAGCGAGGCGGCCCCCACGACCGAGAGACAAACGCCCTCGCGCCGCGCCAGCTCGCGGACGGTCGCGTCGCTCGCCGGGTCGCTGACCGCATAGCAGAGCCCCTCCCGCGCCCGCGAGAGGATCGCGTCCGCCGCCCTGCGGCAGAGCTCGTCGAAGTCCTCGCACTCGTCGTAGAGCCCGTCCAGCGTCTCAAAGGCGGTGCCCTCGCGCGCAAGCAGCTGCGCCACGGCGTGGCGGCGCGTGCGCAGGATCAGCGTTTGCGCCTTGCGCATGGCGCAAAGCGCCCCCGAGGTCAGCATCTGCTCGGCATCCGGCCCGAGCGCCGCTATGGTTATGATATGCTTATCGGTCATGGTTTATCCTCTCGCCGTCCGCCCCTCAAGCGCGCGTTTCATTCCTTGTTGAGCACGCTCTCGATGATAAAGCGCGGACGCCGCTTGGTCTCGTTGTAAATCTTGCCGATGTACTCGCCCACGACGCCCAGCCCCAGCAGCTGGATGCCGCCCAGCATCCAGATGGAGCCCATCAGCGACGTCCAGCCCGCCGACGTGTGGCCCATGATCTTGGAGACCAGCGCGTAGAGCAGCATGACCAGGCTGATCAAAAACACCACGACGCCCGTGGAAAACACCAGCCGGATCGGCTTGACCGAGAAGGACGTGATGCCGTCGGCGGCGAAGGCGATCATCTTCTTGAGCGGGTATTTGCTCTCGCCCGCAAAGCGCTCCGCGCGCTCATAGGATACCGTCGTCCACCTGTAGCCGATCTGCGGAACGATGCCGCGCAAAAAGAGGTTGACCTCCGTAAACTGGGCCAGCCCCTCGACGGCGCGGCGGCTCATGAGGCGGTAGTCCGCGTGGTTGAAGACGATGTCCACGCCCAGCGCCTTCATCACCTTGTAAAACCCTTCGGCGGTAAAGCGCTTGAAAAACGTGTCCGTCTCGCGCTTGCTGCGCACGCCGTAGACGATCTCATAGCCCTCGTGATAGGCGTCCACCATCTGGTTGACGGCGTTGATGTCGTCCTGAAGGTCGGCGTCCATCGAGATGATCATGTCCGCGTGGTTGACCGCCGTGAGCAGGCCGGCCAGCAGCGCGTTCTGGTGGCCCCTGTTGCGCGAGAGATTGACGCCGGAAAAGAGCTCCGGCTGCTGCTCGTGCAGCCTTTTGATGATGGGCCACGTCTCATCCTTGGAACCGTCGTTGACAAACATGACGCGGCTCTTTTCGCCGATCTTTCCCGACGCCATCAGCGCGCGCATCTTCTCGCCAAGGCGCTTGCTCGTCTCCGGCAAAACCGCCTCCTCCTTATAGCAGGGGACGACGATATACAGCGTATTTTCAGCCTTCATGGGTGTCTCATTCCTTT
>JAUNPI010000204.1 GCA_030536875.1 Clostridia bacterium
GCTTCCCGGATTCAAATAGCTGCCCATCCGCGCGCCTCCCGTCTGAGACATCATGCTTCTCATCCACCGTCTCTACTTTACCGCATTCCCTTGCCGATATCAAGTCATTCCAGCCTCCCGAGTTTGCCGCTTGCTCTTTGATTCTGATACCCGGTTAACGTTTACGACATCTTAGACTTCATCTATGCCAATAAAGATAAGATCCTCCGCAGGATCAATACGAACCCTGTAAAAAAGCCGGACGTTCCCTTTCAACCCCGCCTCAAAATATTTCCGCCCGGCTCAGCGCGCGGCAGGCGCAGCCTTGGCGCGCCCGGCGCTTACGCCGCCAAATACGCGCAGATTGGGCGCGCATGCGTCGAAGGCGAGGTCGAACACGCGCGTGGTCGTGGGCATCTTCACAAAGGCGAGCCGCGTGCAGCCGAAAAAGGCCATCCGCCCGACGCTCCCCGTGCCCCACGGCAGCGTCACCTGCGTGAGGTTTTCGCAGCCCGCAAACGCGCTGTCGCCCACGCGCTCCAAACCGCGCTCAAACGACGCGCTGCTCAGCGAGCGGCAGCCGAAAAACGCGCTCTCCCCCACGCTCTTTACGCCGCTGCCCACGCTGAGCTGTTCCAGCGTGCCGCAGGCGAAAAACGCCTTGGGCGCAATCGCCGTAATGCGCCGCCCGCACAGCTCGCTGGGAATCTCGACGCGCCGGGGCGCCTCCGCGCGCGCCCTGAGAACCGTCAGCGTCCCATCCTCGTTTTCACCGAAGACGAGCTCCTCGTCCTCGCGCCAGCTCTCGGAATCGAAGGCGATGCCGTTGAGCGCGGCGTATTTCTCCGCAGGCGACTGCGCCGCGCCATGCAGCGTCAGCTGCTTCCCGCACCCAAAGAACACGCCGCCGCCCAGCTGGGTCACGCTGGAGGGGATATCCACCCTCGCAAGGCGCGTACACTTTGAAAAGCACGACGGCCCGAGCGCCTGAACGCCCGGCTCGATATACACGCGCTCCAACCCGGAGCACTTGGCAAACGCCAGCGTGCCCACGCGCACAACGCCGCCCGGGATGTTGACCCGCGTCAAATGCGAGCAGCCGGAAAACGCCATTTCGCCGATTTGGGCAAGCGCCGCGGGCAGCGTCACGCGCCTGAGCGCCGCGCAGCCCTCGAACGCGCGCGGCGCGATGGCGACAACCGGGGAGCCCCCCGCCTCAAACTGAATGTCGAGGTCGTCCGCCGTCCGGTCGAGGCAGCGCCGCACGCTCAGCGTCCCATCGCCGTTGTCGGCAAAGTCCAGCACGCGGCGCATCACCGTCGCGTAGCTCGGCTGGATGACGGCGGGCCTGCGCATGGCGCTGCGCGCATCGCCCTCCTCGGGCCACAAGCGGCGCGCAGCGCTCTCTATGTTCATGCTGAAGCTGTCCTGCCCCAGCGTCTGCCGCTCCTGCTCGGCCGGTCCGTCCGGCCGCTGCCTGTCTCTAAACAGCATGCTCTCTCTCCTCGAATCGCTTTCTTCCGTCGTTTCGACCGGTTTTCCCCGCTGTCGTCCGTTTCAACTATTATAGCATTTAGGGCGCCCGTTGGCAATCCCGCAGGAAATTGCGGCGAATTTCGTCCATTTCTCTTGACATTTTCCGCAAATAGGTTTATCATGATGATATCAAACTGATATGCCCATTTGGGACAAAGGAGTGTTTTCGATGAACGAAACCAACAAAACCAACAAAATGTCCACCCAAGCCCTGCCGCAGGAAAAGCGCGCCCCGCATTCCAACGGCTTTGCCATGCTCGCGCTGGTGCTCGCAGGGCTAGCTGCCTCCACCTGCTGCCTGATTCTGGGCATCATCCGCCTGGCCAACGCGTCCTTCGCCCTTGGCGGCGCGCTGCTGACGCTCGGCATCGTCGGGCTTGTGTTTTTCCTGATCATGCTGGCGGGCTTTAAGGTCCTCGCGCCGAATCAGGCGTACGTCTTCACGCTCTTTGGCAAATACTTTGGCACGCTCAAGGAGTCCGGCTTCTTCTTCGTGAACCCGTTCGTCTCCGCCAACGCCCCTGGCGTCACAGACAGCGCGTCCGCCGCGCCCGCCCAACAAAAAAACGCGCTGGGCATGGAAACCTCAATCGAGCTGGGCAAATCCAAGAAGATCTCCCTCAAGACCCGCACGCTCAACAACAACAAGCAGAAGGTCAACGACGCGCTCGGCAACCCGATCATCATCGGCTCGGTCGTCATCTGGCGCGTCGCCGACCCGACAGCCGCTGTCTTCTCCGTGGAGAATTTCGAAGAGTATCTCTCCATCCAGTGTGACTCCACCATCCGCAACATCGCCCGCCTCTACCCGTATGATTCGATGGAAAACGACGAGGATGAAAAAACGCTCCGCGGCTCCAGCAGCGAGATTTCGGAGATCATGCAGCGGGAGCTCGCCGAGCGCGTGAAAAACGCGGGCCTTGTCATCGAGGATGTGCGCATCACCACGCTCGCCTACGCCGAGGAGATCGCCGCGGCCATGCTCCAGCGCCAGCAGGCAACCGCCATCATCGCCGCGCGCCAGAAGATCGTGGAGGGCGCCGTCGGCATGGTCAAGATGGCCATCGACCAGCTCGGCGAGGAGGAGGTCGTCGTCCTGGACGAGGAGCGCAAGGCCGCGATGGTGTCCAACCTGCTCGTCGTCCTCTGCGGCAGCAAGGACGCACAGCCTGTCGTCAACAGCGGCAGCCTCTATTGACCCAAACGAGACGGAGGTGAACCTTGATGACCGAGGAAGAACTCCGCAGTCGCGAGGAAAAGCTCGCCGAGCGCATCGCGCGCATCGAGGAGATGGAGGCGCAGGCCGTCAAGCGCGAAAAGGCCGCCAAGGAGAAGGAAAAGGCGAAAAAGCAGCTGCTTCTGCGCCTCTCCCCCTCCCTATGGAACGAAATTGCCGCTTGGGCCGAAGACGATTTCCGCTCGATCAACGCGCAGATCGAATTTCTGCTCACTGAGGCGGTCAGAGAGCGAAAAAAGAAATAGCGCGCAGAAGCGCTGCGCCCGAAAGCCCGTTTGACGGGCGTGCCCAACCCCATGATTTTTGAGGGGCTGTCAAGCTAATCCTGAACATTTCAAAAAGCAATTTTCCTAAGAATAATTGGCTTTCTTGAGCTTGGGGCTCTGCCCC
>JAUNPI010000041.1:0-11574 GCA_030536875.1 Clostridia bacterium
AGGAGGCCGCCCAAGACGGGGACGAGCGCGCGGCGGAGACGCTCGAGCTCGCCGCCGTCGAGCGGGAGGCGATGATGGCCGCCCGCCGCATCCGCGAGCTGATCGGGACGCCGTATGACGACGCCAAGCTGGGGTGCGTGCGCCCGCTGGCGTATCGGGACATCACCGTGCTCATGCGCGTGGCGAGGGGCTGCGCGCCGCTTGCGGCGGATATCCTCGCCTCGGAGGGGATTCCCGTGTTCTGCGACGCGGGCGAGGGGTATTTTGACATCCCGGAAATTCGCGCGATGATGGCGCTTTTGCGCGCCATCGACAACGGCGCGCATGACGAGGCGCTGCTGGCCGCGCTGCGCGGCCCGGCGCTGGGGCTGACCGACGGCGAGCTGGCGGATATCCGCATGGCGACGCCGGACACGCGCGTTCCCTATCACGAGGCCGTGCGCCGCTACCGCGAGGGAAGGGAGGACGAGCTCGCCTGTAAGCTCCGCGAATTCGAAAGTCGTCTGGCCCGCTGGCGGCTCTGCGCGCGCCATCAGGGGGCGGACAAGCTGATCGAGCGCATCTATGCCGAGACGGGCTTTGCGGCGCAGGCGGGCGCGCTGCCCGGCGGCGCGGCGAGGCAGGCGAACCTGCATTTGCTGACCTCGCGGGCGCGGGCGTTCATGAGGGCGCAGGGCGGCTCGCTGCATGCGTTCCTCGGCTATGCGGCGAGGCTGCGCGCGGGCGGCGACGCCATGAGCGCCAGCGCCATCGGCGAGAGCGAGGACGTCGTGCGCATCATGACGACGCACAAGAGCAAGGGGCTCGAGTTCCCGGTCGTCTTCGTGCTGGGCATGGGGCGCAGGGTGGGCGGCCAATCCGCGCGCGCGCGTGTGCTCCTGCATGCGCAGCTGGGCATCGCGCTGCCGTGTATCGACACGGAGCTGATGAGCGAGCGGGACACGCTGCTGCGCCGGGCCATCCGCCTCAAGGAGGAGCGGGAGCAGCTCGCCGAGGAGGTGCGCATCCTCTACGTCGCCATGACGCGCGCAAGGGACAGGCTCATTCTCATCGGCGATACGGGGACGGAACGCCCGCCGGAGAGCTGGCTCGGCGGCGCGCAGGAGCTGACGGCCATGCGCACGGGGCTGGACATGGTGGCGCCGGCGCTTGCGGCGGCGGGCGCGAGCCTTTCCATTCGCGAGGAGGCGGTCACGGCGGGCGCGTCCCATTGGCGGGTGTTCGCCCACCGCGCGAGCGCCGCGCGCATGCGCGGCACAAGAACGCAGGAAAGCGTCCTTCGCCTGCTGGCCGAGTTGGAGGCGACGCCCCTTTCCGACGGAGAGCTTGCGCGCCTGATGGCCTTTGACCCGGGCAGCGGCGTGCCCGCCGTGCGCAAGACGAGCGTCAGCGCCGTCCTGCGCGACGAGAGGCGCGCCGCGCAGGCGGCGGCGGACGGCGAAATTCCGCGCGCGCCGGAGGAAATCGAACGCCTTCCGCGCTTTATGCGCGAGCAGCGCATGACCGGCGCGCAGATCGGCACGGCGTTCCACCGGATGATGCGCATGCTCGACCTCAAGGCGCTTTCGGAGGCGAAGAGCCTGGAAAGCGAGCTCTCCCGGCAGGTGCGCCTGATGCGCGAGGACGGCGTCGTCACCGAGGCGGAGGCGCGCGCCGTGCCGGAGGGCATGCTCCTGCGGCTGCTCGCCTCGCCCTTTGGTGTGCGCATGCTGCGCGCGGAGGAGATCCGCCGAGAATGGGCGTTCACGTTCAGACGGAGAACGCCGGATGGGCGGGAACAGCTTGTGCAGGGCATTGTCGACTGCTGCTTTGTAGAAAACGGGCGCTGGGTGCTGGTGGATTATAAGACCGATTCCGCGGCGGACATTCCCGGGGCCATTGCCCGGCACAGGCCCCAGCTGGACATCTATGCCCAGGCGCTCGCCGGCGTCACGGGCAGGCCGGTGGCCGAGCACATTTTGTATCTCGTTCGGGCGGGCGCGGGGTATCATGTCTAGGCGTGCCGGGGCAAACGGAGAGCGGGCAGGATTTTTATCCAAAACCCCGGTTTACAGGGGTTGACAAAAGCGAAAAATGGCGGTATTGTAAACATGCCTCTTCGCGCGTGCGCATGCGCGCAGGGGCGAGATAAACATAGCCTTACGGAGGTGAAAGACGTGGACGATCATCCCGGTAGTCTCGCGGGCAAACCCCGAGAACGTTGGGCGCTGACAGCGCCGTCGGCTGCGTCTTTTGCGGACCGTTTAGCCCTTTCAAATCCTTGAGGCAAACGGATAAGTGAGCGCGCAGCCTGTTGCTGTGCGCCTTTTTGCGCCGTTTTTCGGGCTAAGCCTGCATTTTCGTGACAAGAAAATGATAGGAGGGAGCCTCAATGGAAGAAGAAATTCGCAAGGATTTTATGGAGCTTTTGGCGCTCATGGACGAGGGAAAGCTTCAGGAGTTTAAAGAAAAGGCGAACGAATGCCCGCCGGTGGATATCGCCGAGGGGCTGGAGGAGGTCGAGGACAGCGCGAGGGTTTTAAAACTCTTCCGAATGCTGCCCAAGGACATCTCCTCTGACGTGTTTGCCTACATGACCAGCGAGCAGCAGCAGCTCATCGCCGAAAGCGCGACCAACGCGGAGCTCAAGGCGCTGGTGGACGACATGTTTCTGGACGACACGGTCGACTTCCTGGAGGAGATGCCGGCGAACGTCGTCAAAAAGGTGCTCCAAAACGCCGACGAGCACACGCGCAAGCTGATCAACCAGTTTCTCAACTATCCGGAAAACAGCGCCGGAAGCCTCATGACCATCGAGTATGTCGATCTGCACGACTATTTCACCGTGCGCAAGGCGATGGATTACATCCGCCGCACGGGCATCGACAAGGAGACGGTTTATACCTGCTATGTCATCGACGAGCAGCGCCGCCTCGTAGGGCAGGTCTCGCTGCGCAAGCTGATTATTGCGCCGGAGAGCGCCTATATCCGCGATATCATGGAGACGAACATCGTCTCCGCCATCACAACCGACGATCAGGAGGCCGTCGCCGACGACTTCCGCCGTTACGATCTCACGTCCATCGCCGTCTGCGACAAGGAAGGGCGGCTGGTGGGCATCATCACCATCGACGATATCGTCGACGTCATTCAGGATGAGAACACCGAGGACATCAAGAAGATGGCCGCCATCATCCCCAGCGACGAGGATTACATGAAGACCAGCGTCATGAGCTTGGTGGCCCATCGCCTGCCGTGGCTGCTGCTGCTCATGATTTCCGCGACGTTTACCTCCACGATCATCACGCACTTTGAGGCGCTTTTGTCCAGCGCGGTCGTGCTCACGGCCTTTATCCCCATGCTGATGGACAGCGCGGGCAACTCCGGCAGCCAGACGTCCGTCACCGTTATCCGCAACATGGCGCTGGGCGAGGTCGAGATGCGGGACTGGTTCAAGGTTCTGTTTAAAGAGGTGCGCGTGGCGGTGATCGCCGGCACGGCGCTGGCCGTGGTCAACTTTGCGCGGATGATGCTCTTTTCGGGCGTGGGTATCATGATCTCGCTGACCGTGTCCGCCACGCTGCTGTGTACGGTGGTGCTGGCGATGATCGTGGGCTGCCTTTTGCCGATGGGCGCCAAGCGCCTTGGATTTGACCCCGCCGTCATGGCCAGCCCGATGATCACCACGATCGTCGACGCCTGCTCGCTGCTGATCTATTTCATGGTCGCCTCGCTGATGCTGGGGCTGTGAGCCGACCCGAGGCGGGAGCGCCATGAGCATCACGGCGGCGGGGCATGCGGCGAGCATCACGAGGGCTGCTCCGGGCATTGCGGAGGACATTGAGTAAACAACGGCATCTACACGCGGGCGGCCATCTGGCCGCCCGCGAAGCGTATGAGCTGCTTTGGGGTGTGATCGAGGGAGGAGCCTGCTGTCCTGCGAGAGGGTATAGTGCTTGTCGCCCTGAAGGATCATTAGTGAACTGCCCTGCGCGATGCAAAGGCAGCCAATCGGCTCCCTTCTGCTTGTCATCTTTCTGGCTTATGGATCCCAGCTGTAATATTCCGCCGTCCATGCATTGACGTAGTAACGTTTAATACGATAATTGACGTGATCGACGCCCTCCGCATCCGTCCATTGTATCTCAACGTCGGCGTCAAATTCCCACATGGGAATCAACCGCTTATTCTGGTCGTTGACAATCAGAGAAGGCGACAGAGAATCAATCAATAGTCTGCTTGTTTTCAGCTTTCCGTCAAGGGGGATGCTTCCCGTCAATTCGCTTTTTAAATCCTGCTTACCTTTGACGAATGCGGACATTGCTTCCTCCCACGAAATACATGTTTTCTCTTTCCCGCTGGGGCGGACATCTACCAGATTAATTGTCGATAGATAGACCAGATCGTTATCTTGATCAAGAATGACGGAACTGTTACATCCATAGTATTCGACGCCGTGATGATAGACGGATCCGCTTGTTATGGGAAAATGGTCAATACATTGCCGAATGATATAGATTGAATCTGTCTCCCGAACATAGTTTGTTATACTCAGATTTCCGATGTCTTCTATTCCACGTACCGCGTAATAAAAGGGCGTTTCGTACTCGATGCTTAAGGCATCAAGAATTTGACGTACAATCTGTATTTGCTCATCCGATTCCGGAATCAACGATTTGGGAATGGCATAAACCGGCGTGGAGATTTGCCAGCCGACCTTTCCCAAACGATTGCAGCAGAAATACTGTCGCCGTGATGAGGATTCTTCATCAACGAATGTTGAAGGAACCGCCAGTTCTGCTTGTCCATGAAGATTAGCAAATTGATTGAAAAGATTTTGGAAGGCTTCAAAATGAATTTTACGGTTCTTTACGGTGTAGACGGGAAAAGATTCATCGAAAATCTTCGTAGGAACGGGGATGTCGAGCGTTATTTCGTATCCATCTTTTGTAGGGATGTTGCCTGTAATTCGACCGTTCTGCTCATCCCAAAGAGCTTCGGTATAACCGATGCATATGGGCCAAGCAACCAGTAGGAATACGGCAAGGGGGAAAAGAAGACGCTTTTTTATCTTCATGGTTATCATTCACTTTCCGTCGAAAAGAGTGGTACTCAGACGCCGTTTTCCAAACTTACCATTCTTGTGATTTCGTTGAGCGCGAGCGCGCACTCTTTTGACGTTATTTTCTGATCGACAAACTGCTTCACAACGCGGGAAATGGATTGCATGGCCGGGTCATCATCGCTGGCATAGGGGGAGCCAAACAATAGATTGATATAGGGTGCGATGGACTGATAGGCAAGAATATCCTCCTCCGACACCTCATAACCTTCTTGCGCCACCGTATCAAGCTTTTCACGCAAAGATAATAGCTCAAATGTGATTTTATCTTCTGTGTCTACGTCCCACTCTTCCTGTGCTTTTTGAAGCAATTGGGTTTTCAGCTCGATCGTTTCTTGAATCTGCTGGATTTCCCGCTTGGCTTGAGCTGAATACACTGGGGTATTCCAACTGGAAATGATACTGGCTTTGAAGGCGCTGCTGTATGCGTTCATATACGCTTTCATATATTGATAAGCCGCATCCTTATGGGGCGAAAATGGGTTGATCAGCATGACTCGCATGCGTGCTGGAATATAAGGCTGGCCTTCCTGCGTAACGCACGGCGGAGAAATAGGCACATACTTAAACCCATCCAGATATTCGACGCCGAATCCGCCAAAAGGACGCATGATGAGCAGGGAATGCTGATTGAAGTAGATATCCTCGTCGTCAATGGAGATGGCTTTTAAATCTAACTCTCGCAGTGTCTCAAGGGTATCGATGAACATGGGATGATCAAATTCGATCGTTGAACCTGAAATTTGACATTCCGCCAGATATTGCTTGATCACACTGAGAATAAAAGCGCATGAGTCGCCGGAAAATTCGAGTAGCTTTACAGATGAGTGCTCTTCAGCGAAATCTGTCCGCCATTGTTTATAGAGCTTTGCTAATTCAAGATAGGTCGAAGGATAGGGCGTATCGCCGAGAATTTCCATCCACAGTGTTTCATTTACGCACCAATGAGTGGCATAAAAATACTCTGGAATGGAAACGACTCTTTGACGGCTATCCTTTAAAACCAGCTGGATGAATGGATAATACGAAGAGATTTCGCGAAGGATCTCGTGATCTGTGATTTCTTCCAAGTAACCTTTCTGGACTAATCCCCAATAGCCGTCATCAGCGTCCAAAACAAATACATCAGGCGTTTCTATTTGCGCAAGGAGGATTCTTTGAACGTCGACTGCATCGTAATACATCGAATTTGTATCAATTTTGATTCCTTGAGATGCAAAGATTTGGTCGATACTTCCTACAGAGCTTCCCCCTGACACCGAAAGCGTGATGTCATTGGATTCGTCGGCTATTGCGCTCATCAGAACGGATGGGTTTATTTCGGGCAAGAATCCAAGGAACGTCATCAGCATGCCTGCGCTTAACAGCCTATATAATCTGCTTTTTATGGAATGGCCCCCTTTTTTCATGGTCTTGCGGAAAAATCTCAAACGCCCAAGCGTAAGCGATGGAAGGACTGCCTCTATAGATATAGACGTTTCAAAGCGCCCAAAAGTTACATCATTTTTGACTTTTTTTGAAAAAATATCGGAGAGCCGTCCGTCCGTCTCCTTTTCACTTGATCTGCAGCTGCGCGATGCCCGTGCAGATATCGTCTTTAAAGCAGTTCCAAAGCAGCAGAACCGGCACGAGATAGAGCACGCAGCCCGCGAGCGTTGTCGCGGTCGCTCGGTTTCCCGCTTCATACAGCAGCATGGATAAGGGATAGGTTCGCATGTCGCTCAAGTATAAGAGGGGTTTTTCGACCATGTTCCATGTTTCGACGAAGGAGAGAACGATGGAGGAGACAATCCCCGGCATGGACAGGGGCACGATCAGATGGCGGTAGAGGACAAAGGGGCTGGAGCTTTCCAAGCGAACGGCTTCGATCAGCTCGTTGGGAAGCCGATGAAGAAACTGCGCGAGAAAGAACACCGTAAAGGGAGCGAAGATCTCCGGGATGATGAGCGACCATCGCGAATCCAAGAGATTCAGCGCTTTCACCAGCTGATACATAGGCAGCATGGTCACCTGAAAAGGCAGCATCATCATGACGACATAGGTAAAAAGCAGCGGCCGCCGGCCGCGGAAGCGGAGCTTGGATAGACCGTAGGCGCAGGGAAGGGCAAAGAACAATTGGCATGCGCAGATGACGGATGCGATGAGCAGCGAATTCCAATAGGCGTTTAGAAAGCTGGGGGTATTGAGGAGGAGCGCCGTGTATTGGGCCGGGCTCGCAAGGCGCGGAACCAAAGCGGGGAAGCGAAGGGCGTTTGCCCCGTAGGTGTGCGCAAATTCGTTTGGGCGCATCAGGCTTCCGGTGAGGACAAAGAGCAGCGGCGCCAGAAACACAATGGAGCATAGACCGAGAAGAAGCGGACAAAGGAGCCGCAGGAAAGATTTCACGCCTGATTCGCCTCCTGCCAATTGCTTTGCAGACGAAAGATCAGAGCGACGAGCAGGATGACGGGAATGGCATAGAGAAAGCCGGCGCTCGCCACTTCAGGATAGCGCAGTTTAGCAAATTGATTGTGGATGTAGTGCTGCACCATAAAGAGGGATTCATGGGGATAGGTGCCGTAAAGAAGATAAGATTCCCGAAAAATGCGAAAACTGCACATGATGGCATATACACAGCAGAAAAACAGCGTCGGCAGCAAATGGGGAAGAACAATATGCCTGAAACGGCTGCACATGCCTGCGCCGTCGATCGAAGCGGCTTCCATGAGTTCCTTTGGAAGCTGGGCTAAGGCGCTGAGCAGGAAGATGACATGCAGCCCTGTGTTCTTCCAGACGAAGAGAACATAGAGCGCGGACTGGGGCGGGAGGCCCAAGCCGCTCAATGTGCTGTCGCGCCCAAAGAGCACGTTCCAGACCATCGCGACGGCGACGGTGGGCAGAAGCACAGGCAGGACGAAGGGCGAATGAAAGGGGAACGGGCAATTGTAGAGCATAAACGTGAGCGCGAGGGTCAACGCCAACGTGAGGGATACGCTCAAAAGCGTGAAGACGGCCGTGTGGCGAAGAGCCATTTGAAAATAACCGTTTTGAAGGGTTCGGCCAAGGTTTTGGAAGCCGACAAAGGTCGAATCAAACGGGGAACGAATGAAGACAAAAACACAGGTCATCAGAAAGGGAAGCACGTAAAACAGGAAAAAGCCCATGACGCCGGGCAGCATGAGAAGAAATTCTCTTTTTCGATAGAGGACAATCCCTCTACGCATGACAATCCCTCCGTTTCCTCGGGAAGAAAATGAGGCAGATCCAGAAGACGCCGGACAGCGCGCAGACGAGGCGGAACAGCCAGCTGAGATAGCTGGTTTCCATTGAGATCACCCTGATGCGATTGTTCCAGAGGATCAGTAGCTCTCCAAGCTTTTGTCCGATGGCCTCCGCTGTAAAGGCGACTGGCAGCGTGGACGGATTCAGGGGAAAAGAGGACAGCGCGCAGCCCAACAGCGCGGCGGTCATCAGCCACGGAAGCCCGGTAAGCCCGCCCGCAAGCCTCGGATAGCGCCGCTTGAAGAGGGGATAGAGACGCCGCCACAGGGAGCGAATGCCCAAAGAGAGCAGCAGGGAGCCCTGTAGGCGCAGCAGAAAGAGGATCAAACGGCGGGTGCGGAACAGGGGCGACATCACCACATCGCGGACGCCGAGCCGCAGGAGCGATTGCCTGAGCGTGTATTCGCGCTGGGTTTCCTTTCCGGCCGCGAGGGTGATCACCCATTGATCCTACGGCTGCCCGGCGGAGACGAAGCATTCGCTGAGGCCAAGGCGTGAAAGGAGCGCGGCAGGGCCGGAGGCCGCGTATACCCCGATCACCTCGAAGGGGGTTTCGTCGACGAGAACCGTTCGCCCGATACAGTCGTAGCTGCAAAAGAGCGTGCTGGCCTGACCGGCGGACAGCACGGCCTTTTGCCGGTCATCGGGGGAGAGGAAGCGCCCGGATATCATGCGCACGGCGTAGGCGGGGGCATAATCGCCCCAGACGGATACCGACGAGGCTTCCGTATACCGCCTCTTATGCTCGTCTTGGAGAAACGCCCGATCTGATCGGTCATAGGAACCGAAGGAGGCGACGAGGGAGTCGGCGCCCAGCAGAGCGCCGAATTGCGTCCGCTGTTCCGGGCTGAAGGAGCCCGCGCAATAGATGGAGCCTGTGCAGCCCTTGAGATCAAACACTTGGAGCAAAACCCCGGCGGCAGATGCGCACAGGAGGATCAGGCAGACGACGCGTTTTTTCATGGCTCATTCCTCGATGACCCGCATGTTGATATCCAAAGGGCGATCCCAAGAGATGATCACCTTTTC
Organism: Clostridia bacterium; assembly: GCA_030536875.1. Classification (GTDB taxonomy): domain Bacteria; phylum Bacillota; class Clostridia; order Christensenellales; family Aristaeellaceae; genus Ventricola. The sequence goes on from JAUNPI010000041.1 coordinate 9,392, forward strand.
GTGACCGGCCAGCCCTTCCAAAATGGCGACCTCGCCGTTTTCCAAGTCCATCGCTTTGACCCGGACGGGCTGAGCGAGCAGGATGGTTCCCCAGAAATCCTCCTGCTCAACCGCGATGTAGAGCTGGTCTTCCAGCTCAAGCGCGCTCTCGGGAACGATGCAGCTCAAAAACGTGCCATCCTCCGCCACGCGCGCGCTGGGGATGCACAGCGTGACGCGAGCTGCGAGCAGGGAAGCAAACGTCGCCGAAAAATAGGTGCATAACGCCAATATGATAAGAAAACCGATCAGCATTCGACGCGCGCGATTTTTGCTCATGTCCGTCACTCCATCCGCGTCATGCGCAGCTTTTCCTGCCATAGGCGCGCGCATTCTTCCGCGCTGATCTGGTTGTTCAAATAGCGGGTCAGCTGCTGCTCCATGTCGTCATAGAGGCTCATATCCCAGTCGTCGCGATAGAGGTTTTCCATCGCGGCGATATAGTGGGCCTCGCGGAAGGCGTCCGGCGCTTCCCATGCGGGATCATACGCCACTTTTTCGGACGAATAGGCATGTGTCCGGAGATAATTGTGTTCGTCGGCGCCGAGGGACATATAGGACGCGAGAAATTCCACGGCCTGCTCCTTATGGGCCGAATGGGTATTGAGGGACATCAGCACGCTTTCGGCCGGGACGCAATGCAGCGCGGAGGTGAGGCCCGGCATCGTCAGGCGAATATCCGCCATGCCTCGATATTGGCACCATTCGGTGGGAAGGTTTTCGGCAAACACAACCAGAGCATTGTGCGGGTTCTCATAGCCTCCGTCTTCGGGGCAGAGCAGCCCCTCGTCCCAGCAGGTTTTCCACACCTGAAGCATGTCCAGAATCTCGTCGCATTGCAGATCGGCGACCACGCCATGCCGATGCAGCAGGGCGGCCTGATGAACGGGAAGAGAATAGGCGTAGATGTCGTTCCATGCGGGGTAGAACATGCGCTGGTAGGTGATGTAAAGATCCGGCCTGCCGTCGCCGTTTAGATCGCGGCAGCACTGTCTGGCCAAATCAAGGAAATCGCGCCAAGTCCAGTCCGCGTCGGGCCATGTGACATCCGAAAGGACGGAGACGAGCGCCTCGTTTACCGAAAGCATGTGAGCCTCCTCCCAAAGGAGCACGCCGCAGAGCGTGCCGCGGTAGCGGCAGAGGCTGTCCATGCTGATCCAGCTGCTCCATGCCTTTTGGAGAGACGGATGGCTTTCAAGGTCTTCAAAGATCCCTGCCTCGGCCAGATCATCCCATAGGTCGGGCTGGGCGACGATCAGGTCGTAGCTCGAAGGGTCGCTCATCAGGTTCAGCCGGCACTGGTCGGCCGTCATCTTCACAAGCTCCACAATGGTTTGGGGATACTGCTGCGCGAAGCGCTGTTCGGTGCTGTCCAGAACCGTGTTGCCGATATCCATTGAGGACGCCACGGCGATGGTCAGCAGCTGAAACCCCTGTTCCGCAAGGGCTTCCAGATCGATGGCCTGCAGCATGGGGAGCTGGGTCTGCATCACATAAACCGTTTGCCCGGAAACGAGTATGCCGTCGGCCCAATCCGAGGCGCTGAAACCGTCGATGTTGCACAGCAGAGTGCGTTCGCCCGTGGTCATGTCGAGGCGGTAAACCTTATTGGATTGTGTGCCATAGGCAAACTGATCGTCGACCGGGTAGAGCGTATGGAAGAAAAACGCGCCGTTGTCGTCGTAAAGGAGCGTTTCGCCTTTTTGGACAGTCCAATCAATCAGGTTTTCATGGCTTACCGTATAGAGCGACGGCTGGGCGGCAAGATCCGTCTTCACCCATTTGTCTTGCGAAAGGACATAGCGCGTATCGCCTTGAAGGGCCATCAGCGAACCATCTTGCGCGATACAAAAGCTTTCGGGGCCGATGTTCTTGCCGGGAAACGGAAGGGCGCGGACGATGCCGCCCTCCGCTGAGGCGGAGGCCAGGCAGAACAGGAGAAATGCGGTAAGAAGGACAAAGAGAAAGCGTTTTTTCGATTGCATCAAATCGGCTCCCTTCTGATATCAAAGGGGCCCCGGACAAACATCCGGCTTTGACCGGGGCCCGCGAGTTACAAGGATGGATCGGTTGAGAGGAGATTCGTTCGATCTTTGAAGGCGCTTTGATATGCCTTGAACGTCTTGAAGTTTGCAAACGCCCAT
>JAUNPI010000041.1:11584-20522 GCA_030536875.1 Clostridia bacterium
ATAAAAGATAAAGACGTTTCAAAGCGCCAAAAATTACATCGTTTTTGACATTTTTTTGAAAAAATGTCTGAGAGCTGTCCGTTCGTCTCCAAACGCGCGGTTCATGGGGGATTCAATAGGTTTGAGACGCGCTGCTGCTGCTCACGGAATCGACCTTCACGCCGTCTGTAGATGGTCATATCGGCGCAGGCGCGTTATTTGGTTCCCTTTTTGGTTGGCATGTGTTCCTTTTCTTCTGGTTGTCTGATGTGTTCACATTTTATCAGAAAATGTCCTTGTTTCCCGCTTTTGACGCGAAATGCCTCGATTTGAATGCGAAATGGCTATTCTTTACTATTTGCCGCGCCATTGACTGGAAAATACGCTTCCGAATTTGCAGGAGTATACGCTCCATTTCCTCAAAGAAGGAAGGAGTTTCGCAGTCTATCCTTCCTTTGATCTTTCGTCCTCGTCACATTTCATCTTGGGGGAATCTCCGATTTAATCTGCACTAGATATGGAAGTTCCCCAAAGAAGAAGGCTTATGGGGAACGGAGTGTTTTATACGATTGTCCGATAGGGGCTTTGAAAAAGACCCTCATCGCAGTTTTTTCTCCACCTCCGGGGGGGAGAGAAGCACACTTTGCCGACAGCCAAAAGCCTTCCCCTGCTTAGGAAGGTGTCGCGGCAAGGGCCGCGACGGAAGAGGCCTATCGTTTGAAGCGGGAGACCTCTTCCGTCAGCCAGAGGCTGCCACCTTCTCCAAAGGGAGAAGGCTTTTGGGAAACGGAGCGTTTTATGCGATTGTCCGATTGGAAAAAATCATGATCTCGGGTCGCCCTTAAGCCACCAGCCGCTCGCAGGCGCTTTCCACGAGCGTGCGCAGCGCGGGGAAGAACGTATCGCCGATATCTTGAATGTTGAGGATCGACAGATACATCAGCTGCACGACGGACAGAACGATATCGTCCGGCTCTGTGAAGCGGATGCCGGCCTCGCGCAGGGCAAAGAAGATGCCGGATGCGGAGCTGATATAGTGCTGGCGCGCGATGTCCGCCGGGATGGACGCGCTCAGCTGCGGGAGATCCTCGCGCAGAAAGCGAACGATGCCGAGCTGATGGATTTGCTCGAAGGCGGTGAAGACGAAGGCCGCGGCGCGCTCCTTGCTGCTCTTGCTTGGGAGACCGGCAAGCGCGCGCATGGAGGCGTCGATGACCTGCGTTTCCCACATGGCGGAGACCTCGAGAAAGAGCTGCTCTTTGGTCTCGTAAAACTTGTAGAAGGAGGATTTGGAGATGCCCGCCTCCGAGGTCAGCGTGTCTAGGGAAGTCTTCTGCGGCCCGTCGGAAATGGCGTGGCGGCGGGCGCTTTCCAGCAGGCGGTGGCGGATGGCGTCGCGCTGCGCGTCCGTAAAGGGTTGGGCCATGTGAATCCCTCCTTAATCAGACGGCGCGGATGCTATTGGCCGATGGTGACCGTCGCGTTCATGCCCGGCAGCAGCCATTTGCCCGAGGGCGCCGTGATGCGCACGTCGAAGTAGGTCGCGTTCTGGCGAGCCGTGCCGACGGGGCGGATTTCCGTCACCGTGCCGGAGAAGGTCTCGCCGGCGTAAGCGTCGAGCGTATAGCTGAGCGTGTCGCCGACGGAGACGCCGGACAGATCCAGCTCGTCGACCTCCGCGCTCAGCTCCAGCGTGGTGAGATCCGCGATCTCGCAGAGCAGCTGCCCGCGATAGACCTGTGCGCCGGAGGCGGTGTTCAGCGAGGTCACGGCGCCGTCGACGGGCGCGCTAAGCGTGAGGGAGGCGCCCTTTTCGCTCGTCGCGTCGATCATCTCAAAGAGCAGGTCGCCCACGGAGACCGTGTCGCCCGCCTTCACATGGACGGCGGCGACGCGGCCCTGCGCGGTGATGGAGGTGTCCGCGTAGCGGGTCACACGGCCGCGGCCGGTTTCGCTGTCGCTGGGCATGGCGCTTTCGCGGAAGCAGCGGACGGTGTCGTCCAGGTCAAAGCTGCCGGTGAGGATCTCCACGACGTAATTCTTGCCGGATACGCTGGTCACGATGCCCGTGCCCTTCTCGCTGTTGCATTTGAGGTAGAGCGTCTCTCCGGCGTGGATGTAGCGGTTGTCGGCGTCGTTGTAGGCCTGCTCGGTCGATGCGGCGACGTAGAGCGGGTGGGACGGCTCGATGACGGCGAGCGCTCCGTAGTGCTCCGCGACGCCGGCGGCGTCGTCGCCCACCTTTGCGAACACGGCGGATACCTTGCCGCTTTGGGTGGCATAGACGGGGGTGGTGTCGAAGGTCATAAGCAGGTCGCCGGCCTTGACCTCGTCCCCGGCGGAGAGGTCGAACGGGAGCAGCGTGCCGGCAAACGGCGCGGTGATCTTTTCGGTGTTGGGGGCGACGATGGTCGCGTTGGCGGTCGCGCCGAGCGCGCAGGCGGCGGAGAGCGTCAGCGTCAGGAGCAGCGAGACGAAGGTGATGAACTTGGTCTTCATGGCGATTTCCTTTCTTTGTTTTGACTTGATCAAAGGGAGCGTGTTTGGAAAAAGATCCGCCAAGCGGCTTGCGGCGAGCGCCGGGACGGCCGCCCGGCAGAGCGCTTCGGAAATGGAGGCGTGCCCTGCGCGCTATTCCACGGACTTGAGCGCCTCCACCATGTCGATCTTCTTGACCTTGCTGGCGAGCAGAAGCTGGAGCAGGCAGGAGAAGCAGAAGGTGATCGCGCAGGCGATGAGCACCGACTGGAGCGTGGGCGCGCCGGGGTAATAGCCTGTTTCCGGCTCGCAGGAGTGCAGGATGACGTCCGTGAGCAGGATGCCGGGCAGGATGCCGAGCAGCACGCCGAGCGCGGAGATGATGTTGTTTTCCCGCAGGATCAGCCCGCGAATTTCCTTCTGATGGTAACCCAGCACCTTGAGCGTCGCATATTCGCGCGTGCGCTCCACAAAGTTCATCAGCCCCATGTTGTAGCAGATGACGAAGGCGAGCGCCAGCGCGATGCCCGTGAGCATGGTGAAGACCGAGGAGAGGGTGTCGAGCATCCAGAGCATATCCTGAATTTGCTCGGCCGGGTAATCGAGGCTGTCGACCTCATCCATATCGGAGAGCAGGGAGATGCAGCTTTCGCTCGGCGCCAGAAGCTGGATGGCCGTGGGCGTGAAATCGCCCTTGCGCTGCGCTTCCCACGTGGTGCGGTTGAGATAGACGCCTTGGCTCACGTTGTTGTGGACGATCTGGCCCACGACCATATCGAGCGGCTCGTCGTCGCCGGGCAGGTAGAGGCGGATCGTGTCGCCCAAGGCGATGTTCAAGGTCTTGGTCAGCTTGTAGGTGACGGCGGCGGTGCCCGTCTCAAGCGGCACGAAGGTTTCGTGCCGGCCCAAGTGCTGGAACGTCTGGTCGTCCTCCAGCACGGTCAGCATCACGGTGCGCGTGCCGCCGTCGGCGCGCAGGGAAGCCGATTGCTCCATGACGCATTCGACGCGCTCGGCCTCGAGGCGGCCCTCATAGCTCTCCGCCGTGCCGACCTCGTCCTTGAGATTCGCGCGGACGTCGTAGGCCAGCGTCTTGGTGTAGTAGTTGACGCTCATGGCGGTGACGGAGTCCTGGAGCCCGAACGAGGTGATGATGAGCATGTTGCAGCACAGCAGGCCCACCAGGGACATGAGCGTGCGCAGCTTGTTGCGCATCAGGTTGCGCGTGATCATCTTGGCGTTGAAGTTGAAGCGGGACCAGAGGAAGGTGATGCGCTCGAGCAGGATGCGCTTGCCGTCCTTGGGCGGCTTGGGGCGCAGCAGCGCGGCGGTCGTCTCCTGCGCGGCCTTGTGGTAGGAGAAGAGCATGATGCACACGCTCATCAGCACGCTCAGCCCCGTCATGACCCATGCGGGAACGGAAATCGGCGGCACGAGCCGGTAAGGCAGCTCGTTTTGGCCGATGAGCGCGTCCCAAAGGAAGAAGGGAAGCGTGTAATGCCCGATGAGCGTGCCCAGCACGGCGCCGGCCAGCGAGGGCACGATGGCGTAGGACAGATAGTGCAGCTTGATCTGGCGGGCGGAGAAGCCCAGCGCGCTGAGCGTGCCCATCTGCATCCGCTGGTTGTCGATCATGCGCGAGAGGGTGGTCATGACGATGAGCGCCGCGACGGCATAGGCCAGTATCGGGAAGATCAGCGTCATGTTTTCAAACATCTGCGCGTCGTTGTTGGCGCGCGCGGTGCTGGAGTGCGAGGCGCGATCCACCACCAGCGCGTCGGGCAGCGCGGTCTCGATGGCGGCGCGGATCGCGTCGCTGTCCTCGCCGTCCGCCATCGTCACGACGATCTGGGTCAGCGGCAGTGTGGACATCGCTCGGGCATTGATGAGGATGTAGCCGTAGGCGTCCGGATCGGCCACGATGCCGTCGGAGACGACGACGTATTCCGGGCTGAGCGCGATGCCGCGCACGAGGAAGGTGTATTCCTGCCCGGCGAGCTTGACGGTGATGCGGTCGCCCAGAGAGAGGCTGTGCGCCTGGGCAAAGCGCTCCTCGACGAGGCAGCCGCGCGTGTCGGCAGGATCCAGCAGCTCCCCTTCGCGCAGAAGCGGGACGTTGATGTCCATCTCGCCGTCGTAAGCGGTGACGCTGACGGAGACGTCGCCCTCCAGCGTCGATTCCAGATCGGCGCTGGCGCGGGCGCGCACGCCCGTCACGCCGGGGATCGCGGCGACCTTGTCAAGGCTGGCGCGGTCGACGCCGCCGGGCAGCGTCACCCAGAAATCCGCGAGGTTGTTTTCCTCAAAATAGGTGTTAAGCGTTGTGCGGGTCATGCGCGCCGTGCCGTCTAGGGCGGCGAAGGCGAACGTGCCCAGCGCGCAGAGCGCGATGATCGAAAGAAACTGCATCGCCGCGCGGGACATATCCCGCAGGAGCTTCTTTCGCAGCGTATTGGTCACCATGCGATATCCTCCACGCGCGCGGGATGCTCGCAGAGCTCGACCGACTCGATGCCGCCGTTTTTGACGCGGATGACGCGGTTGCCCAGCGGCGCGATCATCGCGTTGTGCGTGATGATGACGACGGTGGCCTCCTGCGTGCGGCAGACGTCGGTCAGCAGCGAGAGCACCTGCACGCCGGTCTTGGAATCGAGCGCGCCGGTCGGCTCGTCGCACAAGAGCAGCGCCGGGTTTTTGCACAGCGCGCGGGCGATGGACACGCGCTGCTGCTCGCCGCCGGAGAGCTGGGCCGGGAAGTTGTTCAGCCGCTCGCCGAGGCCCACCTGCTTCATGACCTCGCGCGGATCCAGCGCTTCGTGGCCGCAGACCTGGCGGGCGAGCTCCACGTTTTCCAGCGCCGTGAGGTTGGGTATGAGGTTGTAAAACTGGAAGACGAAGCCCACGTCGTGGCGGCGGTATTCGGTCAGCTGCGGGCCGCGCAGGCCGGTGATCACCTTGCCGCCGACGGTGATGACGCCGCTGGTCGCCTTATCCATGCCGCCCAGCAGGTTGAGGATGGTCGTCTTGCCCGCGCCGGACGGGCCGAGCACGACGCAGAACTCCCCCTTTTCGACGGTAAAGCTGACGTTGTCGACGGCTTTGACGACCGTGTCGCCCGTTTGGTAATGCTTGCAGACGTTTTCAAATGTGATATAGCCCACGGGACACCTCCTGTATAAAAACAAATGAATTGTTTTGTTTTTACGGCGATGAAAAAAAGAGAGCCTCCGTAAAAACAAAAACTGGATTTCGTTTTTATTATAGGCGGGAACGCCCGCCCTTGTCAAGCCGAAACGCATGAAAAACGACTGACCGGGGTTTACAAGACGTGCCGGCGGTGCTATCATCGTAACACAACGGCTTGCAAAGGGGGAAGAGCGGCATGCGCAGGGACTCAAAACGCGCGCCCAAGGGGGCGGTTGCGGGGCTGTTTGGGGGGATGCTCGCCATCAGCGCCTGCACGTTCGGCGGCGGCTTTGTGATCGTGACGCTGATGAAGCGCAGGTTTGTCGACGAGCGCGGGTGGCTCAGCGAAAGGGAGATGCTCGACTATACGGCTCTGGCGCAGGCGACGCCCGGATCCATCGCCATCAATGCGGCGATTTTGACGGGCTGGCGCGTAGCGGGTCTGCCGGGCATGCTCGCCGCCCTGCTGGGCACGGTGATTCCCCCGGTGGCCGCGCTGTCGCTGATCTCGTTGGTCTATGAGGCGTTTGCGGCCAACGCGCTTGTGCGCATGGCCATGCGCGGCATGCAGGCGGGGGTGGCGGCGGTTCTGCTCGGCGTGGTCTGCGACCTTGGCGGCGATGTGATCCGCTCGCGCAGCGCGCCGCGCGTGGCGGTGATGCTCGCGGCGTTTGCCGCATCGGAGTTTTTCCATATCCATGTGGCGCTGATCATCGTGGGCGCGGCGCTGGCGGGGGCGCTGTCGATTGCGGTCCAAAGGAGGCGGAAGGCGTGAGGGCGGCGTCCCTGTTTTTGAGCTTTTTTCAGGTCGGGCTCTTCAGCGTCGGCGGCGGATATGCGGCGATTCCGCTGATTCGGCAGCAGGCCGTGGAGCGATGGGGATTCATCTCGCTTGCGGAATTTGCCGATCTGGTGACCATCGCGGAGATGACGCCCGGCCCCATCGCCCTCAACGCGGCGACGTTTGTCGGCATCCGCGCGGCCGGTTTGCCGGGGGCGCTCGCCGCCACGGCGGGCTGCGTGCTGCCCTCCGTCATACTCGCGTCCGCGCTCGCCTTTCTTTATCAGCGCTATGCGGGGCTGTCTCTCATGCAGAGCATGCTCGCCTGTCTGCGCCCGGCGGTTGTCGCGCTGATCGCCTCGGCCGGGCTGGCGATCCTCTTGCAGGTGATCTTCGGCGGGGAGGCGGTCGCCCCGGAGCATGTGCAGGCGGTCGAGCTGCTGCTGTTCGGGGCGGCGTTTGTGCTGCTGCGCAAGGCGAAGCTCAGCCCGATTTTCGTGATGCTCCTCTGCGGCGCGGTGCGCGCGGCGGTATACGCGCTTGCAGGGATATGAGCGGACGCTTGACATCCCGCAGCGAAATGCGTATAATGCGATCATTCTCATTTCCCTGGCGGATTGCTGGAAAAAACGATCTCAACGAACCGTTTGGAGCGCGAACACACCGATGAAGAAAAAAGCATTCAAGGCGGCCCTGCCTCACACCCTGCCCATCTGCGTGGGTTTCCTCTTTCTTGGCATGTCCTACGGGTTTCTCATGCGGAGCAAGGGGTTTTCGTTTGTCTATCCGATGCTCATGAGCCTGTTCATCTTCGCCGGCTCGATGGAGTTTGTGACGGTCAACCTGCTGCTTTCGGCGTATAACCCGCTTTACGCCTTTTTCCTCACGCTGATGGTCAACGCGCGGCATCTGTTTTACGGCATCTCCATGCTCTCCACATACCGGAACGTGGGCATCAAAAAGCTTTACCTGATCTACGGCATGTGCGACGAGACGTTTGCCGTCAACTGCTCCGTCACGCCGCCGGAGGATGTGGACAGGGGCTGGTTCATGTTCTTTGTGACGCTGCTCAACCAGCTCTATTGGGTCGGCGGGGCGACGATGGGCGCGCTGCTGGGCTATGTGATCCATTTCGACACCACGGGCATCGAGTTTGTCATGACCGCGCTGTTTATCGTCATGTTCCTTGGTCAGTGGGAAGAGGCAAAGGATCACAGGCCCGCGCTCACGGGGCTGGGCTGTTCGCTGGTCTGCCTGCTGCTCTTCGGCGGCGAGCGTTTCATCCTCCCGGCGATGGCGCTGATCGTCGTGTGTTTGATGCTCGGCCAAAGGAGAGCGGAGAGGCGGACGGGAAAGGGGGCGGGACAATGACCCTGTGGCAGCAGATTGTGACGATTCTCGTCGTCGTCTTGGGAACCATGCTCACGCGCTTCCTCCCGTTTATCGTCTTCCCGGAGGGGAAGACCCCGCCGCGGTTTATCGCCTATCTGGGCACGGTGCTGCCCCATGCGGTGATCGGGCTGCTGGTGGTCTACTGCCTCAAGGATGCGCCGTTTTCCGCATGGCACGGTCTGCCGGAGCTGATCGCGATGGCGGCGGTCTTTGCCCTGCACAAGTGGAAGCACAATACGCTGCTGAGCATCGGCGCGGGCACGGCGGTCTATATGGCGTTGGTGCAGACGTGGTTTCGGTGAGGGCGAGCGCAAGACGATTGGAAAGCGGCGGCAAGCCGCTTTTTTTTTACGCTGCCTCGTGTAAAGGGCTTTGAGATGCGCGAAGAGCCGATCCCCAAAAGAGATAAAAATATCGCATCGAGGCTTGACAATGGGGAAGAGAAGTGATATATTTATCTCGCAAAGAGACAAAAACATCACTTTGGAGGGATGGCATATGAAAAAAGGAAAGCTCAGAGGAATGATTGCCGCGGGAGCCGTCTGCGCGCTTTTGCTGACGGCGGCATCGCTGTATTCGGTTTTCTTCAACGATTCGAGGCTGGTTGAGCCGATGGAGGCGGGCTTTGCCGCGACGCCCAAGGATTTGCCCATGATCATCGCCTTGGCGGCGTCGGGCGCCTATCTGCTCGCGCTCTTTGCGCTGCTCGTCCGGGCGATTGTTCGCCGGCGCCGCGCGGAGGCGCCCGTTACCCGCAGGTTAAACCCCAAGCTGGGTTATCTGGGCTTCTTGGGGCTGCTGGGCTTTGGCGGGTTTTTGACCTATCGCGCGGCGGGCGAGGTTTTTCCGTTTCTGTTCTTTGCGTTTTTTGGATTTTTCGGGTTCTTCTATGAGGGAAAAATGTCCGGCACGCTCAAAGACGAGCGCTTTCGCGAGAACGCCGTGCGGGCGCAGCTGACGGCATACCGCGCTGCGCTGGGCATGATCGTGGTGGCGAGCATCCTGCTGTGCCAAGGCCGGCTGCTTGGCAGCCTCGAGCACGCGTTCATCGCGCTGCTGATTGTGATTGCGCTTTCCTTTGCAATGGCGGTGTTTTTAAACGAATACCTGCTCTACCGTTAT
>JAUNPI010000042.1 GCA_030536875.1 Clostridia bacterium
GATCGTGCCGATGTTGACATGCGGCTTCGTGCGCTCAAACTTTTGCTTCGCCATTTGGTTTATCCTCCATGTGCCGGCTCAGCCGGCATGTTTGGGTCGGAGAAGGCCGTCCGCCGCGCCTGCGGCGGACGACCTTCCCGGGAATGGTTGGGGGTGAAGTTACTTGCCGGCGATCTTCGCGCCGCAGACCTTCTCCTGGATGGACTTGGGCACGGGCTCGTAGTGCTCGGGCTGCATCGTGTAGACGCCGCGGCCCTGCGTGCGGGAGCGCAGCGACGTGGAGTAGCCGAACATCTCGGAGAGCGGAACCATCGCGTGGATCTCTTCGGTCGTGCCGTTGTGATCCATGCCTTCGATGCGGCCGCGGCGGGAGTTCAGGTCTCCGATGACGTCGCCCATGTAATCCTCCGGCACCGTGACGTCGACCTTCATGATCGGCTCAAGCAGCACGGGATCGGCCTTGGCCATAGCGGCCTTGAACGCCATAGAGCCCGCGATCTTGAAAGCGACCTCGGAGGAGTCGACGTCGTGATAGGAGCCGTCGTACACGGAGACGTGGAAGTCCACGACCTCGTAGCCGCCCAGCGGGCCGTTCTTGGCGGCCTCGCGGATACCGGCGTCGATCGGGGCGATGAATTCCTTGGGGATGGAGCCGCCGACCGTGTCGTTGGAGAAGGAATAGCCCTCGCCCGGCTCGACCGGGGAAATCTCGATCCAGCAGTGACCATACTGGCCGTTGCCGCCCGTCTGGCGGACATAGCGGCCCTCGGCCTTGGCGGCCTTGCGGATGGTCTCGCGGTAGGCAACCTGCGGCGCGCCGACGGTCGCCTCGACCTTGAACTCGCGCAGCAGGCGGTCGACGATGATCTCCAGGTGGAGCTCGCCCATGCCGGCGATGATCGTCTGGCCCGTCTCCTGGTTGGTGTAGGTCTTGAAGGTCGGATCCTCCTCGGCCAGGCGCAGCAGGGCGAGAATCATCTTCTCCTGTCCGGCCTTGGTCTTGGGCTCGATGGCGACCTGAATCACCGGCTCCGGGAACTCCATCTTCTCCAGAATGATCTGGTTCTTGTCGTCGCACAGGGAGTCGCCGGTCGTGGTGTCCTTAAAGCCCACGACGCCGCAGATCTCGCCGGTGTAGACGTCGGTGATCTCCTTGCGCTCGTTGGCGTGCATCTGCAGCAGACGGCCGATGCGCTCGCGCTTGCCCTTGGTGGAGTTGAGCACGTAGGAGCCGGAGGAGATGTGGCCGGAGTACACGCGGATAAAGGTCAGCTTGCCGACAAACGGGTCGGTCATGATCTTGAAGGCCAGCGCGGAGAACGGAGCGGAATCGCTCGCCGGGCGCTCGATCTCCGCGTCGGTGTGCGGGTCGAAGCCCTTGACCGGCGGAATATCCAGCGGGGAGGGCATGTAGTCGATGACCGCGTCGAGCATCGGCTGAACGCCCTTGTTGCGGTAGGAGGTGCCGCAGAGCACCGCGAAGAACTTGCACTCGATGGTGCCCTTGCGGATGGCGGCCTTCATCTCCTCGACGGTCGGCTCCTCGCCCTCCATGAACTTCTCCATGATGGTGTCGTCCACGTCGGCTAGCGCCTCGATGAGCTGCTCACGGTAGAGCTGCGCATCCTCGAGCATGTCCGCCGGGATCTCCTCGTCGCGGTAATCCTTGCCGAGGTCGTCGTAATAGACCTCAGCGCGCATCGTCAGCAGGTCGATGATGCCGCGGAAATCCGCCTCGGCGCCGATCGGCAGCTGGATCGGATGGGCGTTGGCGTGCAGACGGTCGTGGAGCATGTCCACCACGCGATAGAAGTTCGCGCCCATGATGTCCATCTTGTTGACGTACACCATGCGCGGGACATGGTAGTGCTCGGCCTGACGCCACACGGTCTCGGACTGCGGCTCGACGCCGCCCTTGGCGCAGAAGACGGCGACGGAGCCGTCCAGCACGCGCAGGGAGCGCTCAACCTCGACGGTGAAGTCGACGTGGCCGGGAGTGTCGATGATGTTGAGGCGATAATCCTTCCAGTAGCAGGTGGTCGCGGCGGAGGTAATGGTGATGCCGCGCTCCTGCTCCTGAGCCATCCAGTCCATAGTCGCAGTGCCTTCATGCGTCTCGCCGATCTTGCGGTTCCTGCCGGTGTAGAACAGGATGCGCTCGGTCGTCGTCGTCTTGCCGGCGTCGATGTGCGCCATGATACCGATGTTGCGAACCATATTCAATTCATGGTCTCTGGGCATGATATTACTCCTTTTTCCTCAGCCCGCCGCGCGCATGGGCTGCGGCGGCTTTGCCAGCTTCACGAAATTACCAGCGATAGTGGGCGAAAGCCTTGTTGGCCTCGGCCATACGATGCATCTCTTCCTTGCGCTTGACGGCCGCGCCGGTGTTGTTGCTCGCGTCGATAATCTCGGCGCACAGGCGCTCGGCCATCGTCTTCTCGCCGCGCTTGCGGGAGAAATCGACCAGCCAGCGAAGGGCCAGCGTCTGGCGGCGCTCCGGGCGGATCTCGATCGGGACCTGATAGGTCGCGCCGCCGACGCGGCGGGCCTTGACCTCAAGGCTGGGCAGAATGTTCTGCAGACCGGCGTTAAAGACCTCCATAGCGTCCTTGCCGGTCTTGGCGGCGACCATTTCGAACGCCTCGTAGCAGACGGACTGCGCGATGCCGCGCTTGCCGTCGAGCATGATCTGATTGATCAGCTTGGTGACGATGGTGTTGCCGTAAATCGGATCCGGCAGCACTTCGCGCTTCGGTACAAAACCACGTCTTGGCATGGGTTTACCTCCTGGACTTTGTCGGGAGCGGCTGTCTGTTCCGCTCCGGTTTTCTTGCAGCATGGCCCCATCGGCTGCAAAACGCGCCGCCTCAGCAAAAGCGGCTCTTTTTGCAGATCTAGCACACGGTCCTGCCCGCGAGGCGCCGCGCGCGCTGTTCCAACACGCGCGCCTTGCTCCGCTTCGCGACCGGCCACCCGTCTGGGACCGACGACACCTCCGATACGGGGAGGGCGCCACTTACCTTTCGCTTACCCGATCAAAAGACGGCTTCGTCTTACTTCTTCGGGCGCTTTGCGCCGTACTTCGAGCGGGCCTGCATGCGCTTGGCCACGCCGGCGGCGTCGAGCGCGCCACGAATGATGTGGTAGCGAACGCCAGGCAGGTCGCGGACACGGCCGCCGCGGATGAGCACGACGGAGTGCTCCTGCAGGTTGTGGCCGATGCCGGGGATGTAGCAGGTACCCTCGACTCCGTTCGTCAGGCGAACGCGAGCGATCTTACGCAGCGCAGAGTTCGGCTTCTTCGGCGTGGTGGTCTTGACAGACAGGCACACGCCGCGCTTCTGCGGGCACTTCTGCAGGATAGGCGCGGTCGGCTTTGCAGCGATCGCTTTTCTTCCGTTGCGGATCAACTGGTTGATCGTAGGCATGGAAGCACCTCCTATGTTTCTCTCAAAAAATCTTGGAACACTTGCTTGCTGATGAATCTATATGAACCCGCTCTGCGGGGTCATATCGTTTGGCCCGGCCGCCCCCGTTGGCGGCCGCGCAGGCGCGTCGTTTGCCGCGCCAAAAGAACCGGCTTGCCGCAAAGCAGCCGGCCCCCCCCTTTCCTGCCCCGAGCCTTATTTGTAAAGGCCGGCGGCGGCAGCCTTGACGTCGATGCCGCACGCACGCCCGAGCTTTTCCATCGACTCCACCTGCGTACAGGGGATGTTCATTTCAAAGCAGCGGTCGACAACGCGCTTGGTCAGCAGCAGATCGGCGTCGCTCGCCACAAAGGCGCGGGCGATTTTCCCCTCGTCGAGGGCGCGGAGCAACTGCTTGGTTCCGACGACTCGTCGGTCGACGTCGGCAAGACCTTCATGCATACCTTTTAATCTTCCTTTCATCGTTCTCCGCGCAGACTACCCCCGCGGCAGTCTGCACAGCAAACATGCTTATCATACCATTTTGCCGGGAATCTGTCAATCGATAAACGCGATTTTTCCTGATTTTACAGTGAAAAATCTTCATTTTCAGCGTCTTGGGCCGCCCTGAGCGCCGCAAGCCAATCGCCTATGGCAACCGCATAGCCGTTTTCCCGCTGCTGGCTGTCAAGGAACACCATGCGCTCCTCCGCCTCGCAGAGCGCCTGCGTCACAAGATCGAGCATTTCAAAGCGCCCCTGCGCGCAGCTGGCGATGGCAAAGGCGGCGTTATCCATGCCCATCAGATTCCAGCGCGTCATGTTGCGCATGTATGCCCCCGAATCCACCAGCTCGTGCTGATAGCGCTGCGTGAGCGCTTCCACCGTTTCCGCCGTGAAGCCATTGGCCTTCATCTGCGCCCACAGCTCCGCCATGCGCCCTCGCGCGCCTCCGACGTCCAGATTGAGCGCCCTGTCCTGCACGGGCAGCGCAAACCAATAATCGTATTCCGAGCCGGGGTCAAAGTCCCAGCTCAAATCCATGTCCCACAATTCAAAGCGGTAGCGGACGCGCCCGTTTTCCTTCCGCGCCCAGATAAACATGTTGTTGCTGCTGTTGTCCGTCAGCGCCATCGCCTGCACCAGCAGCGTGTAGCGCAGCATGGAATCCAAATGGATGCAGCTTTCCGCCTCGCGGACAAACGCCTCGTCCTCCATGTCCATCAGCGAAAGGTAGGTTTCCAGAGCGTCAAACGCGCTCGCTTCGTTCGGCGCGTAAAACAGCTCATAGGCCCCATCCTCCGTCTTCAAATACGGCCTTTCCTTGTTCATCGTCGGAACAAAGGTGCGATACAGGCTGTCTGTCAAAACCGCCTCCGCGCCCTCCTTGCGCAGCTCCTCCTCGATATCATAGGGCTCCATCATCAGGTAAATTCCGCAATACGCATCCCCCACGAATACCTCCGCATACTGCGTTTTCCTCGCGGCGAAGGCGCCGCTTGGCGTCGGGGCCAGCGCCGCCATCTCCCAGCTCAGCCGGTCGCGCATAAGCGTTTCGTCATAAGCCATCGCCAGCAAAATGAGCTCGTCCGTCTCGCCCATGCCCGGCACGCTGTATACGGCGGAGCCCGTGCGGTTCGCACCCCGAACAAATTTGATCTTATAGCTCTTCTTCTCGTTGTACAGGCTTCCGTCCCCGCGGATATGCGCCAGCGCGCTTCCCCTGACGGCCTCCTCGCCCCATTGGCTCATGATCATCTGCGCGGATACGTCCTGCGTCCCGATCTCCTCGTCGGTCCTCAGTACGACCAGCGGCAGGCCGGTAAAGACCAGATTGAAGTACGCATATTCGCTGTCGGTATAGGCCATGAGCTGATAGGCGTATCCCTCCCGGATCGCCTCGTCGCACCAATCATAGGTATAATCGTCCGCAAAGCAGATGGCGGTTCCCCGCTTCGCGCCCGGCGCGGTCAAACGAACATCCGGCCACTCCGCCCCGTTTTCAAGCCCCAGCGTGCAGTAAAACGTGTTGGACTCCCTGTCAAAGGCAAGCGGAACCCCGTGGTTTTCAAGCGCGGTGATCAGCGGCTGCGCGCTCTCCTCCCGCTCATCCTCGATTTCCCAGAGCGCTTCGATCTCCCGGTACGGCCCCACCGCAGGCGCATAGGGAGAGCCCAAGACAACCGCCGCCGCCATCAGCGCGCAAAGCGCAAGCATGGCCGCGAGCAGCTCAAGTTTCTTCATCTTCTCACGCCCCCTCTTCTCATGCGTCCGCGCCCAAACGCCGGCGGCAGCTTTCTTCATTCGGCCTCTATTCTATCACATTTGCATGCAAAAACAAAGGGGCTATGGCCCTCGCCATGCCCCTGCAGCTTTACAGCTCCCTCAGCGCGTCCACCAGCGCCGTCTTTCCCTCCGTCTTCTCGTCCTTCATCTTGATGACGCGCGCCGGAACGCCCGCGACGACCGCGTTCGCCGGCACGTCCTGCGTTACCACCGCGCCCGCCGCGACGACGGCCCCGTCGCCCACGCTCGTGCCCTCGATGAGCACGGCGTTCGCGCCGATGAGCACGTTGTCGCCCACGGTCACCGGTTTGGCGCTGGGCGGCTCCACGACGCCCGCGAGCACCGCGCCCGCGCCGACATGGCTGTGCTTGCCCACGATGGCGCGCCCGCCGAGCACCGCGCCCATGTCGATCATCGTGCCCTCGCCGATGACCGCGCCGATGTTGACGATCGCGCCCATCATGATCACCGCGCCCTCGCCGATCTCCACGCGGTCGCGGATGATCGCGCCCGGCTCGATGCGCGCGGGGATGCCCTTGGTGTCCAGAAGCGGGAGCGCGCTGTTGCGCCGGTCGCTCTCCACGACCACGTCCTCAATCTCCTCCGAATGGGCCTCAAGCACGGGCTCAATGTCCTTCCAATCGCCCATGACGATCATGTCCGCGCCCGTAAAGACGTGGCAGCCCTCAAAGGAAAGCGGCGTTTTCGACTTGATATAGGCCTTGACGGGCGTCTTCTTTTCCGCCGTGCGGATCGCCTCGATGATTTCGTTCGCGTTCATGCCTTCGTCCCTCCAAACAAAACGTCTTCCATATTGTAAAGCCCCGGCTTGGCCCCCACGGCGAATTTCGCCGCACGCAGCGCGCCGCGCGCGAAGATTTCGCGGCTGTCTGCGCGGTGACGCAGCTCGAGCTCCTCCATCGCGCCGAAAAAGCGGACGCTGTGTTCGCCGGCCACGGTGCCGCCGCGCAGCGCGTGGACGCCGATCTCGTGCCCGCGCGCGCCGGGTCTCCCATGCCGCCCATACACGCAATCATATGCGCCCGACGGATCGACGCTTCTGAGCAGCGCCTTCGCCGTCCCGCTGGGCGCGTCTGCCTTCTGGTTGTGGTGGGTCTCCACGATCTCGATGTCGAAATCCTCCCCCAGCGCCTCGGCGGCCTGCCGGGCCAGGCGGCAGAGCACC
Source organism: Clostridia bacterium (assembly GCA_030536875.1). Taxonomy (GTDB): domain Bacteria; phylum Bacillota; class Clostridia; order Christensenellales; family Aristaeellaceae; genus Ventricola. The sequence continues at coordinate 6,882 of JAUNPI010000042.1, forward strand.
GTCACGCCCGTGGAAAAGTTGTCCGCCCAGACGATGGGCACCGCCGCGGCCGCCGCCGCAATCGCCTCGCCCTGCTCGCGGGACAGCCCCGTCGTGCCGATGACGAGCGGCAGCGCACGGCGCACGGCGGACTGCAAGAGCATGTCCAGATTGCCGGGGTAGGAAAAGTCGATCGCCGCGTCGATGTCTTCAAGCTCGTCGAGCGTCCGGCACGCCCCCGGGCCCACAAACCCCGCGACCTCGAACGCCGCGCTGTCCACACACAGCGAGTCGATCATCCTGCCCATCCTGCCGTTGCCGACCAGCCCAATGCGCATCATCCGAGCACCTCCAGCGCGCGGCGGACGGTCTGCCGCCCGCTCTCCGAGATCTCGCACAGCGGCAGGCGATAGCCGCCCACGTTCATGCCCAGCTGGTTCATGGCCTCCTTGACCGGAATCGGGTTGACCTCGCAGAAGAGCGCGTCGATCAGCTCGAGGTACTTGAGCTGAATCTGCCTCGCCCGCGCCGCATCGCCCGCGCGCCAGCTGACCACCAGCTCGTGAACCTGCTTGGGGCAGATGTTTGCCCAAACCGAGATGACGCCGCATCCGCCGAGGCTGAGCACCGGCACGATCATGTCGTCATTGCCCGAGAAGAGGCAGAAATCGTCGCCCACGAGCTTGGCGATCTTCGCCGTGTAGGCGATGTTGCCGCTCGCCTCCTTGATGCCCGCGATGTTCGGGTGCGCCGCCAGCCGCGCGCAGCAGCCCGGCGTAATCGAGCAGCCCGTCCTCCCCGGCACGTTGTAGAGGATGACCGGCGTGTCCACCGCGTCGGCAACCGTCGCAAAGTGGCGGTACATGCCCTCGTCGTTCGCCTTGTTGTAGTAGGGTGTGATCAGCAGCAGGCCGTCGGCGCCCATCTCGTGATAGCGCCGGCTCTTCTCCAGCTGGGTCTGCGTGCTGTTGGAGCCCGCGCCGCAGATGACGGGAATCTTCCCGTTCACCGTCTCGATCACGTAGCGGGCGACCTCGTCGTCCTCCTCATGGCTCATGGTGCTGGACTCGCCCGTCGTGCCCAGCGCGACGATGCCGTCCGTTTCCTGCTCCAGATGCCAGCGCACCAATTCCCTCAGTTTCTCAAAGTCGACGCTGCCGTCCGCCTTGAACGGGGTGACCAGCGCGACGTAACTGCCCGAAAATTTCATGGCATTCCCTCCCGTGCCTTAGCTTGACTGTATGCGCCACATTTTAACACAACAAAGCGAGGCGCGCAACCTCGCTTTGTATATTACACCGTTTAAGCAACGATAATTTGTATTTTTTACAAATCGCGACTGCCGATATCGCTGCGCATGTGTACTCCGTCGAAGTGAATGGCCCTCGCGGCGGCGTATGCGCCGCTCACCGCATCGGCAAGCGTATCGCCTGTCGCCGTGACGCCCAGCACGCGGCCGCCCGCGGTCACATAGCGCTCGCCCTCCCGCCTCGTGCCGGCGTGGTAGACGGTTGCGCCCAGCCTTTCGGCCTCCTCAAGGCCGGAAATGACCTTGCCGCTCTCATACTTGCCCGGATAGCCGCCGCTGGCGAGCACGATGCAGGCCGCCGCGCCGTCCTTCCAGCGCACGCAGAGCTCGGAAAGCCGCTGCTCGCGAACCGCGATCATGATCTCCATGAGGTCGCTCTCCAGCAAGGGAAGCACGGCCTGCGTCTCCGGGTCGCCGAAGCGCGCGTTGTATTCGACAACCTTCGGCCCGTCCGCGGTCAGCATGAGGCCGACGTAGAGCACGCCCTTGAAGGTGAAGCCCTCCGCGTTCATCGCATGCAGCGTGGGCAGCAGAATCCTCCGCTCCGTCTCCTCGGCGATTTCCTTCGTGTAAAGCGGGCTGGGGGCAAATGCGCCCATGCCGCCGGTGTTGGGCCCCATGTCGCCGTCGAAGGCGCGCTTGTGATCCTGACTGGCGCGCATGGGGACGATGGTCTTCCCGTCGCAGAAGCAGAGCACGGTCACCTCGCGCCCGGTCATGCATTCCTCGATCAGCACCCGCGCGCCGCTCTTGCCAAACTTGCCGCCCTGCATCATGTCCGTGACGGCCTGCTCGGCCTCCTCCACGGTCTTGGCGACGACGACGCCCTTGCCCAGCGCCAGCCCGTCCGCCTTGACGACGATGGGCGCGCCCTGCGCGCGCACGTAGGCAAGCGCCGCGTCCATGTTCTCAAAGCTCTCGCTTTGGGCGGTGGGGATGCCGTATTTGCGCATGAGGTTTTTGGAAAAAATCTTGCTGGATTCCATCTGCGCCGCATACGCGCCGGGCCCGAAGGCGGGAATGCCCTCCGCCTCGAGCCTGTCCACGCAGCCCAGCGCCAGCGGATCGTCCGGCGTCACGCAGACAAAGTCCGCCGCCTCGCGCTTGGCCAGCGCCACGATGGCGTCGATGTCCGTCGCCTTCACCTCCGGCACGCACCGGGCGACCTGCGCGATGCCGGCGTTGCCCGGCGCGCAGAGCAGCTGCGTGACCCGCGGCGACTGGGAGAGCTTCTGGCAGACGGCGTGCTCGCGCCCGCCGCCGCCGATAACCAAAACCTTCATTTGGATTCCTTTCTCCGCTCGGTTGGGTTTCTTCCCGCGCTCAGTGCTTGAAATGGCGCATGCCGGTGAAGACCATCGCGATGCCGTACTGGTTGCAGGCGTCGATGGAATCCTGATCGCGCACGCTGCCGCCCGGCTGAATGATGCAGCTGATGCCCGCCTGAGCGCAGGCCTTGACGCAGTCGTCAAACGGGAAGAAGGCGTCGCTGGCCAGCGCCGCGCCGCGCGCCTTCTCGCCGCTGCGCTCGATGGCCATCTGCGTGCTCCAGATGCGGTTGACCTGCCCCGGCCCGATGCCCAGGCTCTGGTTGTCCTTGGCGATGGCGATGCCGTTGGACTTGGCGTGCTTGACGATCTTCCAGGCGAGGATGAGATCCTTCATCTGCTCCTCGGTCGGCGCCTTCTCGGTGACGACCTTCAATTCGCCCTCCGGCAGCAGCTTGTCGTCGATCTCCTGAACGAGCATGCCTCCGGCGACCTTGCGCATGACGCGCTCCCCCTTGGGGTAGGCGCGGACGGTCGTGTCCAGCTCCAGCAGGCGCAGGTTCTTCTTTTTGGTCAGGATGGCGAGCGCCTCGTCCGTGAACTTCGGCGCGACGATGATCTCCAAGAAAATCTTGCTCATCTGCTCCGCCGTCGCCGCGTCCAGCGTCGCGTTGGTCACGACGATGCCGCCGAATACGCTGACCGGGTCCGCCTCATAGGCGAGGCGGTAGGCCTCGCTGACCTCGTCCGCCACGCCGACGCCGCAGGGGTTGCCGTGCTTGACGGCGACCACCGCGGTCGTGTCAAACTCGCGCAGCAATTCCAGCGCGCCGTTGGTGTCGTTGATGTTGTTGTAGGAGAGCTCCTTGCCGTGCAGCTGGCGCGCCGCCGGGAGCGTGCCGGCGATGTCGCCGAGGTCGCGATAGAAGGCGGCCTTCTGGTGCGGGTTCTCGCCGTAGCGCATCTCCTGCACCTTTTCAAACGTGACGGTCAGGTTCTGGGGGAACTCGATTTCATCCTCCAGCCGCCCGCGCAGGTACTGCTGAATCATGCAGTCATACTGCGCGGTGTGCTCGAAGACCTTGTATTGGAGGTAGCGCTTGGTCTTCAGGAAGACGTCGCCCGTCTGCTCAAACTCGCTCAGCACGCGCTCATAGTCCGCCGGATCGATGACCACGACGACGTCCTGCGCGTTCTTGGCGGCGGCGCGCAGCATCGTCGGGCCGCCGATGTCGATGTTCTCGATGGCGTCCTCAAACGTCACGCCGGGCTTTTCAATCGTCTGGCGGAACGGATAGAGGTTGATGATCACCATGTCGATGGGCTCCACGCCCAGCTGCTCCAGCTGCGCCATGTGCTCGGCGTTGCCGCGCACGGCGAGCAGGCCCGCGTGAATCGCCGGATGCAGCGTCTTCACGCGCCCGTCGAGGCACTCCGGAAAGCCCGTCACGTCGCTCACGCCCGTCACCGGGATGCCCGCTTCGGCGATGGCCTTCATGGTTCCGCCGGTGGACAGGAGCGTCACGCCCTTCGCCGCAAGGCGGCGGGCCAAATCGACAATGCCGGTCTTGTCCGACACGCTGAGAATCGCACGCTTGATCATGGCCATTCTCCTTTAATCATCTTGAATCTCGTTCTTCAGTCTCGTTTGGCAATGTGAAAAAAGCGCCGGGGCGGCTCACAGATCCCGCCCGAGCAGGTAGCAGTCCGTTCTCACCCAGTCGAAACCGCAGCGCTTGAACAGGCGCATGGCGCTCTGGTTGCGGCGCACGGCGCGGGCGGTCAGGTAGGGCACGCCCTGCTTGCTCAGCTGCATGACAGCCTCGTCGACGAGCGCGCTGGCGACGCCGTGGCCCCGCCATTTCTGCTCCACGAGCACCATTTCCAGCGTCGCCTCGGTCTGCTGGCCCGTAACCAGCATCTCCCCGACATAGTCGCTGCCCGCATACATCGCCCGCGCGATGAACACGGGGTCGCGCATGCGCTCCTCGAGCCACTCGTTGGCGTGCTCGACGCAGCCAAACTCCTTGAGGCGCATCAGGAATTCCTCCCGCCGCGTTCTGGAGCGCAGGTCGACGTCGATGCTTTTGCAGCCCACGGGGCTGTAATTTCTGCGGCGCGCGGACAGATCGACCGGAATCGGCAGGGCGAAGAACTCGTCCCCGTCGTAGTCGTCAAATCCCATGCGGGTAAAGTATTCGTGGCACGCGGTATCGCCGATGGCGCAGCGCGTATACAGGCGGGCGGGCAGGTTCTTCTGCTCCTCCTTGATGCTCTCGGCCCGCGCGCAGAGCGCGCCAAAGAGCGTGTCGCTGGCGGCGGGATGCGCCTGCATGCCCAGCTCGATGTCCAGCGGACGGTCGGGCAGCATCTTTTTGAGCACCCTGAACTGCAGGCTTCCCTGCCCGATTTCCACGCCCGCGTCGTCAATGACGGCGAAGCTGTTTTCTCTCAGCGCGCCGCCCACACCCCTGACGGGTTGATAAATTCTCATACTCTGGAAGACACCCTTCATGATATGCGTCCATGCGCCGCCAGGCGGCGCTTTCCGCGAAATCTGCACATGCTTACAGTTTATTATAGCACATGCACGTGTCTTCCATCTACTCCTAATTTTCCGGCACAGTAGAGTGAAACGCTCTGGGGCAGGATTTCGTGCTCCACCGTGAGCACGCGCGCGGCCAGCGTGTCGGGCGTGTCCCCCTCCAGGACGGGCACGCTCTTTTGCATGATCACGCCGCCGTGGTCGACCTGCTCGTCCACAAAGTGCGTCGTCGCCCCGGAGATCTTCGCGCCATAGGCCAATACGGCCTCGTGAACGTGATGACCGTACATGCCCGGGCCGCAGAAGGCGGGAATCAGCGCCGGGTGAATGTTGATGATCCTGTGCTCATAGGCGCGCACAACCTGCGCGCCCACGATGGGCAGGTAACCTGCCAGCACGACGAGCTCGGCCCCCGCCTCCCGCAGCTTTTCCAAGATGACGTCGTTGAAGGCCTCGTCGCTGCCCGCCTGTTTTTTGCTCACAAACTGCGCGGGGATGCCGTGCAGCCTCGCGCGCTCGAGCGCATAGGCCTTGGAGGCGTTGGAGAGCACCAGCACGATCTGCCCGTCGATGCTTCCGGCCTCCACGGCGTCGATCAGCGCCTGCAGGTTCGTTCCGCCGCCGGAGCAGAGCACGGCGATCCTCGTGCTCATTTGAGCACCAGCCTCTCGCCGTCCTCCCCGGTCCGCGCGATGCGGCCGATGCGGTAGGCCGCCTCGCCGCTCTCCGTCAGGGAGGCGATCAGCGCGTCCGCCTCGCCTGCGGAGACGGCGAAGACCATGCCGATGCCCATGTTGAAGGTGTTGAAGATCTGCCTGTCGGTCATGCCGCCGAGCTTTTGCAGCTGGGTGAACACCGGGTGTACGGGCCAGCTGCCCAGCTCGATCTCGGCGGAGAGGCCCTCGGGCACGATGCGCGGAATATTCTCGATAAAGCCGCCGCCGGTGATGTGGGCGATGCCGTGAACGTCCGCCGCGCGGCACGCCTTCAGCGCGCTCTTTACGTAAATCTTGGTCGGCGTGAGCAGCGTCTCGCCCCAGCTCTTGCCGCCCAGCTCCGGGACGGGCGCATTCAGGTCGCGCCCCTGGGTCAGCACCAGCTTGCGCACGAGCGAATAGCCGTTGGAATGCACGCCGGAGGAGGCGATGCCCACCAGCACGTCGCCCTCCGCCACGCGCTCGCCGGAGATCGAGCGCTCCCGCTCGACCAGGCCGACCGTAAAGCCCGCCAAATCGTATTCGCCCGCCGCGTAAAAGTCCGGCATCTCCGCCGTCTCGCCGCCCACGAGCGCGCATCCCGCCTGGCGGCAGCCTTCCGCCACGCCGGCGACGATCTTTTCCACCTTTTCGGGCTCGAGGCGACCCGTGGCGATGTAGTCCAGGAAGATCAGCGGCTTCGCCCCCTGGCAGACGACGTCGTTGACGCACATGGCGACGCAGTCGATGCCGACCGTGTCGTGCTTGTCCATAAGGAAGGCGAGCTTGAGCTTGGTGCCCACGCCGTCCGTGCCCGCCACGAGCACAGGCTTTTCCATCTTCTCGTTTTCGATGGAGTAAAACCCGCCGAACGAGCCGAGCCCGCCCAGCACATTCTCGTCAAACGTCGTCGCCACGTGCTGCTTCATCCTGCGCACGGCCTCATAGCCGCGCTCGACATCGACACCCGCGTCCTTGTAAGTGACCATGTTCTCATAACCTCCAACTGTTGTCCGTCGTTTTGAGTCCGGCTTCCGTCGGCCATGCCTCCGGCGGCCATGCTTCCGGCGGCACGCCGGTTATTCCTCGCCCAGCATCTCCCCGGTCGCGGGGTCGATGGGATATCGCCCGTCAAAGCAGCCGGTGCAGAAATCGCAGCCCGAGCCGTTGACCGTCCGCAAAAGATCCTCCAGCGGCAGAAAATGCAGGCTGTCCGCGCCGATGTAGCGGCAGATCTCGTCCGCCCCGTGGTCGTGGCCGATGAGCTCCTCGCTCGTCGCCGTGTCGATGCCAAAGAAACAGGGATTGAGCACGGACGGCGAAGAGATGCGCATGTGAACCTCCTTGGCTCCCGCCATGCGCAGCATCTCCACAATCTTTCGGCTCGTCGTGCCGCGGACGATGGAATCGTCCACCAGCACGATGCGCTTGCCCCGCACGTTGCGCGGCAGCGCGTTGAGCTTGGTGCGCACGCCGACCTCGCGCATGCCCTGCTCCGGCTGGATAAACGTGCGCCCGACGTATCGGTTCTTCGCCAGCCCGTCGCCATAGGGGATGCCGCTCTCCTCCGCGTAGCCCATCGCCGCGGCGAGCGCGCTGTCCGGCACGCCGATGACCATGTCCGCCTGAACGTCGTCGCGCATGGCGAGCCTCCGCCCGGCCTCCACGCGGGATTCGTACACGTTCACGCCGTCGATCACCGAGTCGGGCCGGGCGAAATAGACGAATTCAAACAGGCAGAGCCTGCTGCCCAGCGGCGTCTTCACGTGCGTGCTCGTCACGCCCTCCGCGTCGATGGCGACGATCTCGCCGGGGCGAATGTCGCGCACAAACTGCGCGCCGACCGCGTCCAGCGCGCAGCTCTCGCTGGCGAGCACGAAGCTCTCGCCGATGCGCCCCATGCACAGCGGGCGGATGCCGTAGGGATCGCGGATGCCGACAAGCCTGTCCTTTGTCAGCAGCACGAGCGCGTAGCTGCCGCGAACGACGCCCATCATCGCCTTGATCGCCTCAATCAGCCCCCGTCCGCTCTCGCGAGCGATGAGGCTGAGGATGACCTCCGTGTCCACCGTCGTCTGGAAGATCGCGCCCTGCTCCTGCATTTGGGCGCGAAGCGCCTCCGCGTTGACCAGATTGCCGTTGTGCGCCAGCGCCAGCGTGCCCATCCTGCAGCGCGCGACCAGCGGCTGCGCGTTGATCACGTCCTTGCCGCCAAACGTGGAATAGCGCACGTGCCCGATGGCGATATGCCCCGTCAGCGCGCCGAGCGTCTCCTCGTCAAACACCTCCGGCACCAGACCGAGGTTGCGGTGGCTGCGGATCGTCTCCCCGTCCGAGGCCGCAATGCCCGCGCTCTCCTGCCCGCGATGCTGAAGCGCGAAGAGCCCGTAATAGGCAGCGTCCGCCGCCCTTACGTCCTTTCCCTGCGCGTAGATGCCAAATACGCCGCAGGCCTCCTCCATCCGGTCTCCCCTGTCCTTGATATCCGCCATAGACGCCTCCGTGTCTTAGAGCTGTGCGGCAATCTGGGCGTCGTCCGCCTCGATGGCCTCCGCCATCTTCCTGCGGTGCTCGCCAAGCCGATCCGCCATTTCGGGGTATTTGATGGAAAGCATCTGCGCCGCCAAATACGCCGCGTTGTCTCCCCCGCCGACGGCGACCGTCGCCACAGGAATGCCCGTAGGCATCTGCACGGTCGAAAGCAGCGAATCCAGCCCGTCCATCAGCGAGGATTTGATCGGGATGCCGATCACCGGCAGCGTCGTGTGCCCGGCGATGACGCCCGCCAGATGCGCCGCCTTGCCCGCCGCGGCGATGATCACCTCAAACCCGTTTTCCCTTGCGTGGCCGGCAAACGCAGCCACCTTTTCCGGCGTCCTGTGCGCGCTAGCGACATGAACCTCCACCTCGATACCAAACGAGCGGAGCACCTTGACGCATCCCGCAAGCGACGGCGCGTCGCTCTTGGATCCCATGATGAGCGCAACCTTCAGCATACAAACCGCACCTCCAAAGTGTGAAATCGAACATAGTATAGCAATTCTCCCCGCCGTTTTCAATCGAATTTCAGACCTTTTCGGCAGATAATTTGCCTATCGTTCGGTTTTTAGGCGTTTTTCGGCGATTTGAACGAGAGAAAGCGGCTCGTTTTGTCTGAAAAACCGTACCTTCTTCCCTTTGGCCTTTCCGCCTCCAAAGGCTTGTCCGGCGCGCGGGGCAAGCATGGCTTTCTTCGCGCGAATATGGTATAATCAATGATCATATCCCTTACAAAAAAGAGCGACACCCGCCTGCCGTTTTGGGATGGAACCGCTTGCCAAGCATCGGCCCCGTGTGCAAAGCGGCGCAAGACCCGCCGGGGATACAACCGGCAACCGAAAAGGAGGCTCTCCCATGACCATTCTCGTCACCGGCGCATCCGGCTTTGTCGGCTCGCGCATCATGGCCCTCTTCAAGGACGCCGTTCCCGCGCCCTCTCTTCGGGACGCGGATGAGGCGCGCATCGCCGAAATCGTGGACGCCGTCCGTCCCGACGTCATCCTGCACACCGCCGCCATTTCCGATATTCCCACCTGCGAGCAGCATCCCGAAGCGTCCTATCGCGCAAACGTCCTGACCCCGGCGGCTCTCGCCCGTGCGGCGCAGGGCGCAAAGCTCGTCATGTTCAGCAGCGATCAGGTCTACGGCGGCAGCCCTAACGAGGGGCCCTTCGCCGAAGGGGATGAGCGCCCCGTCAACGTCTACGCCCGGCACAAGCTCGAAATGGAACGCCGCGTGCTGGATATCGCCCCCGACGCGGTCATGCTCCGGGCCACATGGATGTACGATATGCCCCTGTACGGCGCGGATAACCGCGGCAATTTCCTGATCAATACGCTGCGCGCCGCCATCACGCATACGCCCCTGTCCTACCGCAGAACGGAATACCGCGGCATCACCTACGTCCGCGAGGTCGCAAAGCTCACCCGGCGCGCCGTCGATCTGCCCGGCGGCGTCTACAACTTCGGCAGCGAAAACAGCATGTCCATGTACGATACGGCGCTGTTCCTCTCCAACGCGCTGGGGCTGGACGCGCCCAAGGTCGAGCCGTCCGGCAGGCATAACCTCTGGATGGACTGCGGCAAGCTTCGCAGTCACGGCATCTCCTTCAGCCAAACGGCGGAGGGGCTGACCCGGTGCATCGACGATTATGGGCTGAAAGCCCTGTGCGGATGTTAAACCCGCCCCTCTCGGCAGCGCAAAAAGTCGCCGGATATGCCGATGAGCAGTTCAATAGCAATGCGCTGTATACAGATGCAACGACCATGACCCGGAAATGTCTGACGGTTTCAGAGAAACATCAGGAATGCTGATGTACTGTACTCTTTTCAGCTTTTTTGAGACTGCAAAGAAGAATATGGGCAATCCTTATCGGGCTGCTTACTCTGCTTGGGCTGAACTGTAACCCTTTTTTCTCTCCGTGAGGGGAGATGCGGCGGATTGCCCTTGACAATTCCGTCACATTGTCGTATTCTATTTGTAACATCTCTATATCTTTTAGCTAATTATCATTATATTTCCTCAGTTTCTTTTTCCCGCATCTTTCCTTCTCCGTCTGCGCTCATCTGGAGGCTTCCGCTTGTGAAACGTCCCTTTCCGCGCCCGCAAGCCGTTCTCTATACGCTCTGTGTGGCCGCCGCAGGCTTCGGCGATTGCAGTCTGCTCGGCGGAAGGGGCATGGCGCTCAAGGCACTGACGCTCTGCTTCGTTCCGGCGGCGTTCATCCGGCTCTGCCGCTCACCAAGGGGCAGCGAGCGGCGCGAAGCGGCTTTTTTTGCGCTGTTGTTTGCGTGCCCCCTGCTTTTTTCGCTGCTCCATTCGCTCCTTCTCTGGAGTTTCCGGGGCGCGGACATGCCCTTTGTCCTGCGCGCCGGGCAGAAGCTGCTCTTTCAGGCCGCCGCTCTTGCCGCCGCGCTCTCCGCGTTCCAGCGCTTCGGCTCCAAGGCGGCGGACTATACCTTCTACGGCTTGGCGCTCTCCAATGCCGCGGTCATCGTCCTGAGCGCGCTCTCCGCTTCTCCCTCCGCCGTGCTGCTGGGGCTGACCGTCGGTCCGCTTGTCGGCCTCGGCGGCGAAGCGGGCGATTTTCAGACGAACATCGAGCTGCACGACATCACCTTTTGCATGGGTCTGTTCATCCTCCATTACGCGCTGCATAAGCCTTGCCGGGGACATCGTCGGGCGCACGTCGCCGCGGCGATTTTCTTTTTTCTGGCGGGGCTCAAGCGCATCGCCGTGCTCGGGCTGCTCCTTGCGCTGCTTGCCTGCGTTTTCCTCCGCGCCGCATGCCGCAGGCCCTTTCCCCGCTCTCGCCTGCTTCTCTTTTCAGGCGTTCTCGTCCTGCTGAGCTTCGCCTATCTGCTCGCCATACGCGCAGGGTTGGTCACATGGGCGCTGGAAGCGCTGGGCATCGGGATGACGGGGCGCGACAAGATCTACCGCTATGTTCAGCCGATGTACAGCCTCTCGCCTGCCTTTATGGGCTTGGGCTTTCAGTACACCGTCGCGCTCCTTCGCGGCATGCGCGATGCCGGAACGCAGCAGATCATGGTCACAGGCCTTCACAGCGACGTGCTTACGCTGTATATCGAAATGGGGTTCTTCGGTTTTTTCGCGGTGATGGGCTATTGGCTGGCCGTGCTCCCGGCGCGGCTGGGATCGCGCTTCGGCCTGGGCGCGCATCGCGCCGCGCTGTGCATCCAGCTCTATCTGCTGATCACCTACCTGACCGACAACACGATGTACTATTTCTTCCTGACCCTCGTCTCGCGCCTGCTGCTCATGCATGCGGCGCAGGAGGAAGAAGCCCCTCTTTGCTCCCCTCGCTTCCCGCGCCCGTCGCCCTGCCCCGCCCCTTGCTCACCGCCCATAGGAAGGAAGTCTGCCGCCATGTTCAATCCCGTCAAAGTCATCCGGCGCGCCTTTGTGCTCTGCGCCGCCGCGCTGTGCGCCGCGCTCCTGTGCCTCGGTGCGCAGTCCGTCTATGACGCCCGGCACGCGGACGCCGTCCTGACGCTTCGCAGCCTCTCGAGCCCGTCCGGAAAGAGGATCGACGGCACGCGCTTTGACGCCCTTGCGCTGTTTGACGACGAGGTGCTTGGCGAGGCCGTGAGCCGCGCCGCGCTTTCAGACGACGTCACCGTGTCGGAGCTCAAAGCGGCGCTGCGCGTGACGCCCGCGGTCACGCGCGAAGCGGAAGCGGCCTATGTCAGCGCGGAATACATCGTGAGCCTTGCCCATCGCGATGCGCCGGCTCTGCTGCGCGCGATCACGTCCGCCTGCTTGGAGCGGGAAGCCCGGCGCCTTGCGGGCAGCATGGCCGGCTTGGACGCGCCGGAGGCCGGCGATGATCAGGCGCTGAAGGACGCCCTGCTCGCCGAGCACATACGAAGCCGCGCCTTGGAGGCTCCCGACTTTTCAAGCGGCGGCGACTCGTTTTCCTCGCTCGCCTCGGATCTTCGGGCGGGCGTGGATATCGCCCTTCTGCGCGAGCGCGCCAAAGCCTTGGAAAACGCCTTCCTCGCCGAGCGCATGCCCCTCAGTTTCCGAGAAAATCCCCGAAGCTCCCTGTGGCGCCGCCTTCCGCTCCTGTGCGGCTGCGCCGCCGCTGCGGCAGTCTGTCTCGTTCTCGCCGTCCGTCGCCTGTTCTCGCTTCGGCTCGTCCGGCCTTTGCGCAGAGCCGCCGCCCTTCTGCTGGTTTCCAATGCTCTGCTGGGCGGCGCGTTTCTCGCATGGAACGCCGGCCGGCAGGTTTATCGCGCCGAAGCGCTTGTCTCGGCCTATGGCTCGCTCCACCCGTCCGAGCTTCTCTCTCCCCAAACGGTTTATGCGGCGATCAACCGGCTCGGCGTCGCCTGCGGGGTGGAGGACATCCGAAGCCGCGTGAGCATCGAGCCCCTCATCCCCGAGGATGAGCAGACGCGCCGCCGCGCCCTACTTGAGACGGGCGAAAGCTATGACTTCAAGCCCACCGACTTTGTCGTTTCCTTTTGCGCGGACGGTGAGCTTGCGCGCCTGTGCGGGATGGGCGGCTCCCGCCTTGCGCGTCTGACGCTGGATGCGCTGATCGCCGAGTGGATTGAATCGCAGGCCCAGCGCGAGGCGGCGGCGGAGCTCGCCCAAGCGCTGCCTCCCGTCGGAACGCAAGCCGAGCAGCGCCTCCTCTCCCTTGCCCAATATGCTGAACAGCTTGCGGACAGCGCCGGCGCGTGGCGCTGCTATGACACGGGCCTTTCCTTTCCCGCCCTCTCGCTGCGCGCCGAATACGCGCTTTCGCAGGGCGGCGGCGAGGTTGACGAGCTGGATTCGCTTCTGCGCGCGACGGCAGCCGCCTATACCCAAAGGCGGCTGATGACGCAGGTTGCCGTCCGCTCAAGCACCCACGTCACAGCCTCGGGCGGCCTTGGGCGCCGCGCCGCGCTCTTTGCGTCGTTTCTGCTCGTCGGCGACGGCATGTTCCTCTTTCTCGCCT
>JAUNPI010000205.1 GCA_030536875.1 Clostridia bacterium
TACGGCGACAGGACATGACGACAGGAAATGAGGAACCACCCGCGTATGACAAGGGACACCGAGAACACGAGGGACCAAACACCGAACAGTCCCGCCCTGCCCGCGTGGGCCCTGCCCATCGCGCGCTTTGAGCCGGGGGATGCGCGCGAGGCCGCCGAGCAGAGGAGCATGCTCGATCTGATCGCCCGGGAGGGGGACTTTCTGCTCACGAGGGAAAACACCGTGGCGCACATGACCGCCTCGGCCATCATCGTGAGCCCCGACAGGCGAAGGACGCTGATGGCGTTCCACCGGATATACGGCAGCTGGGCGTGGACGGGCGGGCACGCCGACGGCGAGACCGACTTTGAGGCCCTCGCCCGGCGGGAGGCGAGCGAGGAGACGGGCATCACGGGCCTCAGACGGCTGGGAACGGGCATCGCCTCCGTCGAGATCCTGCCGGTCTGGGCCCATGTGCGGCGCGGGCAGAGCGTGGGCACCCATCTGCACCTGAACGTCTCCTATCTCTTTGAGGCGGACGATTCGCTGCCCCTTCGCGTCGCCGAGGCGGAAAACAGCGCAGTCGGCTGGCTGGACATCGCGCGCCTTGGCGAGGCCGTCAGCGAACAGACGATGATCCCGATCTATGAGCGCCTGCTGCGCAGGGCGAACGATTGTTAAATACTTACAGGTAACATACGAAACAACTTGAAGGGATTACACAAATGCGCTATACTGTAACCACAGAAAGGAGAAATGGACGATATCGCCCCCCAGATTGAAAGGGGGACATCAACGTACAAGGAGGCCGGCATATGATCATTCGTTTTGTGATGAAAGATGCGCACGTCCCCGCTGCGGTTCAGGAAACCATGAACAAGCGCGTACATCAGCGCATGGACGCCTACTTTAAAGACGAAGCGGAAGACGCGACCGTGATCACCGTTCGCGTCACCGAGCAGAAGAGCATGTACAAGGTCGAAATGACCATGCCCTATTTGGGCCACACACTCAGGACGGAGAACCAGGAGCGGGAGATTTCCCTGCCCGCCTTGGATAAAGGTATAGATATCTTGGAGCGGCAGATGAAAAAGCTGCGCACGCGTCTGGGGCGCGACCTTCGCAAGAAGCCGGCGCTCGCCGAGGCGCCCGTTCCGGACGAAGGGCCGGAAGAGGAAGCGCCGGAGGAGACGGTTGTCCGCGTGAAGCGCTATGCCGCCAAGCCCATGAGCGTCGAAGACGCGATTCTCGAGATGAACCTGCTGGGCCATTCGTTCTACATGTTCAGCAACATTGAGACCGGCATGGCCGCGACGGTCTACCGCCGCCGGGACGGAGGCTGCGGCCTCATCGAGCTCGAGAGCCTCTGACAACGTCCGCGTTTTCCTGCCCTTGGCAGGAATGAAACATAAGCGAGCAGCCGCCCTTTGAGAGGGCGGGAAAGGGTGAGTCCAATGCACAGCAAAGGAAAGATCGTCATCGCGGTGATCGCGGTCGTGCTGATCGTTTTGATCGGATGGACGGTCATGAAGAAAGACAAGGCGGATGTCTCCCCGCAGGCGACGGCAGAGCCGGAGGCTATGGCTACCTCCGCTCCGGATTCCACCCCCCCTCCGGAACCGGAGACGGCGGCCCAGCCGCAGACGACGGAAGGAGCGCCCGAGGCCGCTTCGGATTCCATCCCCCCTTCGGAACCGGAGACGACGGCTGAGCCGCAGGC
This sequence comes from Clostridia bacterium, assembly GCA_030536875.1. Taxonomy (GTDB): domain Bacteria; phylum Bacillota; class Clostridia; order Christensenellales; family Aristaeellaceae; genus Ventricola. Next base: position 1,700 of record JAUNPI010000205.1, read on the forward strand.
GACGGAAGAAGCGCCCGAGGACATGTATGAAGGCGCTCTTGCCGGGCTGACGCAGGAGCAGATCGCCGAGATGGCGCTCGCCGAAGAGGCGGCGAGCAAGGAACTGGGCGACAGCGGCGCGGAAGGCGCCGTCGACTGACCCGAGGGCGGACGCCCTCTGACGCGCGCGGCGCGCGCGTGGCGGTATGTTTCACTTGACATTCCCATTCATCGACATTCTGTGAATTCGGATAGACAGTGCATCCATGATCGCTTTTTGACTTGACTCTTTACCTGACTTTTTAACCTGACATGTCACCAAATGCATAACCAGCCATTTTGGGGGCGCCGCGCTGAGCTACGCGGCGTCCTTTTTTGCGTTTTGGGGAAAGGGCGGGGCATGACGCGCCGCGCAGCGCCATATTGTTAAGCCAAAGGGGAGATGAGCATGCATCGGATTTTGATGATCGAGAGTGCCGCGCGCGGCGTGCTGACGGTCAACGGCCAATTCTGCGGGCCGCTGGAAGGGGAGGGACAGGCCTTCCCCGCGGCGGAGAACGCGGAAGTTTACATTCAGCTTTCTCCGTTTTCGCCGCAGACGAGGCCGCTGACGGTGGCGATGGAGCTGGAGGGCGGCGCCATCAAACGCCTCGAGCCACAGGAAAACGCCTTTGCGCTCCTGTGGCCCGATGGCATCATTCAGTTGGAGCTTCGCCCCGTCGGCGAGGGGACGGCGGAAGGCGAGCAGGCGGCGCAGGAGCAGGCGGCGTCCGGCGCGCTGCTGCGCTACCTGACGCTGCGCCTTGCCGGGCAGGGGGACGCGGCAAGGCTTTTGCTCATGCGCCCCCAGGACGAGGTCAATCTGCCGGAGTATGACGCGGTGGTGCCGCTGCGCTTTGCGCCGCTCGCCGCAAGCGAACGCTTTGACGACCGCGCGGGCCTCGTCCGGCGGGAAGCGCCGAACGTAGCCCGGGTGTACGCGGCGCTCGCCGTGACCGCGCCCGCGGGACAGGGGCGCCGGCTGATCGAGCGGGTGGAGGTGATGGCTTGACAGTCAGCCCTCGCTGCTGACGATCTTGTAATACGTCCGCGAGGTGACCAGATACACGGCCACATAGAACAGGGCAAAGAGGGCGAAGGAGCCCAGCGTCACCAGCGCGAGAAGGCGCGTGTTGGCAAGCCCCAAGAGGACGAGAAGCTTGGTGAGCATCGGGAAGGCGAAAGCCACGTGGACGCCGGAGACGACCAGCGGCAGGAAGAAGACGGTCAGAATCTGCGAGTTGACCGACTGGCGGATCATCCTGCGGGAGAGGCCGACCTTGCGCATGATCGCGAAGTTCGCCTGATCCTCATAGCCCTCGGTGATCTGCTTGTAATACATGCTCAGCACGGCGGCGCAGGTGAAGGC
>JAUNPI010000043.1:0-15746 GCA_030536875.1 Clostridia bacterium
GATACTCCGCCGCGGACGCGACAGTCGCCAGGCCCATAACCAGAACCAGCGCGACGAACAGGGAAACAAGCTTCTTCATAGGACAAACCTCCTCTGAATTCTGTCAGCCTTGCCTGGCTGACGGTTGCACCTATTATAGAATGCACTGTAATCTACGTAAACGAATGTTAAAAAAACTGAACGGCAGACGTGAAATGCTAAATACAAAATAAACACGGCGGCGCGGTCCCGAAGGAACGGCGCCGCCGTGCAAAGGCACAAAAGCGGTGGAAAAAAGCCCTCAAATTAGGAGACGGGCTCAAATTTGTCCGGCCCTACGCCGCAGAGCGGGCAGGTGTAGTCCGCCGGCAGGGATGCGCCCTCGTAGATGTAGCCGCAGACGGTGCAGCGCCACGCGCTGACCGCGGCCTCTGCGGCGGGCTCGTCTGCAGCGGGCGCCGATCCATTCAGAGAGGAGAGAATTTCCTGCGCCAGCGTGCCAAGCGCGCCGTAACTCTCCTCGTTGGTTGTGGAGCGGACGGTGACGATGCCGCCGACCTGCCGCATGCCGGGCATCTCGTCCATCAGCGCGCGCATGAGATTGCCGGAGGCGGGGGACCAGCTGCCGTTTTCGATGATGGAGTAACAGCGATTTTGCAGGTTGTGCGCCTGCAGGTCGGCGATAAAATTCTTCATCGGCGTAAAGATGCCCATGTTATAGGTAATGCTTGCCAGCACGATGTGGCTGCAGCGGAAGCTTTCGGCAATCAGCTCGCTCACATGTGTCTTGGAGACATCGAGCACCGTTACGTTGCGCGCGCCGCCTTCGGAGAGCTTCGTGGCGAGCACGCCCGCCGCGTTCTCCGTGCTGCCATAGACGGAGCCATAGACCACCAAAACGGCGTCCTCTTCCGGCGTGTAGCTGCTCCATTTGTCGTATTTATCGATGAACCAGCCGATGTTCTCGCGCCAAATGGGGCCGTGCAGCGGGCAGACCATCGCGATATCCAGCGCGGCGGCCTTGGCGAGCACAGCCTGAACCTGCGGGCCGTATTTGCCCACAATGTTGGTGTAATAGCGGCGGGCGTCGGCGAGCCACTCGGTTTCGAAATTGACCTCGTCCGCGAAAAGGTTGCCGCCCGGCGCGCCGAAGGTGCCGAAGGCGTCCGCGCTGAAGAGAATTTTATCCGTGGCGTCGTAGGTCATCATGACCTCGGGCCAGTGAACCATCGGCGCGAGGGTGAAGATGAGCCTGTGGCGGCCTGTGACGAGCTCCATCCCCTCGGAAACCGCATAGCCGTGCTTCGCGATGTCGATCTCGTGGAACTGGGCGATCATGGAGACGGCGAGCTCCGTACACAGAATTTTGACTTCGGGATAGCGGTGAACGACCTGCGCGATGGCGGAGCTGTGATCGGGTTCCATGTGGTTGACGATGAGATAATCCAGCTTGCGCTCGCCAAGCGCATGCTCGAGGTTTTCGAAGAACTGCCCGGAGACGGAGCGATCCACCGTGTCAAAGAGCACGGTCTTTTCATCCAGCAGAAGATAGGAGTTGTACGAAATGCCGCGGGGAACGGGATACACGTTTTCAAACAGCTCGATGCGCCTGTCGCTCACGCCGAGATAGACGAGATCCTCCGTGACGTAACGAACGTTGTAGATGCCTGAAAACTGCTTTTTGCCCTCGACGGCGGGCGCGGCCTTCTCCGGTTCCTCGGCGATGGCGGAAACGCCGCCCATCATGCCCATTGCGGCTAGGCCCACGGCGCTGCCGGTGATGCCCTTGAGAAACGTGCGGCGATTGATTTCCTTATCCATGTTAACCCCCCTGAAATATGGTGAAGATGATTTCATTATAGCATTTGACCGGCGAGTTGTATAGTGGAGAATGCGGGCAGGGGGACGTTTTTTGACAGAAAAAAACGCCAATTCAACATGAATCAGCGCGTGTGTTTGGCACCTCCAATGGGAATCGAACCCATGATTCTGCCTTGAGAGGGCAGCGTCTTGACCGCTTGACCATGGAGGCAATTGGCTGGGGAACTAGGATTCGAACCTAGACAATACGAGTCAGAGTCGTAGGTGCTGCCGTTACACAATTCCCCAATTTCAGCGCTGCGAACAACGCTTCAACGGTGGTTATCATACCACATGGCGGCGCGGGTGTCAATCCCCTTTTTCCAAAAACTTGCTTTTTCCGCGCATGACCGGTCTCATATGAGCACGAAGCCGTGCCCTGCGCCGAAGAGGGCGAACGCCGTCCGCAGGGCGGCGACGATCGCGAGCCCTACAAGCAGGCAGACGGCCAGAAGCATCAGGCAGGTCAGCGCCACGCGCGCGGCGCCCCGCGACCGAACATCCAGAAACGGATAGGGATACGGGCTTTGCGTCTCGGCGATGTTCCCCATCAAGCGGGCGCGAAGAAGAACCGCGCCGAGATAGAGAAGCGGAACGGAAAGCCAATACGCCGCGTCGCAGGGGCCGAGCGCCGCCTTTCCCGGCGAGCACAGCAGCCAGTAGAGGATGACCAGCCACGGCACGAGGTAGTGGATGATCAGGTTGTCCGCAAACAGGATGAAATATTCACGCGTTCGCGCCATGCCCTTTACGCCCTTCCAAACGTTCGGCAGAAGGAGCAGATGGAAGACGCAGTGCGTGAGCAGGATGCTCATCATCACGGCAAACTCGACGTGCGGAATGAGCGCCCTCAGCTTTGCGCGCGCGTAAAGCTGAGGGGCGGCGAGGGCGTAATAGAGCAGCACGAGCAGATTGCTCAGGTTGGTGTAATAGGCATAAAAGTCGCGGCGGCGAATGCCCGCGTAAAAATCCTTGTGCATCGTCAGGCCGATCATGGCGGCGACGACGATCAGCGCGCTCAGCAGCGCGCCAAGGCGTCCGTAGGGCGTATGGGGAATGACAACGAGCATAGTCCGCCTCCCAACAAAAGCGCTGCCGCTATTCTATGTGAGACGGGCGGAGGTTATGCGAGCTTTACGATGAGGGCGAGGACGAGCAGATGCGCCGGATAGAAGCCGTAGGCGACCACGCGGGGCAGCTTCAAGCGGCTGCGGAGAGGCAGATGAACAAACAGGAGCGCGGGCAGCGCGTAAACCTGCATGCCGAACGTGAAGCCGAAGAAGGAATACCCGAACCCCTTCGCCCAGACGAGAAGCAGATAGGAGAGCGTCGCGGCAAGGGAACAGAGCGGATGCTCGCAAAGGGCGTAAAACAGGAGCATCAGCCGGATGCCGTGAATGCCATAGTCGAGGCTGCCGGCAAAGCGCTCGCAAAGGACATACAGCCCCAGCGCGAGCGCAAACCTTCGGGAGCGAAGGCACAGCAGCAGCGCCAGACCGAGCGAGAGGGACAGCAGAATGCTGGGCTTTTGCCAGCTGCCCATATAAAAGGAACACATTGCCTGCAGCGGATGGCTCAGGAAGGGAACGGCATACATCGCCGCGGTCTCATGATCCAGCGCGAGGGCGTAGAGCGGCTGAGAGATCAGCGCCAGCGCGACGACACGGGAGAGATAACGCAGCGGGTCGCGCGTATAGACCGCGCCCACGGCGATCAGATAGGCGAAGAGGGGAAACGCAAGCCGGCCAATGAGCCGCAGGGCGGGATATTGGGGAAAGAGCATCTTTCCTGCGTGATCGACCGCCATTGCGGCGAAGGCGATCAGACGGATCAGGCCCGTGTTGCGGTTGGTCTGAGGATTTTTGGGGCAGACGAGGGAATCGGCCGTGCGGCAAAGGGCGGTTTTAAGACGGGGGAGCGCTGGCTGCATGGGAACCTCCTTGGCGTCGGATGAATAAAATGATTGTACGCCTGAGGCGTGCCGCTGTCAAGCGGCGCATTTCGGGCAGACTTGTAACAAAATAGAAACATTGATCTGGTATACTGCCGATATCGACTGGAAAAACGGAGGGATGAACATGGTGCATGTGCTCGTCGTCGAGGACGACGCGAGGCTCAACCAGATCGTTTGCGCCGGCATTGACGCGGCAGGGTACGCGGCCCGGGGCTGCTTCAACGCCCAGCAGGCGTTTGACCTGCTCTATGCGGGCGGAATCGACCTGATCGTCTCGGATATCATGATGCCCGGCATAGACGGCTTTGAGCTGGTGGCGAGCATCCGCCGGGTGAATCAGACGATCCCGATTCTGTTGATGACCGCTCGCGACGATTTGGCGGCCAAACGGCGCGGTTTCCGCGCGGGCATCGACGATTATATGGTCAAGCCCATCGATGTGGACGAGCTCATCCTGCGCATCGAGGCGCTTTTGCGCCGGGCGCGCATAGAGGCGGAGAAGCGGCTTGTCGTCGGCTCCACCGTGCTGGATGCGGAGGAGATGAGCGCCTATGTCGAGGGCAGGGAGGTCGCCCTGACCGTGCGCGAGTTCAATATTCTCTACAAGATGCTCTCCTATCCGAAGCGCACGTTTTCCCGCGCGCAGCTGATGGACGAGTTCTGGGACGGCGAGAGCAGCGCCAGCCTGCGCGCGGTGGATGTGTATATCACGCGCATCCGCGAAAAGTTTTCCGCCAGCGAGGATTTTAAAATCGTGACCGTTCACGGGCTTGGCTATAAGGCGGTGCCAAACGGATGAAGGGGAAGAGCGAGGAGGCGAAAAAGAGGGGCGTATCCGGCGTAGGGTACTTCTTTTTGAGGAGGCCGGAGGATCCGCGCGTGCGAAGGCATCTGTTTTCATGGCGCATGTTCGTGGTGATCCTGCTTGTGGTCGTCGTGCTGAGCGTGGGCAACGTGCTCATGCTTGAAAAGCTGCTCAACATGGAGGTGTTCAGCATTGTGGCGAGCATGGGCGTGGGATCATACTGGGTGCTCATGGCCTTTTTGGCGGCGGCGGTCATCCATCAGGTCAGCTGCGCAAAGTTCGACAGGCCGATGCGCCGCCTGAGCCGCGCCATGCGCCGGGTGGCGGAGGGGGATTTTTCCGTGTCCGTGAAGGCCATTCACGCCCGCAATAAGTTCGACTACATGGATATCATGTTCGAGGACTTTAACCGGATGGTCCGCGAGCTGGGGAGCATCGAGACGATGAAGGACGATTTCATCGCCAATGTGTCCCACGAGATCAAGACGCCGCTCTCGGTCATCAGCGGCTACGCATCGGCGCTGCAAAAGCCGAACCTCGGCGACGCCGAGCGGGCGGAATACGCCAAGGCCATCGCCGCGGCGAGCGAGAACCTGAGCGCGCTGGTCAGCAATATTTTGAGGCTCAACAAGCTGGAAAACCAAGGGATTGTTCAAAGCGCCGCGCCGTATGACCTGACGCGCCAGCTTTTCGACTGCGCCCTTGGCTACGAGACGCGCTGGGAGGAAAAGCACATCGATTTCGACGCCCAGCTGGAGGAGCGCGTCATGGTCATGGCGGATGAAAACATGATGGAAATCGTCTTCAACAACCTGATTTCCAACGCGATCAAGTTCACGGAGCCGGGCGGGCGGATCGTGCTGCGGCAGGAAAACGACGGGGCCGACGTCGTGGTCACCGTTTCGGATACCGGATGCGGCATGGACGAGGAGACGATGGCGCACATCTTTGACAAGTTTTATCAGGGAGACACATCCCATTCCGGAGAGGGCAACGGCCTTGGGCTCACGCTGGCGCGCCGCGTGCTCGATATTTCTGGCGGGGGCGTCAGCGTGCGCAGCAAGCCGGGCGAAGGATCGGATTTCATCGTCCGCATTCCGCGCTATGACGGCGAGAAGCCCGCGCAGTTTCATCATTCTGAAACAAATCTCCCGCATTTGTGAAACGTAGCCGAGGTATACTGTATGCCGTCCAAATCGAATGGAAGGCGGTATACCCATGAGCAATATCCTTCTTGTTGCGGAGTCCGGTTCGGATCTCACCCCCGAGTTGGCCCGCGAATACGGCATTACGGTTGTCCCGATGCACGTCTCCTTCGGAGGAACGACGCGCGACGACGGCGCGTTCCCCGTCACGGAGATGTTTGATCATTATAAAAGGACGCGCGACCTGCCGCGAACCAGCGGCTGCACGCCTCACGATTTTGAGGAGGCCTTTGACCGGCTTCAGCGTGAGCATCCGGGAAAAGAGATCCTCTATCTGGCCTATTCGGCATGCACGACCTGCTCCATGCAAAGCGCGCTCATTGCCGCTGAGGGCAGAAAGGGAATGACCGCCATCGACACAAAGAGCGTTTCCGCCGCGCAGTCGGCCATCGTCCTAGCCATCGCCAAACTCCTTGCCGACAAGCCGGAGACGACGATGGACGAAGCTGTCCGGGCGGCAAACGATCTCATTGCGCGCGTGCGCATGGGCTTTTTCCCGGGAGACCTCGATTACCTTCGCGCCGGCGGGCGCGTGAGCAACGCCGCCTATCTGGGGGCGAAGATTTTGGGCCTGCACCCGCTCATTGAAATCGAGGATGGCAAGCTCATCTCCACCAAGAAATATCGCGGCACGATGGCGCGCGTGGTCAAGCGCCTTGCGCAGGAATACCCCGACGCCAACGCGCTGGATCGTTCCCAGCTTTGGCTGATCTACAGCGAGGGCCTAGACGGCACGCTCAGGCGAGAGGCCGAAAAGATTGCCCGCGAACAGGGGTTTGAGCAAATCGGCTGGGTGAAAACGGGCTGCGTGATCGCCGCTCACAGCGGCCCCGGCGCATTTGGCATTGTGGGCTTTGCAAAGGGATAAGGGATAAAAACGGATAATCGAAAGGGGCCGCTCCGGCTTGACGGGGCGGCCCTTTGACGCGCTTCCAATGTGTGCGGGGCGTTTATGGCTGCGGGGGCGATGGGTTATCTGTTCTGCCGAGAATATAGTCGGTTGACGTGTGATACAGATCGGCGAGCCGAATGAGAATATCGGTCGGCAGGTCGCGATAGCCCTGTTCATAGCGGAAATACTGCGGCTGTTTCATGCCCAACCGCCGCGCAAGTTCCGCTTGCGTGAGGTCATGATCCTCACGAAGCTCACGAATTCGCCGATACTGCGCCATCTCCAATCACCTTCCATCGCTTTATAACCAAACGGGTTTATCTTGACAATACGGCATCTATGTGGTAGAATGCAGAAAAATAATCATTCGGTTATAAATCGAGAGAGGGGAAAGAAAGTGGGATACAAACGATTCGGCTATGACGGGCCGAAAGAATTTTGCCCGCTGTCGGCGTGGGGGTACTTGGGCTATTCAATCGTCTTTATGATTCCTGTTATAGGCTGGGCGATACTGGTGTATTGTGCGCTTTCGAGTTCGAATATCAATCGGCGCTCGTATGCGCGGTCCTATCTCTTGGCGATTTTTATCTTTCTGCTGCTGTTGATCTTGGCGGGCGGCGCGATCTACGCGTACTGCATGGGACCTCAGGCCCAAAGAGTCCTGAGAACGCTCAACACGTTGATGTATTTTCTCTAAGAATTGCTGGATTTCCTGCAAGATGAGAAGAGAAGGGGATGAATTGACGGACGGCGGTTATGCCTACCATATCGAAGCGATGACGCGGGTCAGCCAGAAGCTCCTTTTGGCGGAGTCGTGAGCTTTACGGCCCGGGCGGGCAAAGGCGACGAAGGAATATGCAAAGGGGCCGCTCCGGCTTGGCGGGGCGGCCCTTAAAGCTGCATGAGCACGGGAGCGTAGGGCGCGACGACGGGCGAGCGCAGGAGCAAGGGGCCAAACGGCAGCCCCAAAGCGGCGGCGAGCACGAGAAAGCGGTCGACGGCGGCCGCGCTCTCGGCGGCGTCTTTGCCTATTTCCAGAAAATGCGCGCGAAGAAAGGCGTGAGGGTGGGTCAGCGGCATCAGCATAGGGGCGGAGGATACGCAATAGCCGAACGGCAGAAAGAGGGCGTCGAGCGATGGCGTTTGGGGAAGCAGGCCATCCGGCTGCTTGGCATGGGGCGGCTGGAAAGCACGCAGCGCATCCAGCGCGGGGGCGGAGGAATCGCCCGTTTGGCACAGGCGCAGCAGCCCGGCGAGCAGGCCGTCGTCCTCCGGCGGAGGGCAGGCTCGGGCAAGCGCTTCGAGCCGGGCGGGCAGCGGACGCAGCGCGGCATCGCAGTCGCTCATCCGCTCGCGAAGGTATTGAGCGCTGGCGAGCAGGCAGGAGATTTCGCTGGCGCAGAGCGCACCCGGGGAGGCTTCAAGCGGCGCAAGCAGCGCCGATACGCGCCGCGCGGCCTCGTCCGGCTCCAAGAGGCGGAGCATGCAGCCGGCGCAGGCTGCGAGCATGAGCCGCGGCGCCGCGGCGCTTTCGTCGGGCGCGTCGGGCAGCGTATAAAAGGAAGCTTCTGCGAGGGAGGCGAGCTGGGCGCGCTCCGGCTCATCCAGCGGGATGCGCTCGCGCAGCGGGGAGGAGAGCGCGGGAAAGAGCAGCGGCGCGCTCAGCCAGAGCAGGCAGACGAGCAGCAGCGGCGCCAGCGCATAGATCGTGCGAAAAGCAAGGCCCAGCAGCGCTGCACCGGCAAAGACACAGCCGGAAGCGCCCAGCGCGCCGGAAGGAAGCTCCACGCGCAGGCGTGGAGAACGGGCCAGCAGCTGGGCCATTCCCGCATCGAAGGCGGACAGCACGCGGGCGGGAAGCAGCGCGAGGCGCACGAGCGCCCCCGGAAGGAGCCGAGGATGGAAAAGCGCATATCCCTCCGGGAGCAGGATGACGGCTATGGCCAAGGGCGCGGAGCCGAGCAGCGCCGCAAGAAGCAGCAGCGACAGCTGAGCGAGGGGCAAAAGCGCGGCGAAGGCGTCAAGGCGCGCGCCCGGATCGCCCGGCCCGCCTCGGCGGGAAAGGGAGCCAAACGCGCGCGCCTGACGGATGCGAAGGGCCGAGAGCAGCGAGGCGGCCGTGTCGGGCCTGCGGCGGACGAACAGGCATTCGCCGGCGAGCGGGCAGGGCTCTTGAGGGAGGCGGCCTTGAGCGAGAGAGGGGAACGCCTCGCGGGAGAACATCACCGCGCCGTCGGGAAAGGCGAGATTGTGGCGCGCCATTCGGTCGGAAAGGGCTTCGGCGACCGGCGAGAGGGAAAACCGGACGCGCGCGAGCCGGGACAGCGCCGTCTCCTGCGGCGGGTGGAAGGGCAAAACGCGCCCGCAGAGGCAGGGAAAGCCGCTCTTTTCGAGCGCGGCGGCCATGCGGCCCGGCGTGTCCGGCGTGCAGCAAAGCGAGTCGCTCATCAGGAGCATGGCGTCATAGAGCCCCTTCAGCGACGAGGGAGAAAAGGTGGCGGCCTCGAACGCCGCGTCTGTCCGCCCCAGCGTGAGCAGCTGGGCGGCGACCTGCGCGGGCGAAACGGCCTGCTGCGCCCCTAGATAGGCGCGCCGGGCGTCGTCCCACGAACGGCGGCGGACGAGGAGGAGAAAGCGGCCAGGACGCGGACGGCCTGCGCTCATCACGCCGGATTGCAGAAGGCGGATCAGCGCGTCGTCCTCCGGCGCCTTTGCCGCGTCCGAAGCGGGCAGATCGCAAAAGAGAAGAAGCGTTTCCTCGGGGGTGAGCATCATCCTCGCGCGGCGCAGGAGGGAGCGCGCCTCGGCGGGGGAGGCGGGAGCGGCGCAGAGAACATGGAGCAAGGGCATGGCGGCACCTCCACAGGGGCATACATTTCTGCTTTCCAGTCTTCGCCAAAGCGCGCGCCCTTATGCGCAGGAAAAAAGCGCGGCAAACCTCACGAGGGCTGTCATCAGAGGCGAAGGCGCCGCATATGTATGAAAAATGTCGGGAAAAGCGAGTGAAAACAGAAAAAATGGGAAAAACCCAGCGCTTACGAGCGGTTTGAGGATTGATCTTCTCAAATCGCCGTGCTATAATACAAAATAGCGTTTTGGGGATTCCGGGCGCAGCCATCATCAGCATGCCATGATCAGGGCATGATTCAGGAGGAGCAAAAGAACATGAGCACCACCGTAGAAAAGATTTCCAGCAATAAGGTGAAGCTGTCTTTTGACATCGACGCCGTGACATTTGACGAGGCGATGGGCAAGGCATACCTCAAGGTCCGCGGGCAGGTCAACATTCCCGGCTTCCGCAAGGGCCGCGCGCCGCGCAAGCTGATTGAAAACATGTACGGCGAGGGCGTCTTCTATGACGATGCGTTTGATATGATCTTTGACGAGGTTTACGGGTCTGCCGTCGACGAGAACAAGATTGAAATTGTCGACCGCCCCGAGATCGACATTCAGCAGATCGGCTCCGGCAAGAACCTCCAGTTTACCTGCGAGGTCTATGTGGTGCCGGAGGTGACGCTTGGCGAGTACAAGGGCGTGAGCGTCAAGAAGCAGACCACCGAGGTCACCGACGCGCAGGTCGAGGCCAAGGTGGAGGAAGAGCGCGCCAAGCAGGCCAGCGAAGTCTCCGTGGACGACCGCCCGGTGAAGGACGGCGACACGGTCGACCTCGACTACGCCGGCAGCGTGGACGGCGTCGCCTTTGCCGGCGGCACCGCCGAGGGCCAGACGCTCAAAATCGGCAGCCACACCTTTATCCCCGGCTTTGAGGAGCAGATGGTCGGCATGAGCATCGGCGAGGAGAAGGATTTGGACGTCACCTTCCCGGAAAGCTACCATGCCGAGGAGCTGGCGGGCAAGCAGGCCGTCTTCCACGTGAAGGTCAACGCCATCACCGAGACGCAGCTGCCGGAGCTGGACGACGATTTCGCCAAGGACATCAGCGAGTTCGACACGCTGGATGAATATAAGGCCGACGTCCGCGCCAAACTGGAAGCTCAGGCCGCCGAGAGCGACAAGAACGCCTTTACCAACGCCGTGATCGAAAAGGTCGTGGAGAATGCCTCCGTCGATATTCCGGAGGCGATGATCGAGCGCCAGATCGATTCCATGATGCGCGATTTCGAGTATCGCCTCAGGAGTCAGGGCCTCAAGCTCGAGGATTTCATGAAATACACCGGCCAGGACGAGAAGGCTTTCCGCGCGAGCTATCGCGATCAGGCCGAAAAGAGCGTCAAGGCGCATCTCGTGCTCACGGCGATTGAAAAGGCCGAGGCCATCGACGCGACCCAGGAGCAGATCGACGAGCAGATCGCGCAGTTCGCCCCGCAGATGGGCAAGAGCGTCGAGGAGCTCAAGGAGACGCTCACCGACTCCGACAGGGAGTATTTCAAGGCCGACGCGGTTCGCGACAACGCGATCAAGTTCCTCTGCGACAACGCGAAGGCCGAGTAACAGGCATCACCGGCGCGAGAAGGAGGCGTCTAACTTTGTCAAACAGCTATTACTTCGAACCCAGCGTCATCGAGAAGACGCCCTACGGCGAGCGCTCGTATGACGTCTACTCCCGCCTGCTCAAGGACCGCGTTGTGTTCCTGCGCGGCGAGGTGAACGAGGCGCTGGCCAACAGCATCGTTGCCCAGCTGCTCTTCCTCGAAATGGAAGATCCGGATGCCGACATCTCCATGTATATCAACAGCCCGGGCGGCAGCGTCACCGACGGCATGGCGATTTTTGACACCATGCGCTATGTGAAGCCGAAGATCCGCACGGTCTGCTTGGGCATGGCGGCGTCGATGGGTGCGTTTTTGCTGATGGCGGGCGAGCCGGGCATGCGTCTGGCTTTGCCCAACAGTGAGGTCATGATCCATCAGCCCAGCGGCGGCGCGAGCGGCCAGGCGACGGACGTGCAGCTGCACGCCCAGTGGCTGCTGCGCACAAAGGGCAAGATGAACGCGCTGATGAGCGAGATGACCCACCAACCGCTGGAGCGGATTGAACGGGACGTCGAGCGCGATTACTTTATGACGGCCGAAGAGGCGCTTGCCTACGGCATCATCGACGAAATCTATCAGCCGCGCAAAAAATGACCGACTTTCCCCCCTGAACCCCGGATAGTAAAGGAACTGAGGTGCGAAATGCCAAGAGATAAGGACGAAACCAGACAGCCGCGCGTGGCGCGCTGTTCCTTCTGCGACAAGACGCAGGATCAGGTTCGCCGCATCATTGCGGGCAATGGCGTGTATATCTGCGACGAATGCATCGCGCTGTGCCAAGAGATCATCGCCGATGATCTGGGCGCGACGCCCCTGCAGGAGCCGCAGAGCCTGCCCAAGCCGATGGAGATCAAGGCGGTGCTCGACGAATATGTCATCGGGCAGGAGAAGGCCAAGCGTGCGCTTGCCGTCGCCGTCTACAACCACTATAAGCGGATCAACGCCCCCAAGAAGCGCGGGGATGTCGAGCTGCAAAAATCGAACATCGTGATGGTCGGCCCGACGGGCTGCGGCAAGACCTTCCTCGCGCAGTCGCTTGCCAGGATTCTCAAGGTGCCGTTTGCCATCGCGGATGCGACCAGCCTGACCGAGGCGGGCTATGTCGGCGAGGACGTGGAAAACATCCTCCTGCGCCTGATTCAGAACGCCGATTACGACATTCAGGCGGCGCAGCGCGGCATTATCTACATCGACGAGATCGACAAGATCGCCCGCAAGAGCGAGAACCCCTCGATCACGCGCGATGTTTCCGGCGAGGGCGTGCAGCAGGCTCTGCTCAAGATCATCGAGGGCACGGTCGCCAGCGTGCCGCCGCAGGGCGGGCGCAAGCATCCCCATCAGGAGTTTATCCAGATCGATACCACCAACATCCTCTTCATTTGCGGCGGCGCGTTCGACGGGATCGACAAGATCATCGAAAAGCGCTCCGGCGTGGGCACGCTGGGCTTTGGCGCGGAGGTCAAGAGCCGCGAGAAGCGCAACGTGGGCGAGGTGCTGGCGGATATCCGCCCGGAGGATCTCTTGCGCTTCGGTCTCATTCCGGAGTTTGTGGGCCGCCTGCCGATCATTGTGACGCTCGACAACCTCGACGAGGACGCGCTGGTGCGGATCCTCACCGAGCCGCGCAACGCGCTTGTGCGCCAGTACAAGAAGCTGGTGGAGCTCGACGGCGTGGAGCTGGACTTTGAGGAGGCGGCGCTCAAGGCCATCGCCAGCAAGGCTATCGCCCGCAAGAGCGGCGCGCGCGGTTTGCGCGCCATCCTCGAGGACGCGCTGATGGGCACCATGTTCGAGCTGCCTTCCCGCAGCGACGTGAGCCGCGTCATCGTGACGGAGGAGACCATCAACGAGCACAAGGAGCCCACGCTGGTTCCCGGCGAGCCCAAGCGCAAGCTTCCCTCGGGCAAGGCGCGCAGGGAAAACGCGGACGCGCAGACGAGGAGACCGTCGGTTTCCTGATATCAGACAATTCCATACGAGCACGGAAACGGAGCGCATCTGTTTCCGCGCTTTTTCTTTTTTGTGCGTTTATCGCAATGGGGCGTTTTTTATACGTGTTCCGAAAGAATAGTTCCGGCTTTCCCTTTTAGAAACGGGGTGGTTCATTGGAATCATATCGCAAATTGAGATTTTGGGACATATTTCCAAAAAATCTTATCGTAATTTGAGATAAGTGTTGATTTTGCTACGCTATTTGTGGTAAAGTGATATCCGGAAAAGATTCATTGTTGACGCGCGTTCCCCAAAAATATGAATTGAATTAAAGGAGAGCCCCATGAATGCATCAGGAAAAATCAAAGTGCTGTTGGCTTATAGAAACATGAACATGAAGCAGTTGGCGGCATGCCTGCATATCTCCCAACAACGCCTTTCAAGTAAGATGCTGAAAAACAGCTTTAAAGAGGAGGAGTTGGTTGAGATCGCGGGGGTTTGCGACGCGACGTTTGAATGTACGTTTACCCTCAACGATACGAAGCGGATCATATGAGCAGGGCGAACATGGGGCGGAATGCGTCTGAACGGCATGTTTGCGGGCAGTCCCGGGCAAAATGAAAAACGTGCCCTTTGCTTGGGCGCTTTAGGAAGCTTGCGAGCGCAAAGCCAACACTTGGTCAGCGCGGCCCTGTTGCAAAACGACCGCCAATCAGGTATAATAAGTCCATATCGGCTCGATTTTTACGAATACCGGGCCGAAAAAAAGGAGGAAAGAAGCATTGGCTAAGCCGAAAAAGAAACGAACGGAACCGGTCAGCCTGCCGATGCTGCCGCTTCGCGGGCTGATGGTCTTCCCGTACATGGTGCTGCATTTTGATGTGGGCCGCAAGAAGTCCGTCGCCGCGCTGGAACAGGCCATGCTGGGCGACCAAAGAATCTTCCTTGTCGCGCAGCGCGACATGGATGTGGATAACCCGGACGTTGACGATATTTACCACGTGGGCACCATCGCCGTCATCAAGCAGGTGCTCAAGCTGCCCGGCGATAACATTCGCGTGCTGGTGGAGGGCAAGAGCCGCGCCATTCTGCGCGCGGTCACGCAGGAGGAGCCGTATTTCGAGGGCGCGCTCGACGAGGTGATCCCGCAGGGGACGCCCGTTTCCATCGAGACGGACGCGCTGCTGCGCACGGCCCACACGTATTTTGAGGATTATTGCCGCATGAGCGGGCGCGTCTCCGGGGAGACGATGCAGTCCGTCATGGAAATCGAGGACCCCGGCCAGCTCGCCGACGTGATCGCCGCCAACGTGCTCCAGAAGGTGGAGGACAGGCAGCAGGTTTTGGAGGAGCTGGACGATTTGGCGCGGCTGGAGGCCGTCTGCGCGATTCTCGTGCGGGAGACGGAGCTCGCCGGCGTCGAAAAGAAGGTTCAGGCCCGCGTGCGCAAGCAGATCGAGCAGAACCAGAAGGATTACTTCCTGCGCGAGCAGATTAAGGCCATCCAGACCGAGCTGGGCGATAAGGACGCCACGGATGTGGAGGATCTGCGCGAACGCCTGCAGAAGACCCCGATGAACGACGAGGCGCGCGACAAGGTGAGCGGTGAGCTCGACCGCCTGAGCCGCATGACCCCGGGAAGCCCGGAGATCGGCGTCACGCGCACCTATATCGAGTGGATGCTCGATCTGCCGTGGGGCAAGAGCACGCCGGACAACCTCGACCTGAAGCGCGCGCGCCGCGTGCTGGCGGAAGACCACTACGGCCTTGACGAGGTCAAGGAGCGCGTGATCGAATACCTCGCGGTTTGCCGCATCAAGAACAACATGCGCGGGCCCGTGCTCTGCTTCGTCGGCCCGCCCGGCGTGGGCAAGACCTCCATCGCCAAGAGCATTGCCCGCGCGCTCGGGCGCAAGTTTGTCCAGATGTCGCTGGGCGGCGTGCGCGACGAGGCGGAGATTCGCGGTCACCGGCGCACGTATATCGGCGCGATTCCGGGGCGCATCATCTCCTCCATCAAGCAGGCGGGGACGATGAACCCCGTGTTCCTCTTCGACGAGATCGACAAGATGGCCTCCGATGTGCGCGGCGATCCGGCGAGCGCGATGCTCGAGGTGCTCGACAGCGCGCAGAACAACGCCTTCCGCGACCACTATCTGGAGGCGCCGTTCGACCTGTCCGGCGTCATGTTCATCACCACGGCGAATTCGGTGGATACCATTCCGCGCCCGCTGCTCGACCGCATGGAGCTCATCGAGGTCAGCGGATACACGGAGGAGGAAAAGCTGAACATCGCCAAGCGCCACCTGCTGCCGGGGCAGATTGCGGAGCATGGCCTCGCGCCCCGCGCCGTGCGCATGAGCGACAAGGTGCTGCGCGCCCTGATCCAAGGCTACACGCGCGAGGCGGGCGTGCGCAGGCTGCAAAGGACGATCGGCAAGGTCGTGCGCAAGAGCGCGGTCATGATGCTCGACGAGAATCTGGAGACCGTGACCGTCAATGCGGAGCGGCTGGAGGAATTCCTCGGCGCGCCGCGCTATCACTATGAAAAGGCGGGCAAGAAGCCGGAGGTCGGCGTGGTCAACGGCCTCGCCTACACGGTTGTGGGCGGCGACACGCTGCAAAT
>JAUNPI010000043.1:15756-20144 GCA_030536875.1 Clostridia bacterium
GACGACGACGATGCCCGGAACGGGGCAGCTGGAATTGACCGGCAGCCTTGGCGACGTCATGAAGGAGAGCGCACGCGCGGCCAAGTCCTATGTGCGCGCGCATGCCCGCGAGCTGGGCATCGATCCGGAGTTCTACAAGAAGCTGGATATCCACATCCACGTGCCGGAGGGGGCCGTGCCCAAGGACGGGCCGAGCGCGGGCGTCACCATGACGACGGCGCTGGTCTCCGCGCTCACCGGCATCGCCGTGCGCCAGAATGTGGCGATGACCGGCGAAATCACGCTCCGGGGCCGCGTGCTGCCCATCGGCGGGCTCAAGGAGAAGCTGCTGGCGGCGCACAGGGCCGGCATAGACACCGTGCTCATTCCGCAGGAAAACGTGAAGGATCTCGAGGAGGTTCCCGAGAACGTGCGCGAAGTCCTGCACATCATCCCCGTGGAGAGCGTCGGCGCGGTGCTGGAAACGGCGCTTTGCGAGCGGCCCGCGCCCAAGCCCGCCGCCCAAGAGGCGTCCATGCCGGAAATGATGCCCGTGGCGCACGAGGAGGTCAAGCCGGGGCTGCACGCCTGACTTAGGCAAAGGAGAAAGCGATGATTGTAAAGCGCGCGGAGTTTATCACCTCGATGAAGGATTATGGCGATTTCGCGACGAAGGGCTGCCCGGAGGTGGCCTTTGCGGGGAAGAGCAACGTCGGCAAATCCTCCATGATCAACAAGGTGACCAACCGAAACAAGCTGGCCAGAACGAGCTCCACGCCCGGAAAGACCCGATTGATCAACGTCTATCAGGTCAACGGCGAGGTCAACTTCATCGATTTGCCCGGCTACGGCTTTGCCAAGGTCAGCAAGGCCGAGAAGCTCTCGTGGGGCAAGATGATGCAGGATTACTTTGCGACGACGGAGGATCTTTGCCACGTGTTCCATCTGGTGGATATCCGCCATGAGCCCTCGCAGGAGGACAGGGAGATGAACCTGTTTCTCCGGCAGGCGGGCATTCCCTTCACCGTGGTGGCCACAAAGGCCGACAAGATCAGCCGCGGCGCGCGGCTCAAATCCATTGCCCCGATTTGCCGGGCGCTCGCCGTGCAGCCGTGGCAGGTGATCCCGTTTTCCGCCGAGGATGGCACGGGGCGGGACGAGCTGCTGAGCCGGATCGAAGAGGTCTGCTATCAGGCGGAGGAAGACGATACCGGAGAAGATCAGAACGACATGGACGCGAAAGGAGAAGGAAACCGATGAAAAAGAGAATCGCTCTGCTGTTTGCGCTGCAGATGATGCTCGTATCCACTGCGCTTGCGGTGACGCAGGAGGAGGCGGCCTCGCTGGCGGCGGATGCCGTGGGCGGCGGCGCCGAAGTGGTCCGAATCGAGCGCGACGACGGGGTCTATCAGATCGATTTGAGAAGCGACGGGGCGAGGGTTGAGGTGGATATTCTCGGCGCTTCCGGGGCCGTTTTGGAGATTGAGACCGTCTATACCGACGCGGGCCGTGCGGATGCCCATGTCCTCACCGATGCGGAAGCGAGGGCGGCCGCAAAAGCCGTCGCGCCGGAGGCGGAGGAAGGCCTTGTGACCGCCGAGCGCGACGACGGCGCATGTGTCTATGAGGTGTTCTATTCCACGGGAAGCGCGGTCGGGGAGGTCAGCGTCAACGCGCAAACCGGCGCCATCGTCCGCGTGGAGACCTATCCGGCGGCGCAGGGCGTGCTGAGCATCGACGAGGTTGTCAGGCTGGTTTCCGAGCGGCAGACGGGCGCGGAGATCGTGGAGCTGGAAATGGAATGGGATGACGGCGGATACCGGTTTGACGGCGAGGCCCTCGTGGGCGGCGCGCGCTATTCCTTTGAGATGGACGCCGTCTCCGGAAGATTTCTGGAGTGGGAAAGAGACTGAATGCTTCCCTGATCGGCATGTTTCGCCTCGAGCGCCGCTTACGGCACGCGGATGAGGCGGATGAGACCGAACGAGACAGCGCGATACAAAGCGCATCAAAGAACACATGAAAGAAAGAGGATGCTTGCCTTTCGGCAGCGTGCATCCTCTTTTTCTGTCGGTTAGGACGATATCAAGCGTCACGACTGGCAGGATGCCTCAAATCCCGCGCATATGGTATTGCAGCTCGCGGACGGTTTTTCCGCCGATGACGGCATCCAGCGCAGCGCCGCTTTGAACAAAGCCCATGCGCTCATAAAATCGTCTGGCATGGTGGTTCTCTTCGAGCACCCAGAGGAAGACGTCGCGGTAGCCAAGTGCTTTGAGGCCGTCAATTGCGGCGGACAGAAGTCTGCGACCATAGCCCATACCCATGTAAGTGGGCAATAGATAGAGGGAAACAATCTCGCCGTATCCCGCTAACTCAGGGCTGCGGGAAGCACAGTAGCTGCTGGTGCCGACGGGAATGCAGCCGTCGAGCAGGAGAAGATGATAAAAGCCTTCATGGTCTAGGTGCTTTACCCAGCGCCCGGAGGGAATGCTCACAAGGTAGTCCTGCGGGAGGATATCTCGATAGGCGAATTTCCAGCTTTCTTCATAGATGTGGCTGACGGCGAAGCGATCGTCTCCGGGGCGAATCTCTCTGATGTTCATCGGAATCTCCTTGCGTTCACAATGGAGGCAGGGGCGCGGCGCTCGTTCCCGAATGAGCCGGATTTTCTTGATCTGCGCCTCGTCCGGCGTGATATACAGCGTTCGCTGATGGGTATAGATGACAAAGCCCGCGGGGGTGCCGCCGGGCTTTTTGATGTGGCGGCGAAGCGTCGCGTCGACGGGAACCTGCGCCGAGCGGCAGCCCTTGGAGTAATAGGCGGCCAGCATCGCGGCCTCCATGAGCGTGCTCTCCGGCACGTCGGCGGCGTGAACGAGCACATGGGAGCCGGGCATCTTCTGCGCGTGCAGCCATGTTTCCTCGCCCTTGGCGCCCATCGTGAGGCGCTCGTTTTGAAGGGCGTTTTTGCCGACCTCGATCTCGATGCCGTCGCAGGAGAGGAACTTCATCGGCTGGGAGGGGGCTTCCTTGCGCGGCTTGACGCGGGAGACGGTCGCGCGGATGTGACCGGACTGCTCGAGCATGCCGCGCAGCTCGGAAAGCCCCTGTGCATCCGCGCATTTGCGCAAATCGTCGAGCATCTGCTCCAGATAGAGCAGCTCCTCTTCGGTTTTGGCCTTTTGCTCGGCGGCAAGCGTGCGCGCGCCGCGCGCTTTTTGATAGAGCTTGAAATAGCGCTGGGCGTTCTGGGCGGGCGAGAGGGAAACATCCATCGGGATGCGGACGGTTTCGCACGCCTCGCTGTAAAAGTTTTCGACCTCGGCAAACGGCTCGCCCTTTTTGAGCCTGTAGAGATTGGCCTGAATCAGCTCGCCGCGCCGGCGGTATTCCTCCATCTTTTCGGCCCCGGCGAGGGCCTCCTGCTGAATGGCGAGCTTTTTTTCGCAGCGCTCGATGTGGTTTTTGAGCGTGTGGGCAAGGGCGCTGGAACGCTGGGCCATTCGCTCGCGGCGGTCGCGCTCGTAAAAATAGGCGTCGAGCGCGGCGCTCGGGCCGCTCTCGTAGGCGGCGTATGGAACGAGGGGAAGGTGCGCGGGCGGAAAGGGAAAGATATCCGCGGGGGAGCCGTCCTCCGCGAGCGTGACGACGCAGGGGCCGAGGGCCTGCATCCCGCGCAGATACGTATACAGGGCCTTAGCCGCGATCTGCACGTCGAGTTCGGCGAGCAGATCGTCGGGGGAAAAGCCCATGCGCACGGCGGCCTCGCGCGAGGCCTGCGGCGAAAAACCCGCGACGGCCGCGCCGATGGCCTTGGCGAGCTTGCCGCCCGCGCGCGAGAGCGCATCCTCGAGCGCGGCGGCATCTGCATTTTCCGGGTTCAGCTTGCCCTGGGAGGGCGGATAGACATAGGGCAAGCCGGGCTGCACGAGCCGCACGCGGGAGAGATCCTCGCCCACGTGGCGCGCGGCGTCGACGATGCGCCCGTCCGCCCGGCGCAGGATGATGTTGGAGTGGCGGCCCATGATCTCCACGACCAGCGTGCGCGTCTCGACGTCGCCCAGCTCGCTGAGCGCGCTCACGTTGATCTCGAGAATGCGGTCGCCCGCCACGCGCCGCACGGCGAGCACGCGCCCGCCGCCAAGGTGCTTGCGCAGGAGCATGCAGAAGATGGGCGGCTCCATCGGGCCGGTCTTGGCGTGCGCGCTCAGGTGGACGCGCGCGCCGTTGGGCGAGGCGCAGAGCACGAGCCTGTGGTTTTCGCCCTGTGCGCGGATGATCAGGTGAATTTCGTCGCGTTCGGGCTGGATGACGCGGTCGATGCGCCCGTCGCGCAGCTTTTCGTTCAGCTCGTGGGCGACAAAGCCGAGCATGACGCCGTCCATTGGCATAAGACAACCTCCTTT
>JAUNPI010000206.1 GCA_030536875.1 Clostridia bacterium
GAGGACAAAAAGAGGACGATATGAACGGAATGAAACTGCTTGCCACCGGGCGCGCGCTGCCCCGCACGGCGCTTTCCAACGACGACATGCGGCGCTACGTGGAGACGAGCGACGAATGGATCACCACGCGCACGGGCATCCGCCAGCGCTATTTCTGCGCGGAGGACGAAACCGCGGCGACGCTGGCGATCGAGGCTTCCCGTTTGGCGCTGGAGCGCAGCGCGCTTGCGCCGGAGGACATCGGCTGCGTGGTGGTGGCGACCTCGTCGGGGGACTATGCGATGCCCAGCGTGGCGAGCATGGTTCACGCCGCATTGGGGCTGCCGCGGCATATCCCGGCGCTGGATGTCGGCGCGGCGTGCGCGGGCTTCCTTTACGCGATGGAGACGGCGCGCGGGCTGCTGCTGTGCGCGCAGAAGCGCTATGCGCTGGTCGTGGGCAGCGAGAAGATGAGCGCGCTGATGGACATGAGCGACAGGGCGACCTGTGTGCTCTTCGGCGACGGCGCGGGCGCGGCCGTTTTTGCGCTTGAGGCGGCGGCGGAGTATGTCAGCGTGCATGGCACGCGCGGAGATATGGCCATTCGTGCGGGCGGAATCGGGCATCTTCCGATGCAGATGGACGGGCAGGCGGTCTTCCGCTTCGCCGTTTCGACCATTTCCAGCTGCGTGCAGGAGCTCGTCCGCGCGGGCGGCGTGACGCTGGAGGATGTGGACTGGTTTGTCTGCCACCAGGCGAACGAGCGCATTCTCGATGCGAGCGTGCGCAGGCTTGGCGTTCCGGCGGAAAAGTTCTATAAGAATCTCGACCATTATGCCAACACCGGCGCTGCAAGCATCCCCATCGCCCTGGACGAGATGAGGGAAAAGGGGCTGCTTACAGCCGGGCAGCGCGCGATATGGGTTGGCTTTGGCGGCGGCCTCACGTGGGCCGGCGTGATGCTCCGCGTGTGACGGCGAGATTGCAAAAAGGCGACGGAAGGATGGGGGAAGACGAGTGAAACTGGCGTTTCTTTTTGCCGGACAGGGGAGCCAGAGGGCCGGCATGGGCCGCGATCTTTACGAGTCGAGCGCGTCGTTTCGCGAGGCGTTTGAGGCGGCTGAGCTTGATTTTGACATCAGGCGCGTCTGCTTTGAAAACCCGGACGGCATGCTCGACAAGACGCAGTACACGCAGCCCTGCATGGTTGCCTTTGCCGCGGGCGTGACGGCTGCGCTGCGGGAGGCGGGGATCGTTCCGGCGTATGCGGCGGGCCTCAGCCTGGGGGAATACAGCGCGCTTCATGCATCGGGCGTCTTTACAGCGAAGGAGGCTGTCGAGCTGGCCGCTTTTCGCGGTCGCGCGATGGCAAAGGCGAGCGAGGGGATCGAAAGCGCGATGACCGCCGTCTTGGGCATGGACAGGCAGGCGCTTGCGCGCTGCTGCGAAGAGGCGAGCGAGCTGGGCGTGGTTCAAATCTGCAACTACAACTGCCCCGGGCAGCTGGTCATCGGCGGCGAGGCGGCGGCGGTTCGGCGCGCAGGCGAGCTGGCGCGCGCCGCGGGCGCAAGGCGGCTCATGCCCCTGCGCGTCAGCGGGCCGTTTCACACCCCGCTCATGCAAAGCGCCGGGGAGGCGCTCCAAAAACGCTTTGAGACGCAGCCATTCGGCGAGATGCGCATTCCCGTGCTCTTCAATTGCCTGGGGCATGAGCGGGGAAACGAGACCGTCGCCGAGCTGCTCGTGCGTCAGGTCGTCTCCAGCGTCTACATGGAGGACACCATCCGGGAGCTCATGCGCCTTGGCGTCGATACCGCCGTGGAAATTGGGCCGGGCCGGGCGCTGTCCGGTTTTGTGCAAAAGACCGTGGGCGAGGCGATCACCTGCCACGCCGTGCAGGACGTTCCTTCGCTGGAAGCGGCGATTGCCGCGCTGCAATAATCAAGCCATCTCGAGGAGCCGCTGTGCCGGAGTCATTTCCCGGCACGGCGGCTTTTTTGCGCGCCGTTCGCCGCGGCGATGCGGCGCTTTGCACGCTTTTTTCTTTCATTTAACACGGACATGGCGGCGCATTTAACGCGCGGGCGGTATGCTATACCCGTCCTCAAGAGAGGACGGCCATGAAAGAGACAGACAAAAAGAGACGGACAAAAAGGAGAGAAAAACAGCATGAACAAGCTCACCAAGATGGTCGTTTCCGCAGCGCTGGCGCTCGTGTGCGTCACGGGCGTGGCCAGCGCTGACTTCGACGCGAGCAAAAGCATCAACGTCATTTCCCGAGAAGAGGGCTCCGGCACGCGCGGCGCGTTTGTGGAGCTGACCGGCGTGGAGCAAAAAATTGACGGCAAGAAGGTCGACATGACCACGGAGGATGCGCAGATCACCAACAACACCTCAGCCATGCTGATGACCGTGGCCGGCGACGCGCAGGCCATCGGCTATGTCTCCCTCGGCTCTCTGGGCGACACGGTCAAGGCCGTGAAGGTTGCGGGCGTGGAGGCCACGGCGGAAAACGTGGCCAGCGGCGCCTATCAGATTGCCCGCCCGTTCAACATCGCTTACAAGGCTGAGGGGCAATCCGATCTTTCCCGCGACTTCGTCGCCTATATCATGAGCGCCGAAGGCCAAGCGATCGCCGGCGAGAACGGCTATGTCGGCGCTGAGGATGCGCCCGCCTACACCGGCGAAGGCGCGAAGGGCAAGCTGGTTGTCGGCGGCTCCTCCTCCGTTTCCCCGCTGATGCAGAAGCTCATCGAGGCTTACACGGCTTTGAACCCGGATGCCGATATCGAGCTTCAGACCACCGATTCCACCACCGGCATGACCTCCGCCATCGAGGGCAGCTATGACATCGGCATGGCCTCCCGCGAGCTCAAGGAGGACGAGGCGGCCGCGCTCAAGAGCGATGTCATCGCGATGGACGGCATCGCCGTCATCGTCAGCAAGGATAACCCGGTGGAGGAGATGACCGCCCAGCAGATTGGCAGCATCTTCCGTGGCGAGACCACGAAGTGGAGCGAGGTCAGCCGGTAAAACAACCGAATCACAGGCGAGGCGTCGGCGGGGCCCAAGGGGCGAAC
>JAUNPI010000044.1:0-17252 GCA_030536875.1 Clostridia bacterium
CGGTCAGCTTCTTGACCATATCCTGCACGGCGGGCTTGCGCGTGCTGCCGCCGACCAGCTGCACCTGAGAGAGCTGCCCCATGGTCAGCGCCGCGTCCGTCATCACCTGATTGACCGGGCCGCATGTGCGCTCCACGAGGTCGCGCGTCATCCCCTCAAACTGCGCGCGCGTAACAGTGACGTCCATGTGATGGGGGCCGTCTTTCCCCTGCGCCAGGAAGGGCAGCATCACCTGCGCGCTCATCTGGCTGGAGAGCTCGCGCTTGGCCTTTTCCGCCGCCTCGCGAACGCGCAGCATGGCCGACGCGTCCCGCGTCAGGTCGATTTTCTCCGTCTTCCTGAATTCGCCGACGAGGTAGTCCGTAAGCCGCGCGTCAAAGTCGTCGCCGCCCAGATGGTTGTCGCCGCTGGTCGCCAGCACCTCGATCACGCCGTCCCCGATCTCGATGAGCGAAACGTCAAACGTTCCTCCGCCCAAATCGTAGACGAGGATCTTCTGCGCCTGACCGTGCCCGAGGCCATAGGCAAACGCCGCCGCCGTCGGCTCGTTGATAATCCGCAGAACCTCCAGCCCCGCAATGCGCCCCGCGTCCTTCGTCGCCTGACGCTGGCTGTCCGTAAAATACGCCGGGACGGTGATCACGGCCTGCGTCACCGGCTCGCCCAGAAAGGCCTCCGCGTCGCGCCTGAGCTTTTGCAGGATCATCGCGGAGATCTCCTGCGGCGTGTAGCTCTTTGCGTCGATGGTGACGCGCGTGTCGTTGCCCATCTCGCGCTTGATGGAGAGAATCGTCCGTTCCGCGCAGGCGGCCTGCTGGCGCTTGGCCGCTTCGCCGACCACGCGCTCGCCGCTTTTCAAAAAGCTGACGACAGACGGCGTCGTGCGCCCGCCCTCAGAATTGGGGATGACCACCGGCTCGCCGCCCTCCATCACGGCGACGCAGCTGTTGGTCGTTCCCAGATCGATACCGATAACCTTGCTCATGGGGTGCCTCCAAATTGAATGATCATCTTTATTTTACACGTCTTTTTCCCTTGTGACAAGCGCGCCGCTTCCAAAATCGGCGAAAGGTCAATGTTCTCACGCCGCGCGCAAAAAAATTTTTCAATTCTTTCAAATTCCTGAAATTTTTCCCTTTCCGCGTCGTCTTATACATGAGAGGAGGTGTGAACCGCCATGATGTCCTATACAGAAGATGCGCGCGAGTCGGAGCTTGTGCGACTCATGGAGCAATATGGCGACAGCATCAAGCGCATGTGCTGCGTCTACCTGCGCGATCTCGGCGCGGCGGAAGACGCGGCTCAGGAGACCTTCATCAAGGCGTTTGAGCATATCGATCAGCTGCTGGGCGGCGGTGTCCGAAGCGAAAAGGCTTGGCTGACGCGCATTGCGATCAACACCTGCAAGGACATGCTCCGCTCCTCGTGGATGCGCCACATCGACAGGCGGCAGGCGATCGAAGAGCTTCCTTTGAGCGTCATGCCCCGCCACGAGGACAGCATCGCATTGACGCAGGCCGTCATGGCCCTCCCGCCGAAGCTGCGGGAGATCGTCCTCCTCTACTACTACCAAGACATGAATCTTCGCGCCTGCGCCGAGGCGCTGGACATCTCCGCGCCGACCGCCACACGGCGGCTTCAGCAGGCGCAGGCACGGCTGAAGGCCGAACTCAAACACATTGAAGGAGGCGCAAATCGATGAAAAAGAATCCTATCATCCGCGACGCCATCGACGAGA
Organism: Clostridia bacterium; assembly: GCA_030536875.1. Lineage (GTDB taxonomy): Bacteria > Bacillota > Clostridia > Christensenellales > Aristaeellaceae > Ventricola. The sequence continues at coordinate 1,739 of JAUNPI010000044.1, forward strand.
GCCTCTCCGGCATCCGCTTCAACGCGCAGGATATGCGCAGCGTCATGCGCGCCGTTCGCCGCAGCGAGGATTGCCGCGCGCCGGCGCGGCCAAAGCGGCGCATCCGCTTGGATCTCGTCTTCTCGATGGCGTTGATCGTGATGATCGCCCTGCCCGTCTCTCTCTTCACCCTGCGCGCCCGCAGCGCGCAAACGACGGCCATTGTCGCCGCGCCGGGGCTCTCCACGCCGGTTCCCTATGTCACGGCGCTTGCGACGTCTCCGCCCCAGAGCACAGCCGCCCCCGGCGCGATCACCGAGAGCGAGGCCATCCAAATCGCCCGCGCCTGCTTTGAGCAGCAATGCGACACGACCGTCTTCACCTTCGAGGAATACACCGTGAGCACGGCGTTCATGACGGATGATTCCGGCATCCCCTGCTACCTGGTGACGATGGAAAGCGTATACGACAACAGCTGCTCGTTCTCCGTCCTCGTCTCGGCGGAAGACGGCGCGGTCTTGCGGTATTCAACCCCGAAGTTGGCGACGGTTCCCGCCTATTTGCACGTCGATTCCCCGGAGGTTCAGGCATGGTTTGAGAAAAACGGCGAATACCTCTTCACATGGCCGCAGGATGTGCAGGCCGAGTTCTCCCGCCGCTATGAGGGCGGCGCGCTGCGCACCGCGATAAGCGGCGAAATCACCGCCGAACAGGCGCAGCAGATCGCGCTTGCCGCCGCCAAGGATGTCTTTGCGCAGCTCGGGCTATCCAGCGGTTCGCCCTGCGCCTACCCGATGCTCTACTCCGAGCGCGCAAACAGCGACGGCGTCGCCCGATACACGGTTCGCTGTTTCGCCGAGCCCATCCAAGACGAGCTGCCCACGCCCTGTGTGCTCGTCACCATTGCGGCGGGCAGCGGCGCAGTCGAAGCCATTCGCACCGAGGAGGACGGCGAAGCGGGCCTCATGTAATCCCCCATCAGCTAAAGAGGACGACGGCAGGATCCATTCCATTGAGCCGTCGTCCTCTTTTGTTGTGATGGCAATCTTTCCGCAAGGCGTCGGCTTCGGGCGCAAAGCAACGGGCTTTTTCACATTTTTCTGCGTATAAAGATGTATTTCATCCCTTTACAGTATCACTTTACTGTGTTATACTCTCTGTAAAGGATCAAGCAGCGCCCGAATAGGCCCAGCTGCAAAAAGGAGTATCACAATGGCCAGACGCACATTTGAGCGTTCCGCGCCCACGCGCGCAAGCATGGTCGACATGCGCACCGGCAAACCGGTCGCCCTCGCTCCCCTTCCCATCCTCTGCGAGCAAATACGCCGCCGCAGGGAAGCGCTGGGCATGGAACAAAAGCGCCTCGCCAAGCTGCTCGGCATCACGCCAAACTCCGTCAGCAACTGGGAAAACGGCCGTTCTCGGCCGGATGTCAATCTTCTTCCCGACATTTGCGGCGCGCTTGGCATCACGCTCTACGAGCTGTTCGCTCTGGAAGATCCGACAGTCCGTTACAGCGCGCGCGAGCAGCGGCTGATCGAAAACTACCGGCAGCTTTCCGGCGGCCACCGGCTCACGGTCCATACCCTCGTAGAGACGCTCATCACCGTTCAGCAGGCCGAAGCCTGTCCGGATATCCGAAAGCTTCCCTTCTTTGAGCGCCCGCTTGCCGCGGGGATCGGCGATCCCACCGAATTTGAGGATGCCTGCGAGCCGGTCTTCCTGTATGCCTCCGACACGGTCAGTCGAGCCGACTGCGTCTTTTCCGTCAGCGGAGACAGCATGGAACCGGTATACCGGGACGGCGACAGGGTGCTTGTGCAGCGTATCCCCGGCGCGCCGCGTCTCGCCTACGGAGAGGTCGGCGCCTTCATTGCAGGAAATGAAGCATATATCAAAGTGTATCAGAAAGACGGCCTGCATTCTCTGAACCGGAGATACGGCGTCATGCATTTCGGCGAAGAGGAGGCCGTGTATCTGATCGGCCGCGTGTTGGGGCTTCTCCGCCCCGAGGACATCGCCTCGGAATCGGATGTAAAACGGTATCTGTCCGTTCACGAAGAAATCTAGTATCCCAAAAAGGAAGGCGACGCTCATGCCGGAACGCACCTACATTGCCATCGATCTCAAGAGCTTCTATGCCTCGGTCGAATGCGCGGAACGGCATCTGGATCCCCTGACCACGAACCTCGTCGTTGCGGATGCCGGCCGAACCGAAAAAACCATCTGTCTGGCGGTATCGCCCTCTCTGAAAGCCATCGGCCTCCCCGGGCGCCCGCGTCTGTTCGAGGTCGTCCAAAAGGTCAAAGAGGCGAACGCCAAACGGCTCGCCGACGCGGTGCGCCTGCACAAGGCCGTGCGCAGCGCAAACCGTTGGGCCTTCTCCTCGTCCTCGTTCGACGCATCCGAGCTGGCCGCCGATCCTTCCCTGGAGCTGTCCTACATCGTCGCCCCGCCGCGGATGGCCACCTATATGGCCTACAGCACGCGCATCTACCAGATCTACCTGCAATATGTCGACGCCGGCGATATCCACGTCTATTCCATCGACGAGGTGTTCATCGACGCAACCTGCTATCTCAAGCTGCGCGGAATGAACGCCCGCGACCTCGCCAAGGCCATGATCCGCGACGTGCTCTCCAGCACGGGAATCACCGCCACGGCGGGAATCGGCACAAACCTGTATCTCGCCAAGGTCGCGATGGATATCGTCGCCAAACACGTTCCCGCCGACGGGGACGGCGTGCGCATCGCAGAGCTGGACGAAATCTCCTATCGCCGCCAGCTCTGGACGCACACGCCCCTGACGGATTTCTGGCGCGTCGGCAGAGGCTATGCCAGAAGGCTGGAATCCGCCGGCATGTATACGCTGGGCGACGTGGCGCGCTGCTCTCTGGCCCACGAGGACTTGCTTTATCACATGTTCGGCGTCAACGCAGAGCTCCTGATCGACCATGCGTGGGGCTGGGAGCCCGCAACCATCGCGGATATCAAGGCCTATACGCCGGAAAGCCACAGCGTCAGCTCCGGTCAGGTGCTCTCCAGCCCCTACGCCTTTGAAAAGGCAAAGCTCGTCGTCCGGGAAATGACCGATTTGTTGGTGTTGGATCTGGTCGACAAGGGGCTGGTCACCGATCAGCTGGAGCTCACCGTGGGTTACGACACCGAAAGCCTGACCAACCCGGACATCCGGGCAAAGTACCACGGGCCGGTGACGACGGACCGGTATGGGCGGGCGGTTCCAAAGGCCGCCCACGGGACGATCGCGCTGCAGCAAAAAACGAGTTCCACCCGGCGGATTGTCGCCGCCGCGATGGAGCTCTACGATCGCATTGTAAACAGGGATCTCTTGGTGCGCCGCATGTACGTGGTCGCGTGCCGCGTCGTGCAGGAGAGCGCGCTTTCCGAGGGCGACGCCTTCGAACAGCTCGACATGTTCACCGACTACGAAGAGCGCGAGCGGCGGCGCAGAGAGGAGCGCGCCGCCCTCGAGCGCGAACGCCACCTGCAAAGGGCGGCCATTGACATCAAAAAGAAATATGGAAAAAATGCCCTGATCAAGGGGATGAACCTCGAGGAAGGGGCCACCGCAAGGGATCGCAACCGCCAGATCGGCGGACACAAGGCATAAGGAGGCGCACCGCATGCGGCAAAAGCCATGCTCTCCCACGGAGGATCCACATCGCTACGACGATATGATCCCCCTTCCCCATCCCGTGTCCCAAAAGCATCCGCAGATGAGCCGCTGCAACCGAGCGGCTCAGTTTTCCCCCTTCGCCGCGTTGGCCGGCTACGATGCGGAGCTCGCCGAAGCCGGCCGAACGACGGACCGCCGGATCGAGCTCAGCGAGAGCGAAAAAGCCTGCCTCGACGCGCGCCTGCGCATCATTCAAAAGTGGCTGAACCAAAGGCCCGGCAAATGGGACGCGCCGGGCGCATCCCCCACCCCGCCAACGCCCCCTATCTCCATGACCCACTTCGTCAAAGACCCCCGCAAGGACGGCGGAACATATATCACGACGCAGGGCGCGGTCAGGCGGATCGATCGATATGCCCACGCCGTCGTCATGGACAATGGCCAAAGCATTCCAATCGAAACGATCATCGCCATCGAAAGCAAAGCATTTCCTTCGGAATGAGCGGAAAACGCGCTCCGCTCGCCTCGTCCGCCGGATCCTTGGCACGCATTCGTTAGAAAAATCTAACATTCGAGATTGCATTGCGCCCATCGACGTGCTATACTGCTGGCAGATGCAACCCAACGCTCAAACGCAAGGGCAGATTGACACAATCAACGAGGTGAAACGGCATGTCTAAACAAGCAACCGAATTTCAAAAGAAGACGATGAGCCGGATGTACCGCGGCAAGCAGATCTTCAAGCCGCTGAACACGGGCTGGATCGACGAACACGTCGCCTGTGTGCGCGAATATGTGGCCAACATCTTCCTCTATCGAAAAGGCGACACCGTCATCATGATCGACGCGGGCTACAATTATGAGCGCCTGAAGGAAAAGCTGGCATGGCTCGGCATCGACAGCCGCAGCGTCCGCCATATCCTCATCACCCATCAGGATACCGACCATGTGGGGGCTGTGGAAGCGGACAGCCTCGGGCTGTTCCGCGATGCGACGCTCTACATCGGAGAGGTTGAAAACCGCTATCTGACGGACGAAGCGCAGCGCCGCGTGATCTATCGCCTCTATAAGCTGCCGCAGGTGACGATCAACAACAAAAAGGTTCTTCTGGCGGACGGCGAAGTCTTTGCCATCGACGGCGTCCAAATCGAATGCTTCCTCGTCCCCGGGCATACGTGGGGGCATATGGTTTATCTGATCGACAACCGCTATCTCTTCACCGGCGATACGATCTGGTTTGGCGCGGACGGCGGTTACAGCTTCATCTCCACACTGGCGGAAGACAACAGGCTCGCCGTCCGTTCGCTTGCCGCCTTGGAAGAAAAGCTGCGCACGCGCGGCCTGCATCCGCTGATCATCACGGGGCACACCGGCTGGACCGACAGCCTCGACTTTGCCTTCGCCCATCGGGAGAAGCTCTGTTCTCCCTTCCGCCGCCGCGTGAGCGATCCATCCGCCCCCTATGACGCCTATGACGAGTCGGACGACACGGAGGCCAAAGCCAGAACGGAGGCGCTGCCCTGCGTGAGCCGCCGGCGCTGAAAACACCCCAAAGAGCTTCTCCGATTGAATCGACGCCGCGGTCACTCCTCAGAAGCAGCGTCTCGGGGCATATGGCAACGCGCGCGACATTCACGCCGCATGTCCTCCTTCTTTGCAGGCTCTCACAGCATGTTGAGCATGTTGAGCATGCCGATCACCCCGAACATCCCCATGCCGAGGCTCGGCAAAATGATTCCGGGAAGGTCATAAAACCAATCAGGCTTCATCCGCCTTAAGCCCACGCCTACCAGCAGAAATACAAAGGGATTCAGCAGCACACACCATTTGGGCACCGCCAATGCCCCGATGCAAATGGCCACAATCACGCCGATCGTAGAGGTCAGCATAAACCCATAGCCGGTCAAAAACGGAGGCAAAACCGCTCTGTAATACGCCTCCAGCGTATCGTCCGCCAGTTTAAAATTGTCCGTTTCCATGATCTTCTTGTAGATGATCGGCTGAATGCACAACACAGCATGGGCGAAGAGCCCTGCGATTGCGCTGACATAGCCGCATACGCCTATGACGGCCGCCAACACGCCATGCGTCGCCTCCATTTGCTTCATCAGTGAATAAAAGCCAAGGCCGAGCATCGCCGCGCCAAAAAAGGCGACCATGATGGACGCGCCAAACCGCCAATAGGGCATCTTCAGCCAATTGCTATCGATGTTGCCCGATGTTCCCAATTTTTGGTTTCCCTTGCCCTTCAGGTCAAACAAAATATCCCCGATGGCGCACAACACTCCGCCGGCGAGCCCTAAAGCGGAAAAAACCATGTTGATCATAAACGTTCCCTCCAATCCTTTCATTTTCTCTCGTCTGTCCTTCAACAGCGCAAAAACGTCGTCTCGAGCTTTCGCATCGCTCAGAAAATGAGCATGACAAGCCCGCCCACGATGGCCGCGCCGACCATCAAAATCAGGGTGAGTATGCCTCTCTTCTTTAAGACCTGATACCACGTCTGAACTAACGGAAAGTCCTCCGTGCCGGGAAGAACCCAAAAACGGCTGTGCCCCACCCACACCTTGTCGATCACAATCCCGTCATACCAGTTCATCCCTTCCAGAAACAGCAGGGCCTGTCCATAGGCGGTACCAAAATCGTCCGCCCTGTTCCACAGGCCGATGATCAGCAGCAGCGCAGCCGACATCACGACATAGAACAGCGTCATGAATCGTTTTCGCTTCTTGGAAAGCGTTTCGCGGTCGATCAGGCCGATCTCAAAGGCCCGCTCCTGCACCTGCTTGGGATAGAAAAACAATCCGTTGACCGCCCCATCTTTGACGGCATACGCCACCATGCCCGTGAAAAGCGCCAGAAAAAGAATGAGCTGAACCCCTATCACGTCAAATCCCCTCTCTCAAATGATTTTGGGAAGCCCTCGAGCTCTTCCGCCGGCTTCTCGGGCTGCGGCGGTGTGCATCGCGCATCGCCGCAGCCCCCTTTCCTTCTCTGCCTCCTTAAAAGTTAGTGTATGCTAATTGGCATTCGAAAGAAAAGCGTCGCTCAAGGCCCTCTCCAAACAGCCGACAGCAGACGCTTTTTTCGATCCGTCTTGTCTGATTATAGACGATAGGATTTCTCGTGTCAAGGCGTTCCTTCAGGGTTTCCGGCGACGAAATTCTGCGCCTTTGCGCATCGCGATCAATCCGATAGGCCCGCCTCCCTCCGGTCTATGAGCTTGGAGCTCACGCGCTCGACAAGGAAACCAACCAGCGCAAAGCAGACGGCCAACAGCAGGGTAAACGAGGTTGGCATGGCCAATTGCAGCGCCGAGCGAAACAGAATGGCTGCCGCATAAAAGCCCCCCGTCGTCGTGATGCAAAGAAATGCTCTCAGCCGGTTCAGCGGCCAGCACGCCTTCCACACGGCTTGAATCTCCATCGTTCCCACGAACAGATAAAAGAGCGCGTCCTGCTGGCTTTGTGGAAGCAGCACCGCAAGAATCCTGCATAGGCCGCTTGGCGAAGTCCGTATCCACCACGCCCCCGCACGGAGAAGCAGAAAGCCGGCCCCTATCGCAATCGCATTGGGCAAGGCGCGGCGCATCACAGTCGGGATCCATCGTCCGCACACCTTTCGGCCATCCGGCTCAAACGACATGAGGAAAGCCGGATACCCTTCGATGATGCAGTCGATCAGCGTAACCTGAATGGGAATCAGCGGAAAGGGGATATTCAGCAGCAGGCACGCGATGGACAGCAGCACGGAATAGATCGTCTTGACAAAGAAAACGCCCGCTGCCCGCGTGGTATTGTTGACAACGCGCCTTCCTTGGCCGAGGACATCCAGCAGGGCGGAAAAATCCGAATTCAGCAAAACGACCTGCGCCATCTGGCGCGCAGCGTCACTCCCCTCCGCCACCGCAATGCTGCAATCCGCTTCCCGAAGCGCAAGCAGGTCGTTGACGCCGTCTCCGGTCATCGCCACCGAATGCCCGTTTCGGCGCAGAGCCCGTACCAGCTGCTTCTTTTGCACGGGAGAGACGCGGCCAAAGACGGCGTAACGCCGGGCGGCATCCTCAATGTCCGCTTCCTCCGTGATGCCGCTCATGTCGACGGCCTTTTCCGCGTTTGGAAAGCCCGCCCGCTTCGCCAACGCGGCCACAGCCGCCGGATGATCGCCCGAAATGAGCTTCAGCTTGACGCCCTCCCCTTGAAAGTACGCCAATGTCTCGGCGGCGTGCGGACGGATGGGATCGGTCAGCACAAGGGCGGCAAGCTCCTCAACGGGCGGCATCGGTTTCCCCGAAGCGACCGGCTCGCGGGTGATGCCGGCCAGAAGGATTCGCCGCCCCTTGGCAAGGTCCTCCCCAAATCGTTCCGCCGCGTCCGCTCCGGCAAGGCGCTCCGGCGCCCCGATAACGAACGTAAAATCGGCAAAACGCATCGCGCTCCACTTTCGCTCCGAGGAAAACGGGATTTTTTCGATCGGCTGAAACACGTCCTGCGGCGAAAAGCGGGCCTGCAGCGCCTGAAAGGTGGCGTTTTGATCCTCCGAATGCCGCAGGAACGAACCCATTATCTCTTCAAAGGGCAAGGTGCGTCCCGCATCCGTCAGCCGTATTTCCTCCACCTGCATCCTGCCCTGCGTCAGCGTGCCCGTCTTATCCAGGCAGAGCGTATCCACATGGGCCAGCGTCTCCAGAGAATACAAATCCTGTACCCATACCTTTTTCTTGGCGAGGGCGGCAATCCCCGCCGCAAGGCTCACGCTGATCAGCAAAACCAAGCCCTTGGGCAGCATGCCAAGCAGCCCGGCGGCCGTGGCAACCACCGCATGATGGACGCCGTCGCCGCGAAGCAGCACGGCCTCCAAGAAAAGCAGCAGCCCCAGCGGCACAATCAGCTTGCCCGTAAACCGTGTGACGCGTCTCATCGCGGAGAGCAGCTCGGAATGCACTTTGCGCATCTTCTTCGCTTCACAGGTGATCTTTGCGGCGTAGTTGTCCATACCCACATGCTCCACGCAGGCGCGGCATCTTCCGCTGACGATAAAGCTGCCGGACAAGAGGGAGTCCCCCGCTCTTTTCAGCACCGGATCGGATTCCCCGGTCAGCAGGGCCTCGTTCACCTCAACCTGTCCGGTTAAAACCACAGAATCCGAGCAAACCTGATTGCCGCTGCCCAGCTCCATGACGTCCCCTTTCACCAGCTCATGGATGGGGATTTCCGCGCTTCGCCCCTCTCGAATCACCCGTGCTCGCGGCACAGAGAGGAGGGAGAGCTCGTCCGCCAGCTTCTTGGCGTGCAGCTCTTGAACGATCCCAATCAGCGTGTTGAGGGCGATGATCACCATAAACAGCATGTTGGACCACGCGCCCACAAGCGCCAGCGCGCATGCGATGAGCACATTGAACAGGTTGAACAGCGTGCAGATATTGCTCTTCAAAATTTGCCCTGTCGTCTGGGTGACAGCGCTTGGCTGCGTATTTTGCAGTCCATTTTGTTTTTTTCTCTGAACCTCTTGCTCCGTCAGCCCGTATTCGGGATCCGGAAAGCAACGACTATCTATAGGCATTCCTTTCGTCAGCATTCCTTTCATCATTTTTTCATTCCGTCCTGTTTTTCCTGCGCGTTGGCCGGCGCCGCGGTCAGCCGCAGCCAAGCCCGCCGTCCGCCGTTTCGGCCCTTCGATGGATGCCCACGCACACGCCGATTCCGGCAAACAGCAAAGCCAGCCCCAGCGTTTGCGCGGCGGCGGCGTTCAGCTCGCCGCCAAAGATCTCGTCGAGCGTCGTCAGGCAGGGCGCGTAATAGCCCAGCCTGAGCGCATACGACATCAGAAGACTAACGATCTGGTTGCATGCAGCGCCCAGCAGGAATCCCAGACTTCCATAGCGAAATATCGTCCGCATGAGAGCGCCTCCTCAAAAGCAGATGGCGTCGGAAATGCTTCTTTCATGCCCGCCGCACGGCCGATTGAGAACCTCGCCCATAAACCAGAGCTCCGCCGAACCGCCCCCATCCAGGTTAAACGCGGTCTGCGCGCCGTAATCGAGAAACAAGCGCTGCAGGTCCTGCAAAGAGATGCCGTCCGAATAGCCGGGCTGCCTGCCGTCCGCCACGATCACGCAGTAATGCAGCGGCGCAATCTGGCCGATGGCCGTGCGCGGCTCCTTGCGGGAGGCACGGGTGGAAATCACGTCGAAGGCCTTCGGAAAATCAAGCGCCTGTCCATTTTCCACCAAGGCCGGCCCAAACTCGTATGCCTGCCACACCTCTTCGGCGAGCAGCTGCTCGGCAAGCGCTTTGGGCGGGTTGTTCTTTCTGTCCGTCACCATCCGAAGGGCGCCGTCGCCGTCCACAATCAACATGTGACGCGTCGTATCGTGCGTGCGCAGAAGCTCGCCGTTGCGGATGATCACGCCGTATCGGTGGGTTCCGTAATCGTCTCCATTGATGGCAAACACGGCGTTCTCTTGTGCGACGAGCTGCGACAGCGGTTTCTTGTCCGAAGCGTAAACGGATCTCCATAGGCTTGCATCCGCCAGCTGAATATCGGCCACATAGTAGGTCAAGCCGTTTTCCGAAATGCGGTTGATGCAGACCGCGCGCCGGTCGTCCGCATAGCTGTAATCAAACGGCTCGCCGATGCAGGGCGTTTCCCACGCCAGCGCCTGCTGCACAGGCAGCAAAACAGCCGCCATCAGAGAAAGAAAGCAAAGAAAGAAACGAAACCTTTTCATCATCGGCCACTCCTTTTGTTCCGTCTATTTGGTGAACGCACTCATCATAGCGGCGCAAAATAAATCCGGCAAACGGCTTTAGACGCCATTTTTCTTATCTTCTTCTTATCTTGCGGCCTTATAATCTGTTTCGCAGAGGCAAATTCATCGCAGCAGGAGGTTTTGGGGTATGAGATTGCTCATTGTGGAGGACGATCAAGCGCTGAGGGAGATTCTCCGCCGGCGCCTTGAGCGCGACGGATATGCGGTAGACGCCTGCCGCGACGGCATAGAGGGCTTGGATTTCGCCCTGTCCGCGCCGTATGACGGCATCGTGCTCGACATCATGCTGCCCGGTATGGACGGCATTTCCATATTGACCGCGCTGCGAGCCAGAGGCTTTTCCGGCGGCGTGCTCCTGCTCACGGCGCGGGACGCGATTGAAGACCGCGTGCGCGGTCTGGATGCCGGCGCGGACGACTACGTGGTCAAGCCTTTTTCTCTGGACGAGCTGTCCGCCCGGCTCCGCGCCCTGCTGCGAAAGGGCGCCGCTGTCCGCTCCACCGTGCTGCGCGTGGGAGAGCTGGAGGTGGACACCGTCGCGCACATCGCAAGGCGCGGAGGGAAGCATATTTCGCTGACCGCCAAAGAATACGCCATGCTGGAATACATGATGCGAAATGCCGGACAGATCCTGACGGCCGGGCAGATTTTCGATCATGTCTGGAACTACGAGGCGACGCTGGAAACCAACCTTGTTCCCGTCTACATCGGCTATCTTCGAAAGAAGATCGACAAGGGCATGCCTGTTCAGTATATTCACACCGTGCGCGGCCTCGGCTATGTGCTGCGGGAGGAACGAGAATGAGAAGGCTCAAAATTCGCACTAGGATGACGCTTTGGTTTCTGCTGTCCGCCGTCTTCATCAACGGGCTGCTCTTTGCGGCGCTCCACGCGATGACCGCCGCCATGCTCGAGCGAACGCTTGAACGCGACCTGACCTTGGCTCTGGAGCAGGTCAGCGCGCAGATTGAACGCGAGCAGGGCAATCTGACCTACGAAGACGAAACGCCTATCGCCCCGGGAATCTCCTATTATGTGATGGAAGAGGGCGGCAGCGAGCTGTTTTCCCGCGGCGTGGATATCACATGGTTTGACGCCGTCCCCATCAGCGAGGGAAACTTGACGCGCATATCCCGCGGGCAGGAGACCTGGCTGGTGCTCGATTCGCTTTCCTTGACGGTGGAAGGCGAAATCGTCCGTGTCCGCACGGCGGCAAGCTGTATGCAGAACGAACAGACGCTGCACATCATGCGGATGGTCTTTTTCATCGCGCTCCCCATCCTCATGCTTCTTTCGGCGCTGATCGGATCGCTCGTGATGGGGCGCTGCCTTCGCCCCATCCGGCGGATGATCGACGGCGCTCAACGCATTACGGCCGGCGATCTCTCCGGCCGGCTTCCCGCATCGCCCGCGCAGGATGAGCTGGGCCAGCTGACCCATACGCTCAACCGCATGCTGGGCGCGCTGGAGGATTCCATCCGGCGCGAACGCCGGTTTGTGTCCGATGCCTCCCATGAGCTTCGCACCCCGGTTACCGTCGTTCGGGCCTGTGCCGAGGAGCTCCTGTCCGGCGATCCCCTCCCAGCCTTCGCCCAAAAACCGCTCCAAACCATTTTAACGGAATGCCGCCGGATGCAGCGGCTGATCGAACAGATGCTCACGCTGGCGCGCGGTCAAGAGGGACGGATTCGGCTGGAGAAGGAACGCTTCTCCGTGCTCGATGCGCTGGAAAGCATCGAAGCCGTGCTGGCGGAAACGGCGGCGGCCTCGAATATCCGGATTCATCTCCACGTTCCCGAGGATATGACCATCGTCGCGGATCAGAGCCTCTTCAGCCAGCTGATGCTGAACCTGACGGGGAACGCCGTCAAATATGGCCGGCCGAACGGGCGGATCACATTGGCAGCCGAGGAGAAAGGCGAAGAGATCCTCTTGCGCGTTCAGGATGACGGCATCGGCATCTCCGCGGAGGATCTTCCCCATATTTTCGATCGTTTTTTCCGCGCCGATGCGGCCCGCGACCGAAGCGGCACAGGGCTGGGCCTCTCCATCGCCCAGTGGATCGTGCAGATTCACGGCGGCAGCATCGCCGTGGAAAGCACGCCCGGCGAGGGAACGCTCTTTTCCATCCGTTGGCCCAATCCGGCGGAAAAAGCCGAGGCCTGAAGCCTGCGGTCCATTCCGGCGGGATTCCTCAAACCGCTCATTCCTTTGGCGCAACGCCAAAAGGGAAATAAAAAAAACGGGATGCCGGAGAGCAATCCCGCTTATTCGCCTGTATACGCCGCAAATATTGATATCAGCAGCAGCCCAATCCCCGCTAAAACCAAGGAAAGCGCAGCGCAGGGGTAAAGAATGTCTGGACATAAGCGCCGCCGGGGCGCGGCGCTTCTCACCTGCATTCCAGCAGAATTTCATAGATTTCCTCGTGGGTCAGCTTTTTGCAGCAGCCCGCGGTGATGTTGCTGGAATCCGCGACGGCGCGCAAGTCCGTATCGCCTGGAATGCCCAACTCGGCCAGCGAGGTTGGCAGACCGATTTCCTCAATGAACGCGGCCAGCGCCTCCACGCCGGCAAGCGCCGTTTCCGCGTCGGTGTTCTTGGGCGCGATGCCCCAGACCCTCTGCGCAAAACGGGCGAAGCGCTTGGCTCCATACGGGCAGATGTGCCGGTACAGCGCCGGATGGATCACGGCCAACCCCTTGCCGTGGTTGCAGTCGGTATAGGCGCCCAGCTGATGCTCGATCTGGTGACACTGGAAATCCGTGATCTTGCCGATTTTCAGCACGCCGTTTTCCGCCATAGCCGAGGCCCATGCCAGTTCGCTTCGGGCCTCGTAGCTGTCGGGCTCGCGCAGCAGCACGCGAATGTTGCGGATGACGCCGCGCATGACGGCTTCATTGATGTCGTCGGACAGGTTATTCTCGTCCGGCTTGCCGAAATAGGTCTCCATCGCGTGGCTCAGGGTGTCAAATGCGCCGGATATCACCTGCGGGAAAGGAACGGACATCGAGTACGCGGGATCGAGGAAGGCAAAATCCGCCTGCGCGCCGGCAATGCCGGCCTTGATCTTCTTTCCCTCGTGGGTGATCACCGCGCCCGCGTTCATTTCGGAGCCCGTACCGAACGCCGTCACGATGGTCCCCAGCGGGATAAACCGGTTGGGATAGGTATGCTTCGTCATTTCCATCTCCCAGATGTCCTCGCGAAGCTTTGCCTGCGCCGACACGATCTTGCAGCAGTCGGACACCGAGCCGCCGCCCACGGCGAGGATCAGATCGACATGGTTTTCCCGCGCCAGCTTCGCCCCTTCCTGCACCTTCGCATACGTGGGATTGGGCATGATGCCGGAAAATTCCACGACGGTCTTTCCCTCCGCGCTTAGGATGCCCATCACTTCGTCATATACGCCGTTGCGCATGATGGAACCGCCGCCATAGGCCAGCATCACCGTATCGCCATAGTGCCTGAGCACACAGCCCAAATACTCCTTCACGCCGCCTTTGCCGAAGTAAACCTTCGTTTGATTTTCAAAGATAAAGTTGTTCATTCCTCTCCCTCTTCTTTATCGAAATTGCCTTTCCCTGAACGCCGCGGCGTCGTCGAGCCAGCCCTCCGCAGCGGTTCCCGTACCGATGCCGAAGCCATGAGATAGCCGCGGGTACACGTGGAATTCCGTGTCAATGCCCAGCTCGCCCAGCGTGCCGCCGCTTGCATACCCCTCGTCCACCGGGAAGATCAGCCGCCCATAGTCCCCAAATGCCGGGTCGTTGATCACCTTCCGAATGGGCGTATCGCGACGATAAGCGTTCATGTCCCCCTGCTCTCCTTCCGCATACGCGCCGGCCGCCCCAAACGGGAACAGGCAAAGCGCCGCCAGCAGGCAGCAGACCAGCCCGCTTTTCACCTTTCGGCTCATATGCTCACCCTTTCCGTGTCTTTCGTGCTTATTGTAAAAAAAACGAGGCTTCCTGAGAAGTCTCGCTTGGTTCACCTGTATCCACCTTTGGGTTATCATATGGGGGTATCATATGCCGTTAACCATAGAGCTCCTTGCCGGCCGCCTGGGCGGCGTCCAAAAAGCGCTGAACCGTCGACGTGGGGCTCGGGGAATGAAGGATGCCGTAGGGAATGCTGTGCTCCCATTCCATCGGAATGACCTTGAGCAGCGGATGGACGTTCGCCCACCCGGGAATCGCCAGAAGCACGGCATTGGAATTTTCGCAGCGGTTAAACACGTCCATGCTGTAAAAATCAAAGTCGACGATATGGATTTGCGGATGGTGCTGCCAGAGATCGTCCCGAAGCTGATCCACATAATGGCTCCATCCGCGGTGCATCAGCAGCAGGTTTTCACCATAGAGATCCGAAATCTCCAGCCTGTCCTTCGCCGCCAGCGGATGATGGACCGAGACGGCGCAGTGAAAGACCCCTCTGACCAGCTCCAGCCCGGCGCAGCCGCGCAGCGCCAGCATGGTCTCGTCAAAGATGCCGCCGACCACATCGATGTTCTTGCCTAGGTTCGCCAGAATCTCCCGGGCGTTTTCCGGCGTGTTCTCAAAGGGCACGATCTGGAACTTGATATCCGGGCAGAGCTCGTTCACCTTCGACCACAGCTGGATGAGCAGCTGCGCGGGCGTCATGGGCGAGGAGCCGATGCGAATCACGTTTACATCCTCCTGCATGGCGTTTTTCGCCCGCGTCACTGAATCCCGGCAATACTGAATGACATATTTCGCATCCTGATAGAGGCTTCGCCCGGCCTTGGTCAGCGTCAATCCCCTGTGGCTGCGGTCAAACAGCTTCACGCCCAGCGATCCCTCCAGAAGATTGATCTGCTTGATGACGGCGGTCGTCGTGATATAGGCCTCCTCCGCCGCTTTGCTGAAACTGCCCGCATCCGCCACCCGAATAAACGTGTCCAGCTGAGGATTATACACGCCCCGTCACGCTCCTTCTGCGCATTTTCCTTATCCGTATTATATCGGAACGGCCTGTTTTTTTCAAGAACATCATCGGGATATGATAACCTTTGCGTTTAAACTCCTGAACAAACGGAGACTTCTGCCGCGCCCGCCCATGCTTTATAATGCGATCATCGGGTCAAGGAAACGCCCGGTACAGGA
>JAUNPI010000044.1:17262-20016 GCA_030536875.1 Clostridia bacterium
AACTTCCCCCTAACGACACGGAAAGGAGAACCCACCATGAAAAAACGAATCGCTCTCATGCTGACCCTGCTGTGCGCCCTGACCGCATTCACCGCCTTCGCCGAAAGCCAGGATGCGCCCGCGCCGCAGGAGGGCAAGACGCTGGTCGTCTATTTTTCCGCAACGGGCAGCACCGAGCGCATTGCCAACCTGATCGCCGCGGAAACGAACGCCGACGTGTTTGCGCTTGAGCCCGTCACTCCCTACACGAACGCCGACCTGAATTGGACGGACGAGAACAGCCGCGTATCCTACGAGCATGACCATCCCGAAGCCCAAAGCGAAGTGGAACTCAGCCAAATTACCCCGGAGAATTGGGACGCCTATGATACGGTCTATATCGGCTATCCCATCTGGTGGGGCATCGCCGCATGGCCGGTCAATCCGTTCGTGACGGGCAACGATTTTACCGGCAAGACCGTCATCCCCTTCTGCACCTCCGCCAGCTCCGGTCTGGGCGAAAGCGACGCGCTGCTCTCTGAGGCCGCCGGGACGGGCGATTGGCTGCAAGGGCAGCGTTTCTCCTCCGGCGCCGGAGAAAGCGACGTGTTGGAGTGGGTGCGCAGCCTGACTCAGGCCGAAAAATGACCCTTTGCCGCAAGCTTTTCATGATCTTCCAAGGTTCCGGGAAAGAAAAGAACGGCTTCCAACCGAAATAATAAGGTGAAATAGAAAGGTGATATGATGAAACGCTTTTTATCCGTCCTCATGGTCTTTTTCCTGCTTCTGTCCGGCGTCGCGCTGGCGGAGGATACCCAAGCGCCCCTATACATCGCCGAGCAGGGCATGTTCTCCGCCGGCGGCGCCGTCACCGAACCGGTCGCCGGCGACTATGACCCCACTACCAATTGGCTGGATACCACCCGCGCGGGCAACACGGCGCACGTCGATCACGCCAATGTTCTGTATCAGATTCCCGCCGATGACAACGGTCACCCCATCGTCTATCTGCACGGCTACGGTCAGTCCCGCATGGGCTGGATGACCACGCCGGATGGCCGCGAAGGCTGGGCAACGTATTTCCTGCGCAACGGCCACAGCGCGTATCTGGTCGATCAGCCCGGGCGCGGCGAAGCGGGCGCGCAGACCGGCATGTCCACCGACGGTTTCCTCGACGTATGGTCGGAGGATTCCAAGGAGTATAAGCCCGGCGATCAGGCGTGGTACACCCATTTCCGAATCGGGCGCGTCGCGCCGGAGCGCTACGAGGGCTCCCAATTTCCGGAGGGCGATGCGGCGCAGGATCAGTTTTTCCGCCAGATGACGCCCAACACCGGAAACTTTGATCAGGCCAAGGCCGCCGCCGCGCTGGGCGAGGTCATGGCGCAGGTCAAGGCGCGCACGGGCCATTCGTCCATCTTCGTCACCCATTCACAGGGCGGCGCGGTCGGCTGGGACGTGCCGGTAGACCATATAGCGGCCATCGTCGCCATCGAGCCGGGCGGAACGCCCGCCGTGGATTCCGAGCAATATAACCGTCTGCTGGAGGCGAAGATTCCGATTGTCATTTACTTTGGCGATTATATCGACAACGGCCCCGAAGACATTGCCTCCACCGGTTTCTGGAAACAGGTGCGCGACGGCGCGCTGGCCTTTGCCGAAAGCTACAACGCCGCCGGCGGGGATTGCACCGTGGTCGATCTTCCCAAAGAGGGCATCACCGGAAACAGCCATTTCATGTTCCAGGAAATGAATTCGAACGAGATCGCCGCGCACATCGAAAACTGGCTGGGAGAACGCGGCTTGAACTGACAGGGAGGGCACACAGCCTGTGAAGCGTTTTCTTTCCATCCTCCTGCTGCTATGGGGCCTGTGCTCCATAGCGGCGGCCGAGGAAATCACGCCCGGCACGCAGACACAGCGCGGGTTTGTAAACGACAATGTGCTGCACAGCGCAATCGGAGACATTCACTTCAGCAGCTACATTCCAAAAAGCTATGACGGCAGCAGCCCCTATGCATTGTTTATCACCCTGCCGGGCTGGGAAGGGCTCTATTTTCAAGGCGTGGGCGCGAATATGGCGGAGGATTTCGGCCCGGAGGCGATCCGCTATAACGAGCGGATGATCGTTCTTTCCCCGCAGCTAAGCGACTGGGGGCAAACCTCCGCCGACGAGACCATCGCATTGACCGAATACTTCATCGCCCACTACAACATCGATACCCGCCGCGTCTATCTGCATGGGATGTCCGGCGGCGGGGAAACCGGCTCGCTGGTCATGGGGACGAAGCCGGAGCTGTTCACCGCCTATCTGGCCACCAGCTCCCAATGGAACGGCGACCTGCAGGTTCTATCGCAAGCGCGCACGCCCGTCTACCTCGCCATCGGCGCGCAGGACAGCTATTACGGCGCGGATTCGTTCATCCAGACCTACGACGCCCTGCACGAATTGTACGCCCGGCAGGGGCTTTCGGACGAGGAAATCGACCGCCTCCTTGTGCTGGATGTAAAGCCCGCGGATTATTTTGCCGAGCGGGGTTTCCGTGACCAGCACGCCGGAGGCCAAGCCTTTGCCCACGAGCCAAGCGTCATGGGCTGGCTGTTCGGGGAACACGATCTTCCGGATCTTTTTTGAGAATCACCGTATCGCCCCGTGTTTGGAGGTTCGCCAGATTGGCAGCATCTATCCCGCGCCTATTCCGTATCCACGACCCAAAGGGGGGAGTGTCAAGATAGCAAAATCTTGACGCTCCTTTTTCCCACCCTTTAGATATC
>JAUNPI010000207.1 GCA_030536875.1 Clostridia bacterium
CGGAAAGCCACGCATCCTCGTTGCGTTCCATGCGCGCCTTCGCATCCTCATAGCTGCCCAATTCGGCAAAGGCCCGCGCCGCCTCCTCGAATTTGTCCTGCTGCTCCAACTGGGCGGCGTTGTCGTAGCGCGCGCGCATGGCGCGATCCTCCGCGTCAAGGTACGCCCCGCATTCCGAGTAGAGCAGCGCAGCCTCGTCATAGCGCTCCTGCCCCGCCAGCTGCGCGGCCAGCGCGTAGCGGCTGCTCTGCGCCAAGCTCTCGCTCTCCTCGTAATCGCCCAGCTGCTCATAGAGCGTAAGCGCCTGCGCATACTCGCCCGCGGCATACCGCTCGGCCGCCAGCTGATAGCGGCATTCCCTTGCGCGTTCCTGCGCATCCTCGTAGTCGCCCAAATCCTCAAATCGTTCGAGCGCCGACTCCATCGAGCGGCTCATCTCCTCGACGGCAAGCGCGTATTCGATGGCGCGCCAGCGCGTTTCCGCGTCCTCGTAGCCGCCCAGCTGCATGTATTGCTGCACGGCTTCTTCCGCCCTGCCCTCGTCCTCCAGCTCGCGTGCGTAAGCGTACTGCGCGCGCTCCAGGAGGGGTTCCTCCTGCTCGTCCAGCTGGCTGTACCACCGGACGGCCTCTTCGTACTCCCCTGCCTCAAAGGCGCGCGCGCCCAATGTGAGCACGGCGTCCTGACGGCGCTCAGCGGCGTCCTCGTAATTTTCGGCGAGCAGAAGCTGCTGCGCCGCCCGCTCGAGGTCGCCCTCCCCGAGCGCGCTCATTCCCAGCGCATAGCGGCATGCTCGCGCCCTCGTCTCCGCCTGCTCATAGATGCCCAAGCTCTCATAGAGCACGGCGGCCTCCTCCGTCTGCCCGTCCGCCTCCAATTCGCTCGCATACGCATAGCGGCACTGGCGAATCAGCGCAATGGCGTCCGGCTGACCCGTGACCTGCAAAAACTGCTCGCAGGCCTCGGCATAGTGCCCCTCCCGCATCAGCTGACGCCCATAGAGGTAAATGCATTCCTCACGCCGCTGGGCGGCGTCCTCATAGTCGCCCAGCGAGGCGAAGCGCTCGATGGCCGCGCTGTAATCCAGCCGCTCCTGCGCCTCATCCGCGATGCGATAGACGAGTGCAAGCAATCTCTCTTGCGCCGTTTCGCTCTGGGGCAAAGCGACGTAAAGCGCTTCCGCTTCCTCAAGCGCGCCCGCATCCTCCTTGAGCTGGGCGCGTGCAAGCATGGCGCGCTCATAGAGCGCCTCCGCCCCGCCGAGGGCATCCGCGCGCAGCGCGGCTTCGGCAAGGCTCTCATCCGTCCCCACCCCAATCAGGCCCTCGATGATGACGCTCTCGGCCTCGTCCGCCCGCTTGTCCGCGTCCATAAAGCCGGGCCAATAGCCGTCGACCCACTGGAAGATCGCCTTGGCGTCCGCCGCCTTGCCTTCGGCAAGCCTGCCTTCGGCGTAGAGGCACGCGCCATACGGCACGCCCCAGCGCGCCGCGGCGAGGGCGAGCGCGACAAACGCGAGCAGCGCGACGGCCGCGATCATGCGGCGGCGTCTCCGGCGCAGCTTCTTTTGCGCCTCGGCCATCTGCCGCTGGGTCTCCTCGCTGCTTCGGCGCAGGGTGTCGCGCGTCTGCTTTTCCAGCTGGCGCTCTTTCCGGCCCACGGTCGAGTCGATGGCGGCGAAGGAATAGTTGGCCAGCACCTGCGCGCGCTCGCGCTGGCAGCGCATGCAGCGGTCGTCGCTCGTCCTGTTCGCGCGCCCGCAGACGCACATCCAGACGATGTCGTCCTCCCTCGCATAGCCCGCCGCATCCTGCCCGGCAACGGCGCGAAGCCTGTCCAGCTCGCGCCCCTGCGGCAGGGCGTTGGGCGTGTATTCGCGCACATTGCGCTCCTCCCGCCGCCAGACGACGCCGTCCTGAAACCAGACCTTCTCGACGGACGCCTCCACGCGCGCGGTCTCCTCGACATGTTCGGGCAAAAACGCGCCCGAAAAGCGCGAGCGGGCCTCCCCTCGGGCGCTGGCGCGCACAAGCCTGCCGCCAATTCTGCTTCCATCCTCGGCGAAGCAGAGGATATTCATCTGCAAGCTGTCGATCACCTTTTCAGACAGGTTAAAGAACTCGATGACGCAGACAAGCGGCCCCTTCTCCTGCGCCTCCTGATCCTGATTGTCCGGGTTTTTCCCCTTTTCCTGTCGCTTCGGCTCGTCTTGACGCCCGATTCGGACGCTGACCACCTCAACCGGGCAAGTCAAATCGCTCTTCATCCTGATCACCTTTCTTGGGTTTGCGCTCCCATCGCCGTTCTTCGCTCCGTCAAATCGCCTTGAGCTGCGCCACCTCATCGTCCGTGAGCTCGCGCCACTCGCCGCGGCGCAGGCCGCCCAGCTCCAGCGGGCCAAACCGCACGCGCCGCAGCAGCAACACCCTGTGCCCCACCGCGTCAAACATCCTGCGCACCTGCCGGTTCCTCCCCTCGTGGATCGTGACCAGCAGATCCGAATAAAGCGCCTCGTCGCGCACGACGCGAACGTCCGCCGGGTATGTCCTGCGCTCGTCGCCCTCCATGAGAACGCCCCGGCGCAGGCGTTCGATCGCCTGTGTCGAGGGGTTCCCGGTGACGCGCGCGAGGTAGACCTTATCGACCTCGCAGCTCGGGTGTGTGAGCCGCTGGGCAAGCTCGCCGTCGTTGGTCAAAAGCAGCAGTCCTTCGCTGTCATAATCCAGCCTGCCGACGGGATAGAGCCGCTCTTTGAGCTCCGAAAAGCGGTCCATCACCGTATCCCGCCCCTTTTCGTCGCTGACCGTGGTGACCTCCCCTGCCGGCTTGTGATAGAGGATATAGCGCTTCTTGGCCTCGGGGGCGATGTCCCGCCCGTCGAGCGAAATCCGGTCGCCCGGGCCCACGAGCGTGCCCATCTGCGTGACCAGCTGCCCGTTGACCGCAACGCGCCCGGCGGCGATCATCTCCTCGCATTTGCGCCGCGCGGCAACGCCGCACAGGGCCATGTATTTTTGAAGTCTCATCTTTTCGTCGTTCATCGCGATGTCCTTT
>JAUNPI010000045.1 GCA_030536875.1 Clostridia bacterium
CGATCGCGCAGATCAAGGAAAAGCGCTATGGGAATGCGCTGAAGGACTATCAGGGAAATTTGCTTCTGGCGGGGATCAGCTACGACAGGAACAGCAAGAAGCACACCTGTGTGATCGAGCAGATGGAAAAGAAGTAAGATAGAAACAAGATAGAACGGTAAGCCCTCCGTAGGGCGGAAGCGCATGGGCTCCTGACTGCGGAGGGCTTTTTTGTATGCCATTTTTGTCAATTCGTGGTCGTTCACGTTGAGCTACACTTTTTGCAGGGATCCAACCCAAGGGCTTCCGCGTTTCGGGCGGACATTTTTCTGGGGGAGATCATCTTGCTGCATGTTGGACGGCTATGGCGCGTTTATAAGCTCGTTTCTATCGGAAAATAGTATAGACGGTTTGCGGGCGGATGCTGTCATGCGGAGCGATTACGCGGAGGGGGCATCCGAACGAAGAGAGCCCAGCGCTGCGTGTACCCAACCGCCCGATGCCTCGAGGGCCTCTTTGGCGCGCGCGGCGGATACGCCGCCAAGCTTGAGCACGATCGCCGTCTTGACGCTGCCGTTTGCCTCGCGCAGCAGGCGCAGCGCCTCGTCCGCGCCCGCGCCGGTCGCGTGGCCGATGATGCGCAGCGCGCGGTCTTCAAGCTTGGCGTTGGAGACGTTGAGATCGACCATGAGGTTTTTATAGACGCGGCCGCAGCGCACCATCGCCCCGGTGGAGAGCATGTTGAGCATCATTTTGGTGGCGGTTCCGGCTTTGAGGCGCGTAGAGCCCATGAGCACCTCCGCTCCCGTGGGCGCTTCGATGGCGAGGTCGGCGTGCTCGGAGAGCGCGGAGGAGACGTTGCAGGTCATGGAGACGGCGAGCGCCCCCGCGCGGCGGGCCTCATCCAGCGCGCCGGCGCAGTATCGCGCGAAACCGCTGGCGCTGATGGCCACGACGACGTCCAAAGGGCCTGCGCCCGCTTCCCGCACATCCAAAACGCCCTGATCGTAGTGATCCTCCGCCCCTTCCACGGCGTTGCGCAGAGCGTAATCCCCGCCGGCGATGATTCCGTGTACCACGGAGGGGGCGACGCCAAACGTCGGCGGGCACTCCGAGGCGTCCAGAACGCCCAAGCGGCCGCTCGTTCCGGCGCCGATATACAGCAGATGGCCGCCCCGCCTCATGCGCGCGGCCGTTTCGTCGATCACTTTGCCGATCACGGGCACGGCATGGGCGACGGCGGCGGTGACGGAGGCATCCTGTTCGTTCATCAGGCGCGCGATTTCTTCGCCCGTGAGGGTATCCAACTGTGAGCTGGAGGCGTTGAGCTGCTCCGTGGAGAGCTGCGCGAGGTAGCGGCTGGCTTCAGTCATGGTTTTTCCTCCCTGTATGGCGATAAAGGGCGTCCCCCTTTTTCTGCCGGTTGCGCTTGTCTCGCCCGGACAGATGGGTTTTATCCAGAAGGGGTTTATAGCGATCGTACCCCTGCGTGACGACGGCGGAGTAGATGAGATCCACGACGTGCATCATGGAGATGCGGCTGGTCATGGCTGCGGAACGGATGAGGGTTTCGGTTGCGGCGACGTAGAGAGGGATATCGACAAGCCTGCTGAGCCGGGAATTGCCGTAGCGCGTGACGGAAACGGTCGTCGCCCCGGCTTTTTTGGCGGCGTGCAGCGTGTCGAGAATATCCTCCGTTTCGCCGGAGTAGGAAAAGAAGACGGCCACGTCGCCGGGGGCGAGCCGGCAGGTGAGGACCACCTGCACGTGCGGATCGAGATTGGTCTGCGTGTCTTTGCATAGGCGTTGGAATTTCTGCTGTGCGTCCAGCGCGACGAGCGCGGACGTGCCCACGCCGTAGAAATCGACCCGCTGAGCCTGATCGATGGCGCTGACGACCCGAGAGAGATCCTCCTCCGAGAGGACCTTCATGGTATCGGCGATGACGGCTTGGTTGTGGTTGCTGACCTGCTGGCATACGGTGTGCAGATCGTCGCCGGGGGCGATGT
This sequence comes from Clostridia bacterium, assembly GCA_030536875.1. Classification (GTDB taxonomy): domain Bacteria; phylum Bacillota; class Clostridia; order Christensenellales; family Aristaeellaceae; genus Ventricola. The sequence continues at coordinate 1,989 of JAUNPI010000045.1, forward strand.
CCTGATAGGAAATCCTGTGGCCGTCGCCGTGGGCCAAGCTTGCGGACAGGGCGACGGTAAAATCCTTGTAGCCGCGATAGCCAAGCTGCTTGCACAGGCGAACCACCGTGGTCTTGCTGGTCTTACAGGCATGGGAAACGGACTCGATAGGCTGCCCGATGACATCGTAGGAATGATCGATAAAATATCGGGCCACGCGCGCCTCGGCCGGCGCGAGCTGGTCCGTGAGCTGGGTTAAACGAACGACGCAATCCTCCAACGCGGAGCACCTCCCTGCTTGAACGTCATTGTGCATCACAAAAGAGCTTTTGTCCATTATAGCATAGTTACGCGCTATGTGGCAATATGGTTACGCGAAAAAATGGAATTGAGGAAACAAATAACCTAATTATTGTACGAATGCTCTTAATTTTATTGTTTTAAATAGGGCTTTTGAATAAATTAAAAGCTATGAAAACCGAAAACGGATTTTTAAATAATGAAAAAAATGTACCAAAAAACTATTGACGAATTTCCGATAGTCTGCTATTCTCTAGGTAATCAAATTGCCCATAAGAAAGGAGAGACCCCCACTATGAAACGACTTCTTGGTATCGCTCTGGCTTTAAGCATGGCGCTCACGCTGCTGGCCCTTCCCGCCTTTGCCGACGAGGTGACGGAAATCCAGTTCTGGACATGGCGTCCAGAGGACGTGGATTTCTACGATTCGGTGATCGCGGATTTTGAAGCGGCCAACCCCGACATCAAGGTGACGCAGAACGCGATCAAGAACACGGAGTACAACACGATCCTTTCCGCCGCGCTGGCGGCAGGGGACGGCGCGCCCGACGTGTTCATGAGCCGGGCTTACGGCGGCTTGCAGACCTTCGCGGATTCCGGCTACATGCTCGCGCTCGACGAGCTCATGCCCGAGCTGGCGGATTTCTCCGATGCGACCCGCGGCGGCGCGACCTCGATCACCGACGGCAAGGTTTACGGCGTGCCTGCGGTGAGCCAGACCATGCTGTGCTTCTACAACAAAAAGGTCTACGAGGAGCTGGGGCTCAGCGTGCCCGCGACGTGGGACGAGTTCATCGCCAATCTCGAGGCGTGCAAAGCCGCCGGCTATGAGGCACTTGCCAACGGCACGAAGGAAGGCTGGTGCTGCGAGTTCCTCTTCGGCGGCGCGTGCGCGTCGTTCTACGGCGGCAACGACTTCTACGACAGGGTGATCACGGGCGAGACGACGTTCATGGATCCGGTTTTCGTGAACGCGGTGCAAAAGATGAAGGATCTCACGCCGTACATGCCCGACATGTTTGAGGGCGTGGCCTACACCGACATGCAGTCGAGCTTTATCAACGAGATGAGCGCGCACTTTGTGGGCGGCTCCTATGAGGCGGCGTATTTCTCCGCGGAGAACCCCGAGCTGGAGTATGGCATCTTCGCCGTGCCGGGCGAAACGGCGGAGGATCCGGCGATTGTGTCCGTGTATGCCGACATGAATTTCTCCATCGCCGCCTCCAGCAAGAAGCAGGATGCCGCGCTGCGCTTTGTCAAGTATCTGGCGACGCCGGAGTTTGGCGATAGGATCGTGAGCGAGCTGGCGATGGTTTCCTCGGTGCCGGGCGTCGACGTGGCCTCCAACCCGTTCATCGCCGATGTGCTTGAGCTTCAGGAAAACGCAACGCCGTATATCTTCTTGGTGGGCTTCCGTTACAGCCAGCCCACGGGTTCTTCCCTCTTCCAGTCCGCCGCGCAGAGCCTGATGGTCGGCGAGGCGACCGCCGAGGAGACCTGCCAAATCGTTCAGGATGGCATCGCGACCTACTATGAGCCCTTCCAGAAATAAGCTCGTGTGACAGTGGGGGAAGGCCAGCGATGGTTTTCCCCCGCTTTTGTGTATTCGCTACAGGATTGGAGGAGTCTTTATGATCAACAGACGCAAGCTCGAGCGGGCGGGATGGATCGCGTTTTTCATTCTGCCGGGCGCGTTGATCGTCTTCACGTTTATCATCCTGCCTCTGTTTATCTCCCTGTTCAACAGCTTTTTCAATTGGAATCAGCTCATTCGGACGGATTTTGCGGGCCTTGACAATTTCAAAAAGCTGTTTGGCGGCTACCCCTATCGCGAGCGCTTCACCAACGCGCTTGGCAACAACGTGAAATGGTTCGTGGTGACGATGCTCGTGCAAAATACGCTGGGGCTGCTGTTCGGCTACCTGCTCAGCCGCGGTATCGCGGGCGCAAAGGTCTATCAGAGGCTCTTCTTTATTCCTGTGCTGTTCTCGATCATCGCCGTGGGCTACCTCTGGGGGCTGTATCTCAGGCCGAACGGCATGGTCAACAGCCTGCTGGAGAGCATGGGCCTGGGCGGCTTCAAGCGCGCATGGCTGGGGGACGGCGACATCGCGACGTACACCATCATCCTCGTGAACATTTGGCGGTGGGTGGGTTTCCCGACGCTGGTGTTCATGAGCGCCATCGACAACGTGCCGGTGGAGTGCACCGAGGCCGCGGTGCTCGACGGCACGAACGAGTGGCAGCTTTTTTCCAAGATCGTTCTGCCGCTGATCGTGCCCTCGATCACGATCATCGTCGTGCTGACGATCATCGGCAGCCTCAACGTGTTTGAGCAAGTGTACACGATGGCCGGGCTCGACGGACCGCCGAACTACGCGACGGACACGATCGGTACGCTGTTTTACCGCACGGCGTTCGGCTCCGTGGATTCCGGCGCGCCGGAGATCGGCATCGGTTCGGCGATTGCCGTGGTGATCTATGTGATGACGTTCTTCGTCTCGCTGGGGTCGATTGTGCTGACCAAATCCAAGGAGGTGGAACTGTGAACACGGGCATGCGTTTCAAGGGAGCCGGCTTGGGCAAAAAGGTGTTTCTTGCCGTGATGCAGCTGGTGATGATCGGCTATGTGATCCTGATCGTCTATCCGCTTTTCAACATGATCATCTCCTCGTTCAAGACCACGAAGGATATCATGCAAAAGCCGTTTGCGCTTCCTGTGGAGCTGGATTTCAGCAATTACGTGTACATCTGGGTCGACAAGGGATTTGGACGCTATTTCCTCAACAGCCTGCTCTTTACGGGCACGGCGATGGTTTTTGTGGTCCTCTTGGGGTCGATGGCGGCCTATGGCATCTCCCGTTACTCGTTCCGCGGCAACACGCTGGTCTATATGTTTTTCCTGAGCGGCATCATGCTCCCGCTCAAGGCGGCGATCATCCCCTTGTTTCAGATCGTCAAGGGCCTTGGCGTGATGGACACGCCCCTGTCGGTCATCTTCATCTTTATTGCGATGGGCCTGCCCTCGACGGTGTTCATCCTGTCCGGGTTTATGAAGACCATTCCGGCCGCGCTTGAACAGGCGGCGCGGATCGACGGATGCAACGACCTGCGTATCTACAGCCAGATTGTCATGCCGATCACCGCGCCCTCCATCGCGCTGGTGACCATCTACAATGCCGTGCCGATCTGGAACGACTTTTTCTTCCCGATGGTGTTTATCCAGTCCGACCGGTTTAAGACGCTGCCGGTGGGCCTTTCCAGCTTTATCGGGCAGCACTCCACCAAGTGGAACCTGCTGTTCACCGGGCTGTCGATTGCCATTGTGCCGATGCTGGTGCTGTACCTGTTTATGTCCAAGTACTTTATCAAGGGCATGACGGCCGGCGCCGTGAAGTAAAGACGAGAAGAGGAGGATGCGCCATGCTGGATATGCGTGAGCTTGCCGGCTACCATGAAACCTATCGCGCGGAGCTGTTCGATGATGTGATCCCGTTCTGGCTCGACCACTCGCTGGACAGGGAGAAGGGCGGGTATTTCTCCCTGCTGGAGCGGGACGGCACGGTGTTTGACACGGACAAGTATGCTTGGATGCAGGGGCGCGAGATCTGGATGTTCTCCAAGCTCTGCTCGGTATACGGCACGAGGCCGGAATGGCTCGAGGCCGCGAAGCTGGGCGTCGATTTCATGCGCGCGCACGGGCGCGCGGAAAACGGGGATTTCTATTTTGCGATGGACCGGGAGGGCAGGCCGCTCATCCAGCCCTACAACATCTTTTCGGACTGCTTCATGTGTACGGCGCTGGCGGAGTATGCCCGCGTCTCCGGCGATGCGCAGGCGGCCGAGGAGGGGCTTGCCATCTATCGCCGCATTCAGCAGCGCAAGGACAACCCGAAGGGCATCTGGACAAAGGCCGTGCCCGGCGGGCGGAATCTTTGCGCGATGGCCATGCCGATGATTCAGATGATGATGGCGCGCGAGCTGAAGGGCTTTGTGCCGGACGAGGAGCTCATGCCCATCATCGAGAGCAACCTGGAGCTCTTTTTTAACAGGCATGTGGACAGGGAGCGCGAGTGTGTGTTCGAACGCGTGCTGCCAGACGGCGGGCATCTCTTCGATGTGATGGAGGGGCGGCTGCTCAACCCCGGTCATGCGCTCGAAAACCTTTGGTTTGTGATGGACGTCGCCCATGACTTGGGCCGGGAGGACATGGTAAGCGACGCCGCCCAGATCATGCTCTGGACGGCCCGGCGGGGCTGGGACGAGCGCTATGGCGGGCTGTTTTACTATCAGGACTACATGGGCTACCCCACCGACAAGCTGGAGTCCCAGATGAAGCTGTGGTGGGTACACGCGGAGGCGATCAACGCGTTCCTGCTGGCCTACAAGCTGACGGGAAGCGAAGAGCACCTCGATTGGTTCCGCAGGCTGCATGACTATTCGTTCGCTCATTTTTCGGACCATGCTTACGGCGAATGGTATGGCTATCTCGACCGCCAGGGAGAGCCGGCCTTTGGCCTCAAGGGCGGGAAATGGAAGGGCTTTTTCCATCTGCCGCGCATGCTCATGGTCTGCGAGGGGTGGCTGAAAGAGATGATGGAACGGCCATGAGAACGTATGGCTTTGGCATCGACGGCGGCGGGACGCGGTCCAGACTGCGCGTGTTCGATTGGGAGACCGGGGAGGAGATCTGCCGCCTTGTCGGGGAATCCACCAACATGTACAGCGTGGGCACGGACCGCGCGCAGGCCAACGCGATGGCGCTGCTCGCGGCGGCGGGCCTGCCGCCGGAGGCCTATCGCGGGGGATGCATCGGTTCGGCTGGCCTCGGGCGAGAGGCCGAGCGCAGGAGCTGGCAGGCTTTTGTTGAGGAGCGGCTGCCGCGCTGCCCGGTGTATCTTTGCAATGACGGAGAAACCCTGCTGGTGGGCAGCCTCCAAGACACCAGCGGATACGCGCTGATTGCCGGAACGGGCTCTTTGGCGCTGGGGCGCTCGCCTTCGGGCGATGTGGTGCGCGCCGGCGGGCTCGGGGATATGCTCGGCGACGAGGGGAGCGCGCTGTGGATTGGCTGGCAGGCGATCAACCGCTCGCTGCGCGCCGCCGAGGGGCGAGACCTGCCGACAAGCCTGCTCCCGAAGCTCATGGCGCATTTTTCACTCGACAGGGCGGAGGATTTTGTCGCGCTGATGCACCGGCGCTTTGCCAAGAGCGAGATCGCCTCCGCGGCCAAATGCGTGCTGGAGGACGCGCCCGCAGATCCGCTGGCTGCCGATATTGCGGCGGGCGCCGTGCGTGAGCTCGTTTCGCTCGTGCAGAGCGTCGTGCGGCGTTTGCCGGAGGGGACGATGCGTTTGGCGATGTCCGGCGGCGTGCTGGAGAACAGCGCGCTCATTCGCGAGCGGGTGCAGGCTGCGCTTGCGGCGGATTATCCCGAGATGCGCTTTGTCGTAGGCGAGGGGGACGCGGTCATGGGCGCGTGCATGCTGGCCGTCGAGCATGCGGGAAAGGGAGACGCCGTGCGGCCGCATGCGCCGTGACGGCGGCGTGCGGGTTCTTGAGCTAGGGGGCGCCCTAGCTTTTTTTGATGACGGATGCCTTGACAGAAAGGCGATGTTCACCTATAATAAAGCAGATTTATAAATGAGGTTGAATTAATGAAAGGAGGAGGAATATGACCGATCCGGACGGCAGGCGCGCGGAACACATCGACGTGCTCCGCAGGACGCTCAGGGGCATGCGGCGCGCGACGCGCTCGCAGCTGGCCAAGGCCACCGGGCTGAGCGTGATGACGGTGGGCAAGCTGCTCGCGGTGATGGAGCAGCGCGGCGAGGTCAGAGAGGCAGGACAGGTGGCCTCGGGCGGGCGCCCTTCGAGCGTCGCCAGCTATGACGGGGATTATGCCCATTTTGCGACGGTCTGCGTGCAGCAGCGCGACGGAAGGAGCGCGTTTGAGTGGAGCGTCTACAACCTCTTTGGGGAGCGGATAGAGGGCGAGACGCTGCTGCTCGACCGGGTGGACGTGGAGAGCTTCGACGTTTTCTTTGACAAGGCCAAGGCGCAGGGGTACAGGCTTCGGCTGGCGGTCTTTGCACTGCCGGGCGAGGCGGAGGGCGACAGGCTGTTTATCAGCGACTTTGAGGCGCTGATGGGCGAGCGCTTTCTGCCCCGGATCCGAGAGCGCTACCGCGTTGAAACGCTGTTTGAAAATGATGTCAACGCGGCGGCGCTTGGCTACGCATCGGAAGCGGGGGAAAACGGCGTCTGCGCGGGAATCTATTTGCCGCGCAGATTTCCGCCCGGCGCGGGGCTGATCGTGGGCGGGAGCATTCTGCACGGACACGGGCATTTTGCCGGCGAGATCGCCTATATTCACGGCGTGCGCGCGTGGATGGCGCTCGACTATGGCGACGCGGAGCGGGTGCTCGCCATGCTTTCGGAGCTGCTGGTGGCGCTTGCGTGTGTGGCTGCGCCGGAAAACGTGGTGCTCTATGGCGATTTTCTGACGGAAGAGACGGCCAAAGCGCTGGAAGGGCGGGTTAAGGCGCGGCTTGAAGGGAAATTTGCCATGCGCATCGCATGCCGGACGGACATGGCCCCGGACATGGAGCGCGGGGCAGCGCAGCTGGGGCTTCGGCGGATGGAGACGATGCTGCGCGAAGCCGACAAAGGGGAATGGGGCGATCCGAGCGTCAATCCGGGGGATTGAGCGATGCGGCGGACGCGGCCCGCGAGGACTTGGCCAAGACAAAAAGACATAGGATGAAAGAACGCTTTGGAGGGGAAGTTTCATGGTTTCCACGACGCTTTTGGTGATGATTTATCTCTCGTTTATCAGCCTTGGCCTGCCGGATTCCGTGCTGGGCAGCGCGTGGCCGTCGATGGCCGGGGAGATCAGCGCGCCGCTGTGGGGAGCGGGCTTTGTGCAGATGACGGTTTCCTTCGGCACGATCGTCTCGAGCCTAAACAGCGCAAAGCTGATTCGCAGGTTCGGCACGGGCAGGCTGACGGCGTTTTCCGTGGCGGCGACGGCGCTGGCGCTTCTGGGCTTTTCGCTGGCGCGTCACTATGCGTGGCTGGTGCTGATGGCGGTTCCGCTGGGGCTGGGCGCGGGCGCGGTCGACGCGGCGCTCAACAATTACGTGGCGCTGCACTGCAAGCCGAAGCACATGAGCTGGCTCCATTGCTTCTGGGGCGTCGGAACGACGATCGGGCCGGTGATCCTCTCGCGCTGCATGGAGGCTGGGAGCGGCTGGGCCGCGGGCTACCGGGTGATCGGCCTGCTGCAATGCCTGCTCAGCGCGGCGCTGTTTGCCTCGCTGAAGCTCTGGAAGAGGGAGCATGTCGAAGAAGAGGAGCGGAACGCGCGCGACCTGTCGCTCTTCGAGGTGCTATCGCTGCCGGGGGCGAAGCCGGGGATGATCACGTTCCTGTGTTACTGCGCGGTGGAATCGACGCTGGGGCTCTGGGCGGCGACGTTCATGGTCGTCGCGCGCGGGGTCGATCCGGTGCGGGCGGCGTCGTATGCGGCGCTGTTCTATCTGGGCATCACGGCGGGACGCGCGGTTTCCGGGTTATGACCATGCGGTTCAGCCCGAGGCAGATGGTTCGCCTCGGGCAGGCGATTCTCGCCGCCGGCTGCGCGCTCATGATCGTGCCTCTGCAGGCCGCGATGCTCGCGGGGCTTGCGCTCTGCGGTCTGGGCTGCGCGCCGATTTATCCCAACATCATCCAGGACACGCCGGTCAACTATGGCGCGGAAAATTCGCAGGCCGCCATCGGCGTGCAGATGGCCTCGGCCTATCTCGGCTCGACGTTTGCGCCCTCGATCTTCGGGGCGCTGGCGGGCGTCGTGGGCTACGGCGCGCTGCCGCTGTTTGCGCTGGGCGCGGCCGCGCTGATGAGCGCCATGTTCGGCCTGCAAAAACGGCAGGTGGACCGGCGCTGAGAGGAGAGCGGCACGAAAGTGCCGCTTTTTTCCTCACGGCGCGCGAACCTTGCGCTTTCAAACGGTTTGAGGTATAATGATTTCAGAAATTTTTTTGAAAAAACCGGATGAAAACGGGCGATTCATTCGTCTACATTCATAGAGGCAGGAAGTGAAGCGGTTGGAATCACAGGGGCAGACGGCTCTGTACAACGAGCAGTTTGAAAAACTCTACGCGCAGTATGCGGATGACGTATTGCGCATGGCATATTTCTATCTGGCGGATAAGCACAAGGCGGAGGACGTCTGTCAGGACGTGTTTGTCAAGCTCTATACGCATGGCGATGAGATCGAGCCGGGGCGCGAAAAGGCATGGCTTCTGCGCGTGACGGTCAACACCTGCCGCGACCTTTGGCGCGGCGCGTGGCTGCGGCGTGTCGTGCTCGGCGCGCCCGCGTTGGACGTGATGCCCTCCCAAGAGGATACCGTGGAGCAGCGAGAGGAAAAGGAGGAGCTCATGCGCGCCATCCACAAGCTGCCGCCCTCGTTTCGGGAGACGATTTTGCTGCATTACTATCAGGGACTTGGCATTGCGGAAATCGCCAAGATGCTGAACCTGCCGGAAGGGACGATTTCGAGCCGCCTTTCTCGCGCGAGAAAGAAGCTCCAAATCCTATTAAAGGAGGAAACAACCGGTGAATGATTTGAAAGCGTTGGATCAGCTGGGGACGATCACCGACGAGATGCTTGCCGGGCTGCATGCGGACGAGGCCATGAGACTGCGCGTCAAGGCCGTCGTTCAGGAAGGGAGAAGCCCGCGCAGGCGGGTTCGCTGGACGCCGGTGGTGTGCTGCGCCGCGCTTGCGCTGGTGTGCGTGGGCGTGGGAACAAGCCGCCTGCGCAGCGTGCAGCCCGCGCCCTTTGCGGATCCCGTGCAGATTGAGAATATCGCCGCGGGCGACGGCGCGGTCGAGGGCGCGAGAACGGTTGCCGACTTGGGCGGCGGCGCGCTGGTGCGCAAGGCCGCTCCCACGGCGGAATCGCTCTTTGCCACGGCGGACGGAGACATCCCGATGGTTTCCGTCGGCGGCGCGGTCTATCGATTGCTGACGCAGCCGGGCGACGTGGGCGCATCGCTGAGAGGCGAGCGGCTGGGTTCGGTGGCCGCCTTTGCCAAGGAGCCGTCTCTGGCCAGCGCGGAGCAGATGGAGGCGGGCATTTCCAATATCGTTCCCGAGGGGACGGAGGTTTACGCCGTCGCGGGGATGGATGCCTCGACGGCGGTTTTGGCCGAGGTAGACGGCAAGATGCGGCTGTTCCAGCGGGTGAGCTATGCCGGGAAAGGGCCGGGTGCGCAGTCGCTGGAGAAGACCTTTTCCGTGCGCGGCGCGGTTGAAAAGCTCGAGCTCTCCGGTGTGGGCGAGCTGAGCGGAGAGGCGGCGAACGCGGCGATCGGCGTGCTGCTCGATCAGGCGGTGCTCACCTCTGCGGATCAGACGGCGAGCCGGCAGTTCCTCACCGTGACGCTGCAAAACGGGCTGAAGCTTCAGCTCGGCGTCTCCGGCGACACGCTCTGCGGCTGCGGCGGCTGGAGCTGCCCGGAATTCTTCGAGGCGTTTGAGGCCGGGCAGTGAGCCCGCGGCCCAGTCTTCCCCGGTGGGGAAGGCTTTGGGGAACGAGACATTGAAACCATGAAGAGACAAAAATCGCCGCAAGGCTGCCCCGCACAGAGGGGAAACGGCCTTGCGACGGTTTTTTTGATGCTCTTTATGCGTGTTCCGGAAGCCCCGGCCTACCCCTATGGGAAAGGGGTCTCCCGCGGGCGACGGAGCGGTCTTACGTCGATGAAAGCGGTCGTTAGTTGCCGCACTCGATGCTGATCTCGTTGAATTTCCCGAGCAGATCCTCGACCCGCAGGCTCTGCCTCGCCTCGCCGGAGAGATCCAGCTCAGCCTTGCCCTGATGCATCATCAGCAGGCGGTCGCCGTATTCCACGGCATAGCGCAGGTTGTGGGTGACCATGATGGTGGTCAGCTGCTTTTCGGCGACGATGCGGCCCGTGAGCTGCATGATGACCTCGGCGGTCTTGGGGTCGAGCGCGGCGGTGTGCTCGTCGAGAATCAAAAACTCGATGGGCGTCATCGTGCTCATGAGCAGCGCCATCGCCTGACGCTGCCCGCCGGAGAGGTTGCCCACGCGCACGCCCATCTTGTCCTCCAAGCCCAGGCCCAGCTGCGCGAGCATCGCGCGGTATTCCTCCGTCTTGCGGCGGTTGACGCAGGGGAGCAGGTTGAAGGGCTTGCCCTTGTTGTCGGCCATCGACATGTTTTCCAGGATGCTCATTGACGGGCAGGTGCCGCGCGCGGGATCCTGATAGACGCGCCCAATGCGGCGGTGGCGGCGATGCTCCGGCATGGCGGTGATGTTTTCGCCGCAGATGAAAATCTGCCCCTCGTCGATGGGGATGGAGCCGCAGATGATGTTGAGCAGGGACGTTTTGCCCGAGCCGTTGGAGCCGACGACGCAGACGAACTGCTTATCGGGGACGGTGAGGGAAAAATCGTCGAACAGGCAGGTCTCGTTGACCGTGCCGCCCTGATAGACCTTCACGATATGGCGCAGCTCAAGCATGGCGCTTCACCTTCTTCCTGTGGCCGCTGTGGTCGCCCGCCACGATGATGACAAGCAGCAGCGCGGCGGTGATGAGCCGGAGGTTGAACGGGGAGAGGCCGAAGCTCAGCGCGAGCGCCACGCAGCCCTTGTAGAGAATGGAGCCGATGATGACGGCCGTGGTCGCCCGCAAAAAGCGAAGGCCGCCGAGCAGCTGCATGCCGATGATGACGGAGGCGACGGCCTGAACGAGCGTGCCCGTGCCCATCGAGATATCGAAATAGCGCTGATACTGGCAGATGACGCAGCCCGAGAGGGCGACCAGCGCGTTGGCGATGGACAGGCCGAGGATTTTGACCTTGCCGCTGTCCTGCGCGAGCGTGGAGACGAGCGTCGGGTTGTCGCCGGTGGCGCGCAGCAGAAAGCCGGAGCGCGTGGCGAGGTAGGCGTCCATCAGCAGCTTGAGCAGCAGCGTGAGCAGCGCGAGGATGATCACCGGCGCATAGGGCGCAAGCGAGGCGGGCAGAGCGTCGATCAGCCCGTTTTTGAAGATCGTGTTGAAGGTGAACAGCTGGACATTGGCCCTTCCTGCGATGTGCAGGTTGATCGAGTAGAGGCCCGTCATGACGATGATGCCGGAGAGCAGATCGCGCACATGGAAGCGCACGTGGATGATGCCGGTGACGGCGCCCGCAAGCGCGCCCGCCGCCAGCGAGGCGGGGAGCGTCAGCAGGGGCGAAATGCCGTTTGAGATCATGAGCGAGGTGACCGCCGCGCCAAGGGGAAACGACGAGTCGACCGACATATCCGGGAAATCGAGAATTTTAAAGGTGATGTACACGCCCAGCGCGAGAATGGCGTAGATAAAGCCCTGCTCGAGGACGCTCAGCAGCAAACTCATGGGGAAACCTCCGTCGGTATTGGGATAAGTCAGGGATGAATCGGCCATAGGATGACCGGCGATGGGGCGAAAGATGCGAAATCAAGGACGCCGCTTACCGCCGTCAAGCCAACCGCGGCTGCGGTTGGCTTGATGCGGTCAGCATTTTACTCGGCCTCGACGGCGCGGGCGGCGAGCTCTTCGCTCAGGGTGACGCCGAACTTCTCGAGCACCTCGCTGTTGACGTACAGGCCCGGCTCGGTGATGATCTCATACGGGAGCTCGCTGGCCTTGGCCTCGCCTTTGAGCACCTTGGCGGCCATGAGGCCGGTCTGGCGGCCCAGCGCGATGTAGTCCAGCCCCTCGGCGGCGATGCAGCCGAGCTTGACCTGCTCGATCTCGGAGCCGAAGACGGGCTTGCCGGCGGCGTTCGCCTTGTCGAGCACGAGCGCGAGGGCGGAGACGACGGTGTTGTCGGTCAGGTTGGTCAGGCAGTCGACGCGGCCCAGCAGCGCGTCGAGCGCGAGCGGGATGTCGGCGCTGGTGCTGATGCCGGATTCCACGATTTCAAAGCCGTAGTTCGGAGCCAGCTGCTTGTAGATCTCGATGGCGGAGAGGGAGTTGACCTCGCTGGTGGTGTAGAGGATGCCGATCTTCGTGGCCTCCGGCAGCATGGCGCGGATGGTCTTCAGCTGCGCCTCGATGGGCAGCGCGTCGGAGGTGCCGGTAACCTCGCCGGCGGCGTTGCCCTCGGCGTCGACGAAGCCGGCGGCGACCGGATCGGTCACGGCGGTGAAGATCGTCGGGATGTTGCCCTCGGCGGCGTTATAGCAAGCCTGCGCCATCGGCGTGGCGATGCCGACCATCAGGTCGACGCCCGAGGAGGCGAACTGCGCGGCGATCTGCTGGGCGATGGCCATGTCGGCCTGCGCGTTTTGGAAGTCGACGGTCAGGTTTTCGCCCTCGACGATGCCCGCTTCCGCAAGGCCCTCGAGGAAGCCCGTGCGGCAGTTGTCCAGCGAGCCGTGCTCGGCGAACTGGCCGATGCCGATGGTATAGCTCTCGGCGGAAGCGGCGGTGGCGGCGAGCATCAGGGCGACGACGGCGATGAGAGAGATGATGCGCTTCATGGTGTGTTCCTCCTGCTTAGCATGGTCGTTTGAAACGGTGTGCCCAGTCGTGGGAAGCGGAGGGGAGAGGCGAAAAAGAAAACGCCCCATGTTCCCCTGATGGAAACATGAGGCGGAAAAAATCTTTCCGTGGTGCCACTCATATTGGCCTTTCGGCCCGCTTACCCCGTACCAACATACGGTGCAGCCTGATAACGGGTCTGCATCCCGTCCCTGTCTAGTAAGGCGTCCGCCCGTTGACAGGGCCCTCGGGAAGCCCATTTGAAAATCGCTTCGTACCGCACTCGCAGCTGTCGGCGGCTCTCTGAAACGAAGGGTGACTTTCTACTTCTCTTCCCTCAAGCGGTTTGCTTGTTCGATTGATTGCATTATAGCGCGGCCTCGGGCTATTGTCAATCCCCTGTTTTTATTTTTTTCGCGTGTTTTTGCCGGGTTTCGGGTAAAATGGCGGGAAAAAGAGCCGCGATTCTGGCGGCATCTATGGGCATCATATAGTAGAAAAATCCGAAAGGGGCGTGAAGGTTGACGGTTTGTCAGCTCGGTGCGGCCGGCGGCGGCGCGGCCGGGCGGATAAAGAGCTTGTTTGGCGTCCTGCGATGTGGTATAATGCGTGTGCAGACGGTGTAGATTTGAGCGTTTGCGCGCAAACGCTAGCGGCAATAGACAGGCAAGAGCAAATGGCCCATGACATGGGCGGGAGGAACGATATGAGCAAGTTTCAGGTGAGAGACACATGGATGCCCTTCTGCCTTCCGGATATTTCGGAGGCGGAGGTTCAGGCGGTTGGCGACGCGGTTTGCTCCGGTTGGTGGGCAAAGGGCCCGCGCACCATCGAATTTGAGAAGCAATTTGCCGAATATGTCGGCGCAAAGCACTGCGTCGCGCTCAATTCCTGCACGGCGGCGCTCCATTTGGCGCTGGTGACGGCGGGGATTGGCCCCGGGGACGAGGTCATCACCACGCCCCTCACGTTTGCCTCGACGGCCAACACGATTTTGCACGTCGGCGCGACGCCGGTCTTCGCGGACATCGATCCGGATACGGGGCTCATCGACCCTGACGAAATCGAAAAGAAGATCACGCCCCGCACGCGCGCGGTCGTTCCGGTTCACTATTCCGGCCTGCCCGCCGATTTGGGCCGCATCGGCAGGATTTGCGAGGAACACGGCCTCTTTCTCAGCGAGGACGCGGCGCACGCCGTCGAAACGCGCTATAACGGCGAGCTGATCGGGCATCATCCGCGCGGCGCCGTCTCCTATTCCTTCTATGCGACCAAAAACCTCGCCTGCGGCGAGGGCGGCGCGCTGGTCACCGACGACGACGAGCTCGCCGCAAGGGCGCGCGTGCTCTCCTGCCACGGCATGAGCGCCGGCGCGTGGAACCGCTATGGAAAGGAAGGCTCCTGGCGCTACGACATCGAGGAACCGGGCTACAAGTATAACATGTTCGACATCCAGGCCGCGCTTGCGCTCACGCAGCTTTCGCGCATGGACGACATGCAGCGGCGGCGCTTTGAGGCCGTCCGTGTCTATGAGGACGCGTTTGCGGGCGTGCCGGAGCTGCGGACGCAGAAGACGCCGGCCTATGCGCACCACAGCCGCCACCTCTACATTCTGCGCATTGTGCCGGAGCGGCTGACCATCTCGCGCGACCAGTTCATCGAGGAGCTCAAGGCGCGCAACGTGGGCGTCAGCGTCCACTTCATCGCGCTGCACACGATGAGCGCCTATGTGAAGCGCTTCGGCTTCAAACCCGAGGACTTCCCCAAGGCCTACGCCTTCTCGGAGAGCGAGATCTCGCTGCCGCTCTATTCGAATCTCGGCGCGGAAAACGCCGCGTATGTGGCGGACGCCGTGCTGGATATCGTGGGGAAGACCCGCAAAGAAATCTGAAGAGCTTGATATTTTGATGGCAAACCCGGCTTCCCCTGCGCGAAAGGGAGGCCGGGTTTTGATCAAACAAAAATGCAACTTTGTTCAAACTGAATCAGAAACGGCGCGGTTTTAAGCCAACTTGCGATGGGAAACGGCAGGGATATTCTTGTGAAACTACAGGGTATAAACGAAAGTATACAAAAATGCAGGCGAAGGATTGGAATAGCCCGATACGTTAAACATTTGACAAAATCGGGCGGCACGCGTATAATGGGGATCGTCAAGGAAATCACGATCATCTGACAGGGAGGATCATCATGCAGGAAACGATCACGATCTCCAGCGTGGAGACGCTGGGCGCCCGTATGGCCCAAATGCGCGCGGCACAGCGCGAATTCGCTAAGATGACGCAGGAGCAGGTGGATAAAATCTTCTTTGCCGCGGCGATGGCGGCCAACAAGGCGCGCATCCCGCTGGCGAAGATGGCGGTTGAGGAGACCGGCATGGGCGTGGTGGAAGACAAGGTCATCAAAAACCACTACGCCAGCGAATATATTTACAACGCCTATCGCTACACCAAGACGTGCGGCGTCATCGAGGAGGACGCGGCGTTCGGCATCCGCAAGATCGCGGAGCCGATCGGCCTGGTCGCCGCCGTCATCCCGACGACCAACCCGACCTCCACGGCGATCTTCAAGGCGCTGATCTGCCTGAAGACGCGCAACGCGATTCTCATCAGCCCGCATCCGCGCGCCAAGAACTGCACCATCGCGGCGGCGAAGGTCGTGCTGGAGGCGGCCGTCGCGGCGGGCGCGCCGGAGGGCATCATCGGCTGGATCGATCAGCCGAGCTTGGAGCTCACCAATGAGCTCATGCGCGATGCGGACATCATCCTCGCCACCGGCGGCCCGGGCATGGTCAAGGCGGCCTATTCCTCCGGCAAGCCTGCGCTGGGCGTGGGCGCGGGCAACACGCCTGTCATCATCGACGAGACGGCGGACATCAAGCTGGCGGTCAGCTCCATCATCCATTCCAAGACGTTTGACAACGGCATGATCTGCGCCTCCGAGCAGAGCGTGACCGTGCTCGCGCCCATCTATGACGCGGTGAAAGCCGAGTTCGCCGCGCGCGGCTGCTACTTCCTCAAGGGCGACGAGCTGGACAAGGTGCGCCATACGATCCTCATCAACGGCGCGCTGAACGCGAAGATCGTCGGCCAGAGCGCGCACACCATCGCGGCGCTGGCGGGCGTCGAGGCGCCGGAGACGGCGAAAATCCTCATCGGCGAGGTCGAGAGTGTCGAGCTTTCCGAGGAGTTTGCCCACGAGAAGCTCTCCCCGGTGCTGGCGATGTACAGGGCCGAGACCTTCGAGGAGGCGCTGGACAAGGCGGAGCGCCTCGTCTGCGACGGCGGCCACGGGCACACGGCCTCCCTCTACATCCATCCGGCTCAGAAGGAGAAGATCCTCCTGCACGCCGAGCGGATGGAGGCCTGCCGCATCGTGATCAACACGCCGTCGAGCTTCGGCGGCATCGGCGATCTCTACAACTTCAAGATGACCCCGTCTCTGACGCTGGGCTGCGGCAGCTGGGGCGGCAACTCGGTCTCCGAGAACGTCGGCGTCCGCCATCTGCTCAACATCAAGACCGTCGCCGAGAGGAGAGAGAACATGCTCTGGTTCCGCGCGCCGCAGAAGGTGTATTTCAAGAAGGGCTGCATGCCGGTCGCGCTCGATGAGCTCGGCACGGTCATGGGCAAGAAGAAATGCTTCATCGTCACCGACAGCTTCCTCTACAAGAACGGCTATGTCGCCCCGATCGAGGAGAAGCTTGACCAGATGGGCATCCAGCACACCTGCTTCTACGACGTCGCGCCGGACCCGAACCTCTCCTCCGCGCTGAAGGGCGCCGAGGCGATGCGCCTGTTTGAGCCGGACTGCATCATCGCGCTGGGCGGCGGCTCCGCGATGGACGCGGGCAAGATCATGTGGGTCATGTACGAGCATCCGGACGTCGACTTCCTCGATCTGGCGATGCGCTTTATGGACATCCGCAAGCGCGTCTACACCTTCCCGAAGATGGGCGAGAAGGCCTACTTCGTCGCCATCCCGACCTCTTCCGGCACGGGCTCCGAGGTCACGCCGTTCGCCGTCATCACCGACGACCGCACCGGAACCAAGTATCCGCTGGCGGATTACGAGCTGCTGCCGAACATGGCGATCGTCGACGCGGACAACATGATGAGCCAGCCGCGCGGTCTGACCTCCGCCTCGGGCATCGACGTGCTGACGCACGCGCTGGAAGCCTACGCCTCCATGATGGCGACGGACTACACGGACGGCCTGGCGCTCAAGGCGATGAAGAACGTGTTCAACTACCTGCCCCGCGCCTATGAGAAGGGCGCGCAGGATCCGGAGGCGCGCGAGAAGATGGCGGATGCCTCCTGCATGGCGGGCATGGCGTTTGCCAACGCGTTCCTGGGCGTCTGCCACTCGATGGCCCATAAGCTGGGCGCCTATCATCACCTGCCCCACGGCGTCGCCAACGCGCTGATGATCAGCCACGTGCTGCGCTTCAACGCGGCTCAGGTGCCCGCGAAGATGGGCACCTTCCCGCAGTATGACCATCCGCACACCCTCGAGCGCTACGTCGAGTGCGCGAATTTCTGCGGTGTCGTCGGGGAAAACGACGAGGACACGCTCAACAAGTTTATCGACAAGATCGAAGCGCTCAAGGCCGCCGTGGGCATCAAGAAGTCCATCGCGGAATACGGCATCAGCGAGGAAACCTTCATGGCGACGCTCGACCAGATGGTGGAGGACGCCTTTGACGACCAATGCACCGGTGCGAACCCGCGCTATCCGCTGATGAGCGAGATTCGCGAGATGTATCTCAAGGCCTACCGCGGGGAAAAGGCCTAAGGACAGAAGGAGGAAACAGCTATGACGATTCAGGATAAGCAGATTCTCGTTCAGCGCGCGAGCAAGACGGTTTACCGCTCGGGCGACGAGATCATCAAGGAGTTTGTGCCGGGCTACGCCAAGAGCGCCGTGCTCAAGGAGGCCTTTAACCACGCGCTGGCCGAGGAGACGGGCCTTCCCGTCCCGGAGCTGCTGGCGGTCACGAGCGTGAACGGCGGCTGGTCGCTGGTCATCCGCGCCGTGGAAGGGCGCACGATGGCGCAGGCGATGGCAGAGGAGCCGGAGAAGCTGGAGCAGTACATGGAGCAGTTTGTGGACATCCAGAGCATGATTCACAAGGCTTCCTGCA
>JAUNPI010000208.1 GCA_030536875.1 Clostridia bacterium
CCTTATCTAAACATCATTTCCTCGCGGCGCGGGCCGTTGGAAACCATCCTGATCGGGCAATCGATCTGCTCTTCCAAGAATTCGACATAGCGGCGCGCGTTTTCAGGCATGTCCTCAAAGCGCTTGATGCCGCGCGTGCCGCACTTCCAGCCCGGGAGCGTCGTGTAGATCGGCTTGCACTTTTCCAGCTTCGGCGTCACCGGGAAGCGATCTAGGCGCTTGCCGTCCAGCTCGTAGGCAATGCAGACGGGGATTTCGTCCAGATAGCCGAGCACGTCCATGTTGGTGAGCGCAACCTGCGTCGCGCCCTGCATCTGGCAGCCGTAGCGCGTCGCCACACAGTCAAACCAGCCCACACGGCGCGGGCGCCCCGTCTTGGCGCCATACTCGCCGCGGTCGCCCCCGCGCTTGCGCAGCTCCTCCGCCTCATCGCCGAACAGCTCCGTGGTGAACGGGCCCGCGCCGACGCAGGAGGAATACGCCTTGGTGACGGCGATGATCTCCTTGATCGACCAGACCGGCACACCCGCGCCCACCGGCGCAAAGCCCGCCAGCGGCGACGAGGAGGTGACCATCGGGTAGATGCCGTGATCCGGGTCGCGCAGCGTGCCCAGTTGGCCCTCCAGCAGGATGTTTTTCCCCTCTTTGACGGCCTTCATCAGGTAGTCGTCCGTGTCGGCGACGTAGGGGCGGATCCTCTCCGCCAGATCGGTCATCTTCTGGTAGAGCGTCTCAAGGTCGATCGGCTCCTTGTGATACAGGTGCTCAAGCAGCGCGTTCTTGATATCCAGCGCGTGAGCGAGCTTCTCGCGCAGCACGTCCGGGTCATACAGCTGGCAGAGCTGAAGGCCGATCTTCTGGTATTTGTCCCCGTAGAACGGCGCGATGCCGGACTTGGTGGAGCCGAACGAGTTCTTGCCCAGCCGCTCTTCCTCATAACAGTCGATGGCGATGTGATACGGCATCATCACCTGCGCGCGCTCGGAGACGAGAATCCTCGGCTGCGGCACGCCCTGAGAAACGACCTCGTCCACCTCCCGCAAAAACGCCTCGATGTCCAGCGCCACGCCCGGGCCGATGACGTTGACCACATTCGGGCTGCACACGCCGCTGGGCAGCAGGTGGAGCGCGAAGCGCCCATAGTCGTTGATGATGGTATGCCCCGCATTGGCGCCGCCCTGAAAGCGAACGACGATGTCGGACTCTGCGGCAAGCATATCCGTGATCTTCCCCTTGCCCTCGTCGCCCCAGTTCGCGCCGACGATTGTACGCACCATAGAGGTTCAACCCCTTTTCTCATGTCAAAGAGAAAGCGGCAAAACGCCGCAGTCTTCCTATGTTTTAACCCAATGGATTATGATACAGGACAATGCCCGTTCTGTCAAGGGATTTCCCGTTTTTTTAGGCGGGCAGCCCGCCTCAGACCGCCTTTTCGCTCAGTATCTCCTCCTGCTGCGAGGGGAACACGCTCAAAACGAGATCGCGCAGCTCCTGCCACGCGTCGGTATCCTCCCATTCGTCCCTGAGCAGCTCGAGGCAGCTGCGGTAATACCACGCGTGACGCCGCTTATCATGCTGATGGAATTTAAAGAAGACCGCCTCTCCATAGCGCTCGTAATCCCGGCTGATGGCGCGCATGTTGCTCAGCTTGTCGCACAGGGCGATGAGCTTTTCCTCTCGGGTTGCCGAGCGCAGGCGCTCGACCGCCCTGCTCTTGCGCGCCTCCCAGCTCGCCTTGGGATCGCCCTGCGAGATCTGGCTCTCGGCAAACACCAGCCGCGCCACGCGCGCTCCGAAGCGCTCCTCGAGCTCCCGAGCCGAAACGCCGCAATCCTCGATGACGTCGTGGAGCACGGCCGCCGCAATCAGCTCCTCGTCGCCGGTGAGCGACGCCGCGATCGCCGCCGCCTCCATTGGATGCACCAGATAGGGGATCTCCGTCCCCTTGCGCAGCGCGCCGTCATGTTTCATCGCCGCGAAGATCACAGCCTGCGTCAGCAGCGTCATGGGCTTACCCTCCCTTTCGGTTCAACCGTGCCACTCGTATTCCCCGTCGAACACGTGCTCAGCCGGCCCCGTCATGAAGACATGACCCGTCTGCTCGTCCCACTCGTCAAAAAGCTCCCCGCCGTCAAGCGCGAGCGTGGCCCGCGTCTTGGCAAGGCCGCACAGCCGCGCCGCGACCAGCGCCGCGCAGGAGCCCGTGCCGCAGGCCAGCGTGATGCCGCTGCCCCGTTCCCACACGCGCATGCGCAGCCGGTCAGGCGAAAGGACGTTCACAAACTCGATATTCACTTTTTGCGGAAAGGCCGGATGCCTCTCCAGCGCGGGGCCGTATCGCTCCACGGGGAACGCCTCCACCGGCTCCTCCACGAAGATCACCCCGTGCGGGTTGCCCATCGACACGGGCGTGATTTCAAACCGCCGCCCCAGCGCCTCGATGGGCGCGCGCGTCACCTCTCCCCGCCCCAGCAGGCATGGCACGCGCTCGCAGTCGGTCACAGGCTCCCCCATGTCTACGCGCACGCTCTGCACCTTGCCGCCGGATACGCTCAGCTCGAGCGCATGCACGCCGGAGGCCGTCTCCAGCGTCAAACGGGTCTTGTCCGTCATCCCGCGCTCGTAGACATATTTGCCGATACACCGGCTCGCGTTGCCGCACATGGCGCCCTCCGAGCCGTCCGCATTGTACATGATCATGCGGAAATCCGCCGTCTCGCTGGGCGCGATGAGCACAAGCCCGTCGCTGCCGATCCCCTTGTGCCTGTCGCTGACGGCGACGGCGAGCGCCTCGGGCCGCTCCACGCGCTCCTCAAAGGCGTTCACATAGACATAGTCGTTTCCCAGGCCGTGCATCTTGCAAAATCTCATCGGGGGATGACCGCCACCCATCTTTCTTTGATTCTCTGTTTGACTAGGCAAACGAAATCGATTGCCTAATTACCATTCTTCGCCGAATGCCCCGTTTCCTGCCTCCTTCCCAAAGTTTGGGCAAAGATCCGCCAAGAAATTCTTT
>JAUNPI010000209.1 GCA_030536875.1 Clostridia bacterium
CCGCGTCGATGCCGACCTTGACGAGTTCATCCGGCTTCTATTGGACGAATGACATCACCGTCTCCACCGCCCCCGTCCAGCAGAACATATCCACGCACTGCACGCGTTCGGCGGCAAACCCCGCTTCGGTGAGCAGCTTCGCGTCGCGCGCGAGCGTCGACGCGCCGCAGGAGACGTAGACCACGCGGCGGGGAGAGGCCTTCGCGATGGCGGCGAGAACCTCCGGCTCGCAGCCCTTGCGGGGTGGATCGAGGACGATGACGTCCGGGCGCAGGCCGTCTGCCACGAGGCGGGGCAGCAGCGTCTCCGTCGCGCCGACCATGAATTCGGCGTTTGGGATGCCGTTGCGCGCGGCGTTGGCGCGGGCGTTCTCGATGGCTTCCGGAACGATCTCGATGCCGATGACGCGGCGCGCGTGGCGCGCGAGCAGCAGGGAGATCGTGCCCGCGCCGCAGTAGGCGTCCACGACGGTCTCGCTGCCCGTCAGCTGCGCAAAGTCGAGCGCGAGGGCGTAGAGGCGCTCCGTCTGCTTCGGGTTGACTTGGAAGAAGGAGAGCGGAGAGACGGAAAAGCGCAGGCCGCAGAGCGTATCCGTCAGTTCGGATGCGCCCCAGAGGGTGTGAATTTCCTGCCCCAAGATGACGTTGGTGCGCTTTGCGTTGACGGACAGGCAGACGCTTTCGAGGCCGGGAACCGCCTCGCGCAGTTGGGCGATCAGCGCCTCGCGCGCCGGAATCTGCGCGCGGGTGACCACGAGCACGACCATGAGCGCCCCGGCGGTCGTGCAGCGGGTCATCACGTGGCGCACAAGGCCCTTTCCCGTCGTCTCGTCATAGACGGACGCTCCAGATTGCTCCATCCACGAGAGCACCGCGCGCGTGGCGGATGCGGAGGAAGCGCCCTGGATGAGGCAGCCCCCTTCGGGCAGCGGGATGAGGTCGTGGCTGCGCGGGGCGAAGAAGCCGCAGACGGGCCTGCCCTCCGCCATGCCGACGGGGTAGGTTCCCTTGTTGCGGTAGGCGAAGGGATGCTCCATGCCCAAGACGGGGGGAACCTCGACGGAGAGCCCGCCCACGCGCGTAAGGAGCGCCTCCACCTGCTCGCGCTTAAAGCGCAGGGAGGCCTCGTAGCTCATATGCTGACACGAGCAGCCGCCGCAGCGCTTGTAGATGGGGCAGGGGGGCTGCTCGCGGTCGGGGCTGCTTTCGAGCAGGCGCTCGATCCGCCCGAAGGCGTAGCGCTTTTCGGACTTCACAATGCGCACGTCGGCGCGCTCGCCGGGGAGCAGGCCCGGCACGAAGACCGCCATGCCCTCATGGCGGCAGACGCCCTGCGCATCCTGCCCGAAGGAGACGCAGGTCATGGGGAAGACGTCGTTTTTGCGCAGCATAATGCCTCCGATGGCCGCAACACAAAGGGGCTGTCAAATCCCTTGACAGCCCCGGATGCATTACAGCGAGTTGATCATGTTGTAGAGCGAGAGGTTGAACTCGCGCTTTTGCTGGAGCGCCATCTGGATGGGCATGTAGTAGACGCGCCCGTCTTTGATGCCGATGACCTGATTGCCGATGCCGTTGCGCAGCAGGTTGACCGCGAGGTTGCCCGCCTCGAAGGCGAACCAGCTGTCGTAGGCGGAGGGCTGGCGTCCGCGCTGCGTGTAGCCCAGAACGGTCGGCCTTGCCTCCGCCTTGCACTTATACTTGAGCACCTTGGCGAGGTATTCGGTGGAGATGGCGCTGTCGTCGTGCGCGCGCGCTCCCTGCTCCATGAGGTAGTGCTGCCAGTCGGTGGGCTGCATGGAATCCCACGCGCCCTCGGCGACGACGACGGTCGCGCGCGGGTTGCCGCCGTCGATCAGGCGGCAGAGGCGGTCGGCGACCTCCTGAATGGACCACGGCACCTCGGGAACGAGGCAGATTTCCGCGCCCGTGCTGGCGGCGGCGCGCAGGGCGATATCGCCGCAGTGGCGGCCCATGACCTCCACGACGCCGGGGCGGTCGTGGGAGCGGCTGGTGGCGCGGATGGCGCGGATATCCTCTACGCAGGAATTGACGGCGGTGTCAAAGCCGAGCGTATTTTCCGTATAAGCGAGGTCGTTGTCGATCGTGCCGGGGATGCCCACGCAGGGGATGCCCAGCGCGCAGAGCTCCATTGCGCCGTGATAGGAGCCGTCGCCGCCGATGACGACGATGCCCTCCACGCCCATTTCGTGGATGTTGTTGACCGCGTGAGCGCGCATCTCCGGCTTGAGGAAATCGAGGCAGCGCGCCGTGCGCAGGTAGGTGCCCGGCTGGTCGGCGATGTCCAGAATCGTGTCCAGATCGAGCTCGACCATGTCGTCGGCGATATTGTGGCTGCGGCAAAGCGTGCCGTTGTAGCCGCGCTTGATGCCGATGAGCGACATGCCGTAGTAGCGGGCGGCCTTGGCCACGGACATGACCGCGTAGTTCATGCCCGGCGCGTCGCCGCCGGAGGTCAGCACACCAATTCGACGCATCATAAAGGATGTCTCCTCTCTATGTTCAAAGGGGGCGTTCCCCCGTGTGAGCGCTTGAAAAACGCGCAGACCTTTTACGCCATTTTACAAAGGTCTACTGTTGCCTATTATACCCCGCGTGCGGGGCTCAAGTCAATATCTGTCAGCCTTCGCCTGTGTTTTTCAGCGCTTCGGCGAGATTTGGGCGACGGTTTTTGATCTTTTTCGGACAGGCATGGAAATTTTGCTTGACTTCGCTTAGGGGCGTGAAGTATACTATAATCGCTTTCGCATGGAACAACGTGCCGCCCGGCGGCATGAGAAGCATTTGTTCAAATCAACCTTTCATTATAAGGAGAGTGTAAACTATGGCATCGTCTGTCAGAACGTATCAGCCCAAGAAGCGCCAGCGCGCGAAGGTTCACGGCTTCCGCGCCCGCATGTCCACCAAGAACGGCCGCAAGGTTCTTGCCCGCCGCCGCGCCCGCGGCCGCGC
>JAUNPI010000210.1 GCA_030536875.1 Clostridia bacterium
ATGAGACGCTATCATGAGACGCTGTTAATGAAATGAAAACGCAATGCTTTTTACACCACAACGGCAGGAGGAGAAGACCGTGAACCAAGCAAGTCAAGGCGCCGCTCCGGCGAAAAAGAAGAAAAAGAAGCCCCTGCGCCGGGCGCAGGGCTGGGGGCAGCGCGTGCTCCCGATGGCGGGGAAGCTGCTGATGCTGGCCGTTGCCGTGGCGGTGATGGGCCTCATGTTCAGCGTGCTGCAGTCGATCGGCTCGCGCATCGTGCGCGTCGCGCTTTCGGTGCTGATCATTTTCGCCATGCTGGCCATCCACTTCGGCGAGGGGATCTCGCGCGGCGTCGACGACGCGGACGCCAGCCGCACGGCGGACAAGCTGCTGCACGGGGGGCACGAGCTCACGCCGCAGGAGAAGGCCGCCTGCTATCACCCGATGAAGGCGCTGTGCGCCGGCCTTGTGGTCTACGCCCTTCCGCTGCTGCTGGCGCTGGCGCTGGCGGCGACGGCGGAGGAATACACCTATGCCCTGCAGGATCTGCCGACGTGGCTGACCCAGTCCTACGGCACGCGCGCGGATGTCATGGGCCCGCTGGGGGCCTATATGCGCAGCGCGGGCATCACGCTCGTGGACGGCGTGCGCGTCTTTGTGCGCGTGCTCGAGCTGGTGTTCATCAACCTGTTCGCCGATCCGCAGACAATGACGGCCATGATCGACCGCCTTTCCCCGCTGTTCATTCTCTCGTACCCTGCGGCCTATGTGATCGGCTACTTGTTCGGGCCGAGGCAGAGCGCGAAGATCGCCTCGATGAACAAGCGGGCCAAGAAGGTCGCCGTGCGCCGCGCGCAGCGCAGCCATCTGGCCAGCGAGCTCGTCGGCACGGGCGGGGAGGTTCACTACGGGCATCGCAAGGACGGCGAACAGAAGAAGAAAAAAGAGCTGATCTGACGCTCAAAACCGCGCGGGGTTGAAATGCCCCGCGCGTTCTGCTATAATGTGAGGACTGACCGGCCCTGATGGCAGAAGCTGGAAGGCACTTGATAGGACGGAGGGGCGAGGGTATGAGGATTATCGGCGGGCTGGCGCGCGGGCGGACGCTCGTGGCTCCGCCCGGGGCCAAGACGCGCCCCACGCAGGACTATGTGCGCGAGTCGCTGTTCAACATCATTCGCTGGGACGTGCAGGGCGCGCATGTGCTCGACCTGTTCGCCGGGACGGGGGCGCTCTCGCTGGAGGCGCTCAGCCGCGGCGCGGCGGGGGCCGTCCTCGTCGATTCGGACAGGGCGGCCTGCGCGGCGATTGAGAGGAACATCGCCTCGGTGAAGCCCGCAGGGGAATGCCGGCTGATCCGCGGCGATTACCGCGCGGCAATGGAGACGCTTGGGCGCGAGGGCCAAAGCTTTGACGTCGTTTTTATCGATCCGCCCTACAAAATGGAGAATACCGGTGAAATGTGTGCGGAACTCTATGACAAAGGGCTGCTTGCCGAGGCGTTTTTGCTGGTGGTGGAACACAGGCGCGGCTGCGCCCCGATGCTGGACGCGCGGTTTGAGGCGTTCGACCAGAGAAGCTACGGCGATACACAGATCACGTTCGCGCGCCGGGCGCAGGCAGCCGGCGAGGCGGGAGGGACGAGATGAAGACGCTGCTCTATGCCGGAAGCTTTGACCCGGTCACGCGCGGGCATATGGACATCATCGCGCGCGCTTGCCGCCTGTGCGAGACGCTCGTCGTCGCCGTGATGCACAACCCGGAAAAGCGGGGCGCGATGACGGTCGAGGACCGCGTGCGCATCCTGCAAAAGGCATGCGAGGGGCTGCCCCAAGTGCGCGTGATCGCGCACGGCGGGCTGCTGGTGGAATGCGCGCATGAGGTCGGGGCCGCGGCGGCTATCCGCGGCGTGCGCCCGATGGGCGACTTTGAGGGTGAATTTCAGATGGCGCAGGTCAATCGCCGGCTCGGCGGGGTGGAAACGCTGCTGATGACGACTTCCGAGGATGTGGCGAGCATATCTTCGAGCATCGTGCGCCAGATCGCGGCCTTTGGCGGCGATATTGAGGGCTTTGTGCCGCCGGGAACGGCGGAGGAGATCGCCGCGGCGCTTGCCGGCGGCAGACGGTGAAGGAGGACTTCGCATGGATTTGGACAATCCGCAGGAGCAGGAACGGGAAAGCGGGCGGCAGCCCCGCGCGGAGCAGCAGCGCCCCATGTGCAGGGAGCAGCCGGGCGGCGAGAGCATCGCCCAAGCCAAGCGGATCATCGATCTGCTGGAACAGAAGATCGGCGGCGGCTACAAGGTTCCCCTGCGCAAGGACGCTGTGGTTGTCGGCGCATCGGAATTGATCGACCTGATCGGGCAGCTGCGCATCGCGCTGCCCAAGACCGTTCAGCAGGCGCAGAACATCCTGCTCAGCAGCCAGTCGCTCGTAGAGGAGGCCAAGAAGAAGGCCGACGAGATCGCCAATCAGGCGGAGAAGAGCGCGCGCAGCGTCACCCAGCAGGCCGAAAGCTTCCGAAGCGACGTTCAGAAGCAGGCGGACGAATACGACAAGAAGGTGCGCTCCAAGGCGCAGCAGGACGCCGAGGCCATCATCGCCGACGCGAACATGCGCGCGGAGCAGATCATCTTCGGCGCGCAGCAGCAGGCGCAGAAGCTTGTTGAGGAAAACGAGATTACCCGCCGCGCGCAGGCCTACGCGATGGAGACCCGCGAGCGCGCGGAAAAGGACGCCGACAGCATCTACAACCAGGCCTGCGTCCACACCGACAAGATGCTCTCCGGCGCGGCGGCGGCGCTTTCCCGCAGCGCGGGCGAGCTGGCGGCGCTGCGCGACAGCCTGCTTGGGCAGGGGACGCCGGTCGACCGCTGAGGGCGGGCGCAAGAAAGGGCAAAAGGGCGCGGAGATACGGCTTTGGACGATTCCCAAGACAGACG
>JAUNPI010000211.1 GCA_030536875.1 Clostridia bacterium
GAGTTTCTTGGGCAGGCGTCTCCTCGGCGGGAGCGGGCTCGGCGAGGCTGAAATCCGTCGCCGGCTTCACGAGCGCCTCGTAGAGCGCGAGGTATTTGCCAGCGGAGGAATACCAGCTGTAGTCGCCGGTCATGCCGCGGACGATGAGCTTATACCAGACCTCGCGGTTGTGCTTATAGTAATGCACGGCGCGGCGGACGGTGTGGAGCATGTCGTGCGCGTTGTAGTTGAAGAACGTGAAGCCGTTGCCCTCGTCGGTGAACTTGTTGTAGGAGAGCACGGTGTCGCGCAGGCCGCCGGTCTCGCGGACGATCGGCACGGAGCCATAGCGCATGGCGATCATCTGGGAGAGGCCGCAGGGCTCAAACTGGCTGGGCATGAGGAACATGTCGGAGCCGGCGTAGATGCGGTGGGCGAGCTGATGGTTCATCGCAAAGCGCGCGGCAAGGCGGCCCGGATACTCGCTCTCCGCCCAGGAGAAGAGGTTGGTGTACTTCGCCTCGCCCATGCCAAGGACGACCAGCTGGATGCCCGTGGCCATCAGCTCGCGGATGACGCACTCGATGAGGTCAAAGCCCTTCTGATTGGACAGGCGGGAGATGATGCCCACCAGCGGCGCGTTGGGATCGACCGTCAGGCCCAGCTCCTTTTGCAGCTCGGCCTTGCAGTATTCCTTGCCGCCGAGGTGGTAGGGGTCGTACTTGGCGTAGATCTGCTCGTCTTTGGCGGGGTCGTAATCGTCGATATCGATGCCGTTGAGAATGCCGGTGAGCTGATCTTTGCGCGCGCGCAGCAGGCCGTCGAGCCGCTCGCCGTAGAACGCGGTCTGGATCTCGTCCGAATAGCTCGGGGAGACGGTGGTCAGCTCGTCGGCATAGACGAGGCCGGCCTTCATGTAGTTCGCGCAGCCGTAGCACTCCAGCTTGTCGGAGGTGAAGAGGCTGTCGCCCAGACCCAGCGTATCCTGAACCGCCTTGATCGGGAACACGCCCTGATACTGCAGGTTGTGGATCGTGTAGACGGTCTTCATATCCTGATAGAACGGGAAATGGGCGTATTGGATTTTGAGCAGCGCCGGAATCATGCCGGTCTGCCAGTCGTGGCAGTGGATGACGTCGGGCCTAAAGTCGAGATGGACGAGCGCGTCGATGACCGCGCGGCTGAAGAAGCCGTAGCGCTCGTATTCGTCGCCGCCCAGGCCATAGATGTAGGAGCGGCCGAAATAGAACTGATTGTCCACAAAGTAGAAGGTTACGCCCTGATATTCGAGGGACTTGATGCCGCAGTACTGCTTGCGCCAGCAGAGCTCGACCTCAAACTCGCATTCCTGCTTCATCTGGCTGGTGTATGTTTCGGGGATGGCGGCATAGAGCGGCAAGATGACGCGCACGTCGACGCCCTGTTGGCGGAGCACGGGGGAAAGCGCGCCCACCACGTCGGCAAGACCGCCGGTTTTAATAAAGGGCACGCATTCGGAAGCGGCGAATAAGACTTTCATTGTGGTCCTCCTCACTCAAACGGGGGACACGCGCAAAGGTTTCCCTTGCGCGCAGCCCCCGCAGACGATTAAATGACGACGTTCTTGGCGATGACGATGGGGTAAGCGGCGGGCGCAATCAGGCGGCCGTTGCGGCGGATGACGCTCTGCTTGTCGAGGATGCAGTGGTCGATTTCCGCGCCTTCCTGAATCTGGGCGTCCTGCATGATGATGGAATTCTTGACGACGGCGCCCTTGGCGACCTTGACGCCGCGGAAGAGGATGGAGTTGATCACCGTGCCCTCGATCACGCAGCCGTTGGCGACCAGAGAGCCGCTGCACTGGCTCTCGCCGAGATAGCGGGCCGGCAGATCGTCGCGGACCTTGGTGTAGACCGGGCGCTCCTTCGGGAAGAGCTGGCGGCGCACGTCGGCGCCCAGCAGCGACATGCTGAAGTTGAAGTAGGACTGGATGGAGTCGATCTGGCAGGCCAGACCGGAGTACTCGTAGCCGCCCACCTTCAGGCTGCCGTTGTTGATGTTGCGCTGGAGAATGTCGCGGTCAAAGTCGTGCAGGCCGTTGGCCGCGCCCTGCTCGACCAGCTGGCGCAGCAGCTCGCGCTTGGTGATGTAGATCTTGAGGGAGGCGCACTCGCGCGTGGGGACGGCGGAGCCGATCTCCATGCCGGTGATAAAGCCGTCCTCGCCCACGGAGAGATACGTGTCGTTTTCACCCTCGGTGCCGGAGGCCTTCGGGCCGCGGGCGTAGAGGACGGTGACGTCCGCGCCGCTTTCCACATGGGAGCGCAGAGCGTCCGTGAAATCGATGTTGTAGACGGTGTGGCTGTTGGTGAGGACGATGTATTCCTGACGGGAAAGGCGCAGGAAGTTCGCGTTGGACTTGAGCGCATCCAGCAGGCCGGAATAGACGCCCGTGTTCTCGCGCGTCATGAACGGCGGCAGAATCGTGAGGCCCTGCTTGCCGTGCAGATCCCACTCGCGGCCGGAGCCGATGTGATCCATCAGAGAGGAATAGTTTTTCTGGGTGATGACGCCGACATTCTTGATGCCGGTGTGAACCATCGAGGAGAGCTGGAAGTCGATGACGCGGTAGCGGCCCGCGATGGGCAGGGCGGCGACGGCGCGCTGGCTGGTCAATTCGCCGAGGTGGATGTCGTTTTCGCCGGTATAGATCAAACCCATGACGTCTTTCATTGTGGGTGTACCTCCTTACTGCGCATCGGCGTCGATCTGAACGCCGGCAGCAACTTTTTCGCCCGGTAGGACCTTGGCCTTCGGGCCGACGACCGCGATCTTTCCGGTCTCTTCGCCGACGACCGCGCCCGCGCAGATATGCGCGTTTTCCGCGACGATCGCCCTGCGCACGACGGCGCCGCGCTCGATGTAGAGTCCGTCCTCGGCGACCGCCTCGTAATA
>JAUNPI010000046.1 GCA_030536875.1 Clostridia bacterium
CACCTGTTCCCATACCGAACACAGAAGTTAAGCCTTTCAGCGCCGATGGTACTTGCTTGGAGACGAGCCGGGAGAGTAGGTCGTTGCCGGATTCCAAAAAGAATAACCCCCATGAAGTGGGGGTTATTCTTTTTGTCCCCGGAATAAACTGACGGGGACGATGAAAGTCGATTAGGGCTTTGGAGTATTCTCGCACGTTTTTTCAACAAAGGCAAGCCGATGAGAGGGTTGGCGCTTACCCATTTCCTGTTAAGTGTCGCGGTAAATGCGTCATTGAAGGGTATGCGAGGACGCCTGTTCCGTTTTATTCCAGCAAGAAATCCAACAATCTGATGATTCTGATGCCGTCTTGCGTCATGGTCGTGTTGCTGTCGAGTGCGATGACACTCTTTTCAAAGCTGTCCCGAATCTGGCGCAAAGGCTCAAGCTCACGTTGGCGGGTGCTCTCCGCATCCATATTTTCCGTAACCTGAAAATAGCGCTTATCGTCTACCTTGGTCGCAATAAAATCAACTTCCCGATCGCCTACCTTGCCCACTGTAACATCATATCCGCGTCGAAGCAATTCAAAGTATACGATATTCTCGATGGTGTGGCCTACATCCATATGACGATATCCAAGCAGGAAATTGCGAAGACCGGTGTCGACAATATAATACTTGCCTAAAGTACTCAGATAGCCCTTTCCTTTGATATCAAAACGCTTGATCTCATAGAAGATATAGCTTTCAACCAGCGCTGCTACATATGCTTGAATTGTCTGTACGGCTGGCGTTCCACCGCGCTTTCTTTCCGTCAGCATGCCTTTGCTGACCAGCGTGTTGCTGATAGCTGAGGCAGAGGTGGAATTGCCGATATTGTCCGCAAGATACAGAACGATCTTTCTGAGCAGCTCCGCATCGGTAATCTGCCTTTGGCCCCTGCGCCGCTCTCTTTCCAGAATATCCCGTACGACAACCGTATTGTACACACCATCCAGCAGCGTCCAGGCTTTATCCTGTTCAAGACCGACATCGGCAATTCCAGGCATGCCGCCAAACCGCATATACGCTTCAAAAAGCTCTTTCAGTTCGTAAAGATTGCCGTTCTCATCCTTAACTCGCTTGCGGATTTCTCCAACAGGACTTTTGTATTCGACAACCATATAGCCATGAAAATCGAGAAATTCTTTAAACGATAGGGGAAGCATGCGGATTTCAACATAACGTCCTGAAAGGTAGGTTGAAATCTCAGAGGAAAGCAGGCAAGCATTTGAGCCGGTGATGTATATGTCGCAATCAAAATCCACGCGGAAGGAATTAACGGCATCCTGCCAGTCTGTCACACGCTGAATTTCATCAAAGAACAGATACATCCGCTGATTCGGCAGGATCCGTTCCTTAACGTATTGGTACATTTCTTCAACCGACATGCCCCGGTAATCCATAGACTCAAAGTTTATGGATACCATCTGATCATCTGCTATGCTATTTTCCCGCAGATGCTGCATCATCAATTTCAACAGACTGGATTTTCCGCATCGCCGGATCCCTGTCACCACTTTTACAGGTTCAGTATCCTTGAATGCAATGAGCTGATTCAGATATAAATCTCTCTTTTTGAGATCCGCTCGTCTTTTCAGCATATCATCACCTCCATTGCCTATAGTATGCCACAAAAATCAAATTCTATCAAGTTTTTATTATTGATGTTAAAAACTTTTCTTCTTTAAAGCGCTTTCAGAGGATGCAGCGGTTTGAGCTATTGACCTGAAATATATTCAGATCTAATATATCTATCATAAAATGCATCCAAAGAGAAAGTATCTATCCCAAACTCATCGTTTCGGCGAGGCAAACGCATTTCTCCGAAATTTTTTTCAAATACATGTTGAAGAAATGAACGAAAACGCCGATGCTCTGCGTCTATACAACTAGAACGCAAGAAAAAGGATTCCATTTTGGCTCTTTGGGGATGTATAATGGTTTGACGGCCAACGCGCGACATGGCGAAGACGTCGCGCCGCCACAGAAGAACTGAAAGAGAAGGTGCGGATCATGGAAACCAAGAGGCTGCGGCGTTTGATCGTGTATGCGGCGCTGTGCCTGTTCATGGCGCTGACGGGAGCGGGGCTGTTCGTTACGGCGCATCTGTGCAGGCAGAGTTGGTCGCACGAGGCGATCGTCTTTTCACACGACGGGCTGCTCAGCAACCTTGCGCTGACGGCGCTGCTGCTGGCTGCCATGCTTGCGCTCTATCGCCTGCTTGAGCGCTTTTCAGGCGTGAAGCAGAGCGTCGTGCTGCTGGGCGCGTGGATGGTTGGCACGTTGGTGCTCGTGCTGGGCGCGAACATTCGGCAGATGTATGACTTTGCCTATGTGATCGAGGGCGCGGAGCTCTTTGCTGCGGGCAATTATAAGCCGCTTACCATCGACTATTTCAACGTTTATTCCTATCAGCTGGGGATCTGCTTCCCGATGGAGGTTCTGCTGCGGCTGGCGCCGGGCTTGAACCTGTCCCTGTTTATGCAGGCGTTCAACGTGATCGTCTCGGCGGGCACGGCGGGCGCGCTGACGGCTCTCTGCCGGGTCGTCTTCTCGCCCGAGGAGGAAAGGGC
The DNA here is from genome assembly GCA_030536875.1 of Clostridia bacterium. Taxonomy (GTDB): domain Bacteria; phylum Bacillota; class Clostridia; order Christensenellales; family Aristaeellaceae; genus Ventricola. The sequence goes on from JAUNPI010000046.1 coordinate 2,597, forward strand.
GGCGCTGCTGCTGTTTGTGCTGTTTCTGCCGTTGGCCCTGCAATGCATCTTCGTTTATGGCACGCTGCCGATGCTGCTGATGACCGCGCTGGCGGCGCTGTGCTTTGCGCTGTACCTTCAAACAAGAAGGGCGCGGTTCGGGCTTGCGTATGCCGTCTGCATCGCCGTGGCGTATGTGCTCAAGCCCAACGCGGCCGTGCCGCTGATTGCTCTGGTGATCTGCGCGGTGTTGGACGGACTCCAAAGCCGGGATAAGAGGCTTTATGGCTTTGCCGCGCTGAGCGTCGTGCTCGCCGTGGGCCTGCTCCGGCTGGTGATTGTGCAATACGAGCTGCGCGCGGGCGTGACGCTGACGGGCGACGTGAGCATGTTGGCCCGCATGGCGATGGGGCTGCAGCGCGGCGGCGCGCAGGCGGGGTGGTTTAACCGCTACATCGAGCAGTTCTTTCCCTTCGAGGTGACGGCTGAGCAGGAGCGCGCCATCGCTTCGGCGGATATCGTGACGAGGCTGAAGGAGATGTGGGCTGATCCCGGCATGGCGCTGGCCTTTTTTGGCGACAAGCTGCTCAGCCAATGGCTCGAGCCGTCCTACGGCGCGATGTGGTACGGCGATTTGTGCGAGCATGCGGGCGCTTTGGCGCAGGGGACGCAGGCAATCTTTGCGGATGGCGGCGCCATCCGCGCGGCGCTGGAGCGGTATATGGGCGCGTATCAGAAGATGATGTACGCCCTGTCCTGCGTGGGGCTTGTCAGCCTGCTGCGAGATAAGCGAGAGAACCTGCCGGCGCTTGCGCTTTCCCTGTGCGCGCTGGGCGGATGCCTGTATCACATGCTCTTTGAGGCCAAGGCGCAGTATAGCTATATGTATGCCGTGCTGATGATGCCGGTGGCCGCGCGAGGGCTGTGCGCAATGGCGAATAGGCTGAAGGCGGGCAGACGCGAACCGCGAGCGGGAAACTGCGCCGCGCATAACGGCAAGGCATGAATGAAAAAAGGCGAAAACGGATGCAAGCGGCAAAAAACGGCGGGACGGAGACGGTATTTGGAATAGACAGCTCGATTCAAGCCTTGGCATGCCCTTGATGCACACGGTAAACTGACGTTCGTTACTCTTTTGCGGCGTCCATACGCCGCCCGACTTGGCAAGATATGGAGCATATAACTACCGAGGAGGAAGCTGCCATGATTGAGATGCAGCACATCACCAAAACCTACAGGGTTTCCCGGCGGAACGCGGGTCTGGCCGCGGCGTGCAGAGCGCTGTTTTCCCGGGATGTCGAGGTCGTTCACGCGCTGAACGACGTCAGTTTCACCATACACGACGGAGAGATGGTCGGCTATGTTGGCCCGAATGGGGCGGGAAAGAGCTCGACCATCAAGATCCTGAGCGGCATTTTGGCGCCGGACGGCGGGGTCTGCACGGTCAACGGGCGTGTGCCGTGGAAGGAGCGCGTCAGCCATGTCCGAGAGATCGGCGTGGTCTTCGGGCAGCGCTCCCAGCTCTGGTGGGATATTCCGGTCATCGATTCCTTTGAATTGCTGAGGGATATCTATTCCGTTCCGAAGGAAACCTATCGCCGCAATCTGGAGGAGCTGACGGAGCTGCTCCAGCTGGGGGAGATCCTGCGCACGCCGACGCGCCAGCTCTCGCTCGGCCAGCGGATGCGCTGCGAGCTCGTCGCATCGCTGCTGCATTCGCCCAAGACCCTGTTTCTGGACGAGCCGACGATCGGGCCGGATGCCGTTTCCAAGCTCGCCGTGCGCGAGTTCATTGCCAGGCTCAACCGTGAACACAGAACGACGGTCATTTTGACCACGCATGACATGCAGGATATCGAGGCGCTCGCGCAGCGCGTCATCCTGATCGGCAGAGGGCGCGTTCTGCTCGACGGGCATGTGGAGGATCTTCGCCGAATTGGAGGGGAACAAAACAGCCTCGATCATGCCGTCGCCGCCCTCTACCGCAAGTGGGATATCCTGTGAGGAGGCGCGGCATGAAGAAGTATGTTTCTTTTTTCAAAATCCGGTTTCAAACCGGCCTGCAATACCGCGCTTCCTATGTCAGCGCTCTGGCGACACAGCTGCCTTGGGGGCTGATGGAATGCCTCGCCTATGTCGCGCTGCATGAGACGAACGCCGCCGCGTTCCCGATGGAGCTACAGGCGGTCGTCGGCTACATTTGGCTCAAAGAGGCGTTTTTGGTGCTCTTTAACACGTGGAACGCGGACAACGACATCTTCGGCATGATCATCGACGGGGGGATCAGCTACGAGCTCTGCCGCCCTATTTCGCTCTATGACATGTGGTTTGCGCGCAATGCGGGCGGGCGGCTGTCCACGGCGGCGACGCGATGCGTGCCGATTCTGCTCGTGGCGCTGCTGCTGCCCAAGCCCTTTGCGCTGACCTTTGGCGGGAGCGTGGGCACGGCTCTCCTGTTCCTCGCAGCGATGGCACTTGGGCTGGGCGTGACAATCGCATTTTGTATGATCGTCTACATGCTCTGCTTTTTTACGCTCTCGCCGAAGGGGCTGCGCAGGGTGCTGGTCGGCGCGGTCGATCTGCTTTCGGGCAACGTGATCCCGCTCCCGTTTATTCCCCAGCCGTGGCGGCGCGTCTTTGAGCTGATGCCGTTTGGGTCGATGCAGAACGTTCCCTTTCGCATCTTCACGGGGGATCTCGCCGGCGCGCAGATGGTTTCGGCGATGGCGCTTCAGATGTTCTGGCTGATCGCGCTGATTTTGCTGGGGCGAGGCGTTTGCGCGCTTGCGCAGCGCAGAACGGTAATTCAAGGGGGTTAAGAGATGAGCACGCTCAGACTGTATGTCGCTTATATCTCTGTGGCGTTGCGGAGCGACCTGCAATACAGGGCTTCCTTCGCGCTCACGGCTTTGGGGCGCTTCTTGATTACGATGAGCGGCTTTATCGGGCTACGCTTCCTCTTCAGCGGCTTTCAGGCGGTGAAGGGGTATGCATACGCCGATATTCTGCTCTGCTTCGCCGTGATGCAGCTTTCGTTCGCGCTGGCGGAAGGCTTCGCGCGCGGCTTTTGCGCATTTTCCAGCGCCGTGCGGCGGGGCGAGTTTGACCGCATGCTCGTGCGCCCGCGGGGGACGATTGTGCAGGTGCTGGGCTCGCAGGTCGATGTCGGTCGGCTTGGGCCGATCGTCAGCGCGTTGGCCATCCTCATCGCCGGGCTGCGCATTCATCCCGCGACGATGACGCCGCTGAGGCTTTTTGCGCTGGTGACGATGACGGCGGGAGGCGTGCTGCTCTTCGTCGGGCTGTTCATGATCGGGGCGGCGATCTGCTTTTTTTCCATCGAGGAATCCAGCAGCATCAACGTGTTGACCTATGGCGCCAAGGAGCACGGGAAATATCCGATCGACATCTATGGAAAAGGCCTGTTCCGCTTCTGCACGTTTGTGATCCCCTATACGCTGGTGCAGTATTATCCGCTTCAGGTGCTCATCGGGCACAGCGACCGCGCGCTCTACGCACTCTACCCGTTGGGGGCGCTCTTTTTTCTGGGGATCTGCTATGCGTTTTGGCGCTTCGGCGTGTCGCGGTATACGTCGTGCGGGTCGTAATACGTGCGGAAAATGCCCAAACATGACAGGACGTTGTCAGCTATTCCATGCTACAATGAAAAAAGGAGGCTGACGAGATGGAGCTGATTATCGGCTCGTTTGTCAAGGAGGAGTGAACATGGCCTCGAGCCCTGAATTTGTGCGCTATGTCGCCGAGCAGATGGGGATGGCGGGCGTCATCGCCTATAGAAAGATGTTTGGGGAGTACGGCCTGTATTGCGACGGCAAGTTTTTCGCGATGATCTGCGACGATCAGCTGTTCTTCAAGCCCACCGAGCAGGCGCGCTCGCTTGCCGCCGAGCTTCATGTCGACGTGTTGGAAGCGCCGCCGTATTCGGGCGCGAGGAACGCTTTGCTTGTGGAAAATGTGGACAACCGGGAGGCGCTTTCCGCGCTGGCGCGCGCGACATGCGACGCGCTTGCGGAAAACAAGGCAAAAGGGGCGCGGAGAAAGGGGAAAAACGCCCCCAAAGAAACCTGACGGCATTGCAAGACGAAGCGAGTTACGCTATAATGGTATGCGCAGAACAGAAGGCTGGGCGCAAAGACCCGGCCGGCGACGAAAGGAAGAAGAATTTTATGGAAAGAAAGAACGCTTGGAAGGCCTACGATGAGGCGGAAATTGCCAAGGTCGAGGCGTTCAGCAAGGCATACTGCGCGTACATCGACGAGGGAAAGACCGAGCGCGAATGCGTGAGCGCATCCGTGCGCGCGGCGCAGGCGCGCGGGTTTGCGAATCTGGCCGACGCGATCTGCGAGGGCAAAAAGCTCGCGGCGGGCGCGAGGGTGTACGCCAACTGGATGAACAAGAGCTTCATGCTCTTTGTCCTTGGCCGAAAGCCGATCACCGAGGGCATGAATATTCTCGGCGCGCATATCGATTCCCCGCGCATCGACATCAAACAGAACCCGCTGTATGAAGAGGACGATTTGGCCTATCTGGATACCCACTACTACGGCGGCATCAAGAAGTACCAGTGGCTCGCGCTTCCGCTGGCGCTGCACGGCGTCATCGTGAAAAAGAGCGGCGAGACCGTCACCGTGCGCATCGGCGAGGAGGAGAGCGACCCGGTCTTCTGCATCTCCGACCTGCTGCCGCATCTGGCGCAGGAGCAGATGGCCAAAGGCGCAAAGGACATCATCGAGGGCGAGGCGCTTAACCTGATCGTCGGCGGACGGCCGCTGGCGGGCGAGGAGAAGGAAGCGGTCAAGGCGGGCATTTTGAAGATCCTGAAGGAGACCTACGGCGTGGAGGAGGAGGATTTCCTCTCTGCGGAATTGGAGGTCGTGCCTGCCGGCAAGGCGCGCGACTGCGGCTTTGACCGCAGCATGGTGATGGCCTATGGGCATGACGACCGCGTCTGCGCGTATCCCTCGATGGCGGCCGTGCTGGACTTCGAGGGCACGCCCGAATATACGCTTTGCTGCGTGCTCACCGACAAGGAGGAGATCGGTAGCGTCGGCGCGACGGGCATGGACGCCATGTTCTTTGAAAACACCGTTGCCGAGCTCTGCGAGCTCGCGGGCGCGACGGGCAGCCTCGCCCTGCGCCGCACGCTGCGCAACAGCCGTATGCTCTCCAGCGACGTGAGCGCGGGCTATGACCCGAACTTCGCCAGCGCGTTTGAAAAGAAGAATGCGGCGTTCCTCGGGCGCGGCGTTTGCTTCAACAAGTTCACCGGCAGCCGCGGCAAGAGCGGCTCCAGCGACGCGAACGCGGAGTATGTCGCCGCTCTGCGCCGCATCATGGACGACGCGGGCGTGGCCTTCCAGACGGCGGAGCTTGGGCGCGTCGATCTGGGCGGCGGCGGAACGATTGCGTATACCTGCGCGAAATACGGCATGAGCGTCATCGATTCCGGCGTCGCCGTGCTCTCGATGCATGCGCCGTATGAGCTGATCAACAAGGCCGATCTGTACGAGGCCTACAAGGCCTACTGCGCGTTCCTGCGGGACGCCGGGCCGATCGCGTAAACCATCGTCTTTTCATGGGGCTGCGAAGAGGACTGCTTCGCGGCTCTTTTTTTAAAAATGGCGAAAAAACGGGAACCTTTTCGCGGGGAGAACCGTCTATATGATGTCCGGAACGATTCCGGAAGACAAAAGCGAGGCATAAAAATAAGATATGGAGGATTTGAACATGAAAAAAGTGTTTTTGGTCGTCATTTTGCTCTGCGTGTTGGCTGTGGGCGTCTATGTGGCGACAAACGGGAACAGGGACATTTCTCAGGCGGCGACGCCGGAATTCACGGCCGAACCCACGGCAGAGCCGACGGCTGAGCCCGCAGCAGAACCCACGGCCGAACCTGCGGCTGAGCCAGACGACGGCATGGCGGGGCAGACGGCCGTCGAGCCCGAGGAACAGCAGGAGGACGGACAGGAGATTTTCGGCCTTTCCGGCTTGATCACCGAGGTGACGGGGGAATATGTGGTCATCACGGACGCCGAGCAGGGCGAGGTGCAGGTGAACTACGGCGAGGAGACCGCCTTCGAGGGGATCGAAGCGGGATCGCTGGCGGTCGGGCAGTATGTTTACGTCGACTATGACGGGAAGATGACGCGTTCGCTGCCGCCGCAGGTGTTCGCGCTGCGCCTGTATACCCATGTGGTGACGGGCACGGTGAGCGCCGTCCAGGAGGATGGCGTCACCGTGGATCAGGACGGCGAAGAGGTCGTCCTGCATTTGCCGGAAGGCGCGCCGGAATTGTCCGTCGGCCAGCGCGTAACGGCATACACGAACGGGATGATGACCATGTCGCTGCCGCCGCAGATGTCTGCGGGCTATGTGACGGTCGAGTGAGAGGCGCGTTTCAAAGAGGATAGAGGGCAGGGCCCTGTGCATTCCCCGCAAGAGGATGCGCGGGGCTCTCCTTCATGCCAAAATGGACGCGTCATGGGCTGCCAGAAGGATGCGCGCGGCGCGCTTGCCAAACGGCGCGGGCGAAAGGTAAACGCTAAAAGACATATTGTATATTGCAATACGTCCAAATTTGGAATATAATAAAGGAGACGTCCATTTTAAGGTAACGACTGTTTTAAAAAAGCTAAAAGGAAGGCCGCGTGAAATGTTCTGGTTTCACCCCGGCCGGTGTGAGGAAGACGATTGATGGAAGATATCAAGCATTCGGCTGCCCGCCTCTCCGAAACGGAGGGGCCGTTCTCGTCCCGAGGTCTGCCGAAGAAAAAGCGCATCCTGATCGCGGATGATTCCGACATGAACCGCGCTATTTTGGCGGATATGCTCGAAGAGGAATATGAGATCGTTGAGGCGCGCAACGGCGTAGAGGCGATCGCCTGCCTGAGGAGGCAGGGCACGGACATCGATCTCGTCCTGCTGGATATCGTGATGCCTGAAATGGATGGCTTCGACGTGCTCAAGGCGATGAACCAAAGCGGCCTCATTGAAGACGTTCCGGTGATCATGATCTCCTCGGAGGATGAGCCGGACGCCGTGGAGCGCGCATACGAGATGGGGGTTGTCGACTATATCCGGCGTCCGTTTGACGCGCTGTTCGTCCATCGGCGCGTTGTCAACACGATCATGCTATACGGCAAGCAGAAGCGCTTGGCCGGCATGGTGGCCGATCAGATCTATGAGCGGGAGAAGAGCGGCAGCCTCATGATCGCCATCCTGAGCCACATCGTCGAGTTCAGAAACGGAGAGAGCGGCTTTCATGTGCTGCACATCAACGCGATGACCGACATCCTGCTTCGTCAGCTGGTCAAGATCACAGACCGTTATCCTCTGACGCAGGCGGACATCAACCTGATCAGCACGGCGTCCGCGCTGCACGATATCGGCAAGATTTCCATCCCCGGAAGGATTCTCAACAAGCCCGGGCGGCTGACGCCGGAGGAGTTTGAGATCATGAAGACGCATTCGAGCGTCGGCGCGCAGATGCTCCGCGAACTGCCGTTTTATCAAAATGAGCCGCTGATTCGCGTTTCCTACGAGATCTGCCGCTGGCACCATGAGCGTTACGACGGGCGGGGCTACCCGGATGGGCTCGTCGGCGAGCAGATCCCGATCTCCGCGCAGATTGTCGCGCTGGCGGACGTTTACGACGCGCTGACCGGCGAGCGCGTGTATAAGAAGGCGTTTGACCATGACACCGCGATCCGGATGATTCTGGGCGGGGAATGCGGCGCGTTTAACCCGCTGCTGCTCGAATGCCTGATGCAGGTGGCGGACACCGTGCGCGACGGGCTGGGGCTCATTTCGCTCCAGCAGACCAGCAAGAGGGAGATGAGCAGCGTTGTCGAGGAGCTCGAGCTCTACAAGGAGCTCTCCTCTTCGGAGCGTATCTTCGAGCAGATGGAGTACGAGCGCACCAAGAGCGATTTCCTCATGCACAGCTCCGACGATCCCGTCTTTGAGTATATGAGCGATACGGGGATGATCACCTTCTCCGACGCGGGCGCGAGGCTGTTTGGCCTCAGGGAGCTGACCGTCATGCCGGACAAGGAGCCTTCGCTGCTGGCCCTGATGAGCGAGGAAGAGCGCGCGCGCGTGGTTCGTGCCATCGGCGAGACAGCGCCGGATCAGCCGGAAGGGACGTGCGCGCTGCTGCTGAACATCGGCGGGCGCAGGCGCCCGGCGAGGCTCTCGTACAGGGCGGTGCATTCGTCCGGACATGAAGGGAGGCTTACGGGGGTTATCGGTAAAATCCATCTCGAAAAGCAGGAGGCTGACGATGAGCGTTGAAGCATTTTACGCCGCCATTGGCGGCAATTTTGAGGGCATGATGGCCCGGATGCGCAGCAGGGAGCGTGTTTTGCGCTTTGTTCGCCGTTTCCCGATGGACGGAAGCTTCGCCCTGCTGGAAAGCTCGCTCGAAAAGGGCGAAGAGCGGGAGGCCTTCCGCGCCGCGCACACGCTCAAGGGCGTCTGCCAGAATCTCGGCTTTGACAGGCTGTATCGGGTGTCCGCCGAGCTCACGGAGGCGCTTCGCCCCGGTGCCATGCGCATGGAGAACGTGCCAGAACTGATGGAAAAGACGCGCGAGGGCTACCGGCAGGTGGTCGAGGCCATCGCGCTGATGGAGGACTGAGGGGAGAAGATATGGGCGAGCATAAACTGCACGTTTACACGGGGGACGGCAAAGGCAAGACGACGGCGGCGATGGGGCTTGCCCTGCGCAGCTTGGGACATGGGCGGCGCGTGCTGATCGCGCAGTTTTTGAAGGACGGGCGCTCGGGCGAGCTGACCGCGCTGTCGGCTTTGCCGGGAGCCGCCGTCTTTGAGGCCGAGCCGATCGAGGGGTTCGTCTTCCAAATGACGCCGGAGGCATACGCGCGCGCGCAGCAGACCCAGCGCGCGCAGGCGCAGGCGCTTTGCGAGCGCATCCGGAGGGACGCGCCCGACCTCATCGTGCTCGACGAGCTCTCGGTCGCGCTCCATGTGGGCATGATCGACGAGGCGGCGGCCCGCGAGCTGATCGGCGCGGCCCTGTGCGCCGGCGAAACCGTCGTCACAGGGCGGAACGCGCCGGATTGGCTTTGCGAAATGGCGGATTATGTGAGCGTGATCCGCGCCCAGAAACACCCGTTTGACGCGCAGGGGCTTCCCGCGCGCGAGGGCGTGGAGTGGTGAGCTGCTTGCCCGGCACGCGCGGAGGGAGCTTAGCGCATGGCTGTTTTGATTCGAAAACAGTATAAAAACAGGATAAAAAGAGAAGGGGCTGTCAAGCTAAGAATCCAGACATTTCAAGCAAAAACTAAGAATTTGCGCCCGAAGGTTTCCAAAGGGCGATCGGAAAGCCCTTTGGCGGGGCGTTGGGGCGGAGCCCCAAGCTCAAGGAAGCCAATGATTCTTAGAAAAATTGCTTTTTGAAATGTTTAGAATTAGCTTGACATCCCCTTCTTTGTATGCAGGGAAAAAACCTTCAGAGCTGAACCTCCCGACGCCAAAGCTCGCGTCCGCTGTCGCACAGGCGCAGCAGCACGCGGTCGTGGCGATAGACAAAGCGCATGCGCCGGTCGTAGACCGACAGGTCGTCCGCGGTCAGCGTGAGGGAAATGCAGGCGGATTCCCCGCGCACTAGACGCCGCTTGGCAAACGCCTTGAGCTCCATGACGCGCGGGACGGTATCGCCCGTCAGGCGCGAGACGTAGAGCTGGGGGACGGCGGCGTCGTCCATTGGCCCGGTATTGGAGAGCGTCATGCGCAGGGTGAGGACGGTTTCGCCGCTCGGGCCGCCGTCGTAGGGCGTTTGATCGAGCGAAAAACCGGAGAAGGCGATGGTTGAGTAGCCGAATCCCTCGCCAAAGGCGAAGAGCGGCGCGCGCATGGACGCTTCACAGTAGCCGAGAGGAACCACCCCCGATTTTTCATTGTAGCAGACGGGAAGCTGGCCCGCGTGCTTTGGGAAGGAGACGGGCAGCCGTCCGCAGGGGGAGAAGCCGCCCGTCAGCGCCTGCGCGATGGCCAGACCGCCCCACGGGCCGGGGTAAAACGCGGCGAGCAGCGCGTCGCACGTTTCGGCGATTTCCGGGATGGCGTAGGGACGGCCCGCGACGAGCACGACCGCCACGCGCGCAGCTGCGGCGCGCACAGCCTCATAGAGGGCGAGCTGGCCGCCGGGGAGCGCCAAACGGGCGCTGTCGACGCCCTCGCCGCAGTCCATCGAGCCTTCGGGGGAGAGCGCCGCTCCGTTTTTGTCGAACCGCGCGTGTGCAAACCGGCTGGAGGAGCCGCCCAGAGCGAGAACGGCCACCTCGCAGGAGGCGGCAAGGCGCCGGGCCTCGGCCAGATCGCTTCCGTCGCAATGGGCTATTCCGCGATCGCAGACGGCGCGCAGCCCGCCCAGCAGCGTATAGGCTTCGCCGGGGCGCACGGGCGGGGAGTAATCGCCGAGCTGGCGGTAGAGTTCATCCGCCGCGGGGCCGATCAGCGCGACGCGGCAGCCCTTTTGAAGCGGGAGGACGCCGTCATTTTTGAGCAGCACGAGGCTTTCCTTGGAAAGCTCAAAGCCCTGCGGATAGTCGGACAGGGAGAAGCGCTCCGGCGCCGTTTCCGGAAGGAAGGGATGCTCGAAGAGGCCCTGCTCAAACTTGAGCGTCAGCACGCGGGTGACCGCGCGGTCGATGTCCTCCTCGCGCACGAGCCCCTGCGCGGCGGCCTCCTCCAGGCGGGCGAAGCCCTCGTCCCACAGGCCGATATCCACGCCGGAGCTCAGCGCGAGCGCGCCGGAGCGAACGGCATCCCCGGTGATCGCGTTCAGCCGGTCGATGGCGCAGCCGTCCGCCATGACGACGCCGTCAAAGCCCCATTCCTCGCGCAGAAGGCCGGTCAGCAGCGCCTCGTTGGCGTGGCAGGGAATGCCGTCGACCTCGTTGTAGGCCGCCATGAAGCCGCGAGCCCCCGCCTCGCACGCGGCCTTGGCCGCGGGCAGGTGGATTTCGCGGAGCTCGCGCTCGCCGATGCGCGCGGCGCTGGCGTTGACGCCGCCGGTGGTTTCGCCCTGCGCGAGCAGGTGCTTGGCCACCACGGCCGGCCCCTGGCTCTGGATGCCCTCCACGATGGCGCGGGCGAAGCGCGAGGCGAGCAGCGGATCTTCGCCGTAGCACTCCTCGCCTCGCCCCCAGCGCGGGTCGCGCAGCACGTCGAGCACGGAGACGAGCGCCAGATTGACGCCCATCCCGCGCAGCTGCCGGCCGCAGATTTCGCCTGCGCGGCGCAGAAGCTCGGGGTCAAACGTCGCGCCTGCGGCGAGGTTGATCGGCAGCAGATAGCCGGAAAGGGCCTGATGCCCGTGGGGGCACTCGCTGGAGAGCAGCATGGGAATGTGAAAGCGGGAATGCTCCATCACATAGCGCTGCGCCATATTGTAAGCCCTCGGGGCCAAAGCGCCGTCTAAGCCGGTTTCAAAATTCCGGCCCGACCACGGGTCGGCGCGGTAGAGGCCGTAGAGCGTGCCCAGACCGCCGAAGCGCTGAACCTCCTGACAAAACGAATCGGAGAGCGCGAGGTTATCGCCCCGGCGGACGTAGCTTTCAAAGCCGTAAAGGCGCTGGCAGAGCTGGCCGACCTTCTCGCGCAGCGTCAGCCGGGAGCAGAGATCCTCCGCGCGGCGGGCGGGCGCGAGGGCGGGATTTTCATAGGGAAGCATGGCATCCTCCAAAGCAGGGCGGCGTCTCAGGCGAGCGGGCCGCGGAAGAGAAGTTCGGTGGCGATGTAGGAGACCTCCGGCGGGGCCTCGGGACAATCCGCGCGGAACATGAGCTTGCGCGCCAGCAGGCGGCCAAGGGACGATGTGTCGACGTGGACGGTCGTGATGCGCTGGGCGACGTTGGCGTATTCCGGGTTGTCGTCAAACCCGGTCAGGATGATGGAATCAGGCGCGGCCCTGCCGCTTTCGGAGAGGTAGCGGCTCACAAAGTGGGCGATGAAGTCGCTGGCGCAGACGATGCCGTCCGGCAGGGCGGGGAGCCGATCCAGAAAGCGGCTGATCTGCTCGTAGTGGCTGCCGATCGTCAGCGGCCCCGTGAGGCTGAGCGACGGATCGGGCGCAAGGGACAAGGCTCTGTGCGCGTCCAGAAAGCCCTCGTAACGGTCGAGGTTGGTCTGCGCGTAGCCGACGTCGCCGATGAAGCCAAGGCGCCTGCGTTCCCCGGCGAGAAGCCTGCCGGTGATCGCGCGCGTGCGCGTGCGCCCCTCGAGCAGCACGAGGTCGCCCCCGAGCCGGGAAGGCTGCATTTCGGGCACGGTATCCAGAAAAACCTTGGGCAGCGGGGAGGCGGAGAGCATGCCCAGCAGCCGCTCGTTATAGACGTTGAGCACGATAAAGCCGTCGACGGAGCCGGGGGAAAGGGAGGCGGGCAGGGCGTACCCCTCGTGCCAGGCGGTGGGCATGTAGGTATACATGAGGCTGATGCCGCTTCGCGCAAGCTCCTTGGCGATGTGGTGGATGATCTGCATCCAGAAGACGGAGGACTCGGGCCTGGAGACGACGACGGAGAACGTCTGCTCGCGCGGGACGGAGGAAGGCGGCGGGGGCGGCGAACCGTAGCCCAGCTCCGCCGCCTTTTGCTGCACGCTGCGGCGAACCTCGTCGGAGACGCCGGGGCGTCCGCTCAAAGCCTTCCAGACGGTGATGCGCGAGACGCCCACGGCGTCGGCGAGGTTCTGCATGGTGGGTTTGGACATGGCGCAAGGCCTCCTCGATGGCGGAAAGCATTTCGCAAAATGGATGGACTGTGACGGCGTATAATGCAAGCATACCCCAAATGAAGGGAAAAGTCAATCTCCGCGCGGCAAGAGTTAACATTTGTTAACAACCGAATGGCAAAAAGAAAAACGCCGCTTTGTGGATTCACCGGCAAAAATGACAAAAACAAAAAAAAAATTGGTCGATTGTGCTTGTGTTTGTCCCTGAAGTATGATAAGATGGGAGCAACGGGTACGAAACGCTGTTAACATTATCTGTATGGAGGGGATTGAGAATGTCTGCAAAAGCACCGTCTGCGGCCCAAAAGCGCCGGCGCAGCAAATGGACAAGGGACGACTTTGAGCTGAGCCTGTTGGGCCTTCCGGCCTTTATTTGGTTTGTGCTCTTCAGCTACCTGCCCATGTTCGGCCTTGTCATCGCGTTTAAGAAGTATCGCATCTTCCCGCAGCAGTCGTTCCTTGGGAACCTGTTTTTGTCCGATTGGGTGGGGTTTGACAACTTCAAGTTCTTCCTCAAAAACAACACCTTCGGCATGCTGCTGCGCAACACGCTGGGCTATAACATTGTGTTCATCGTGCTCAACATCGTGGTGCCCGTCGGGCTGGCGATGATGATCAACGAGCTCTATTCCAAGCGCAAGAGCAAGGTCTACCAGACCGCCATGTTCTTCCCGCATTTCCTGTCCTGGGTCGTGGTCAGCTATTTCGTCTACGCCTTCCTCAACCCGGACAAGGGCCTGCTCAACAACATCATCCAGTCGCTGGGCGGCGAGCGCGTCATGTGGTATTCCGAGCCGAAGTATTGGCCCTTCATCCTCGTGTTCATGAACCTGTGGAAGGGCGTGGGCTACAACATGGTCGTCTATCTGGCCACGATCACCGGCATCGACACCAGCCTCTATGAGGCCGCGATGCTCGACGGCGCCTCCAAGTGGCAGCAGGCCAAGTACATCACCCTGCCGCTGATGAAGACCATCCTCATCACGATGTTCATCCTCAACGTCGGCAGAATCTTCTATTCCGACTTCGGCCTGTTCTGGCAGGTGACGCAGGGCCTGCCCAACTCGCTGCACAAGGTCGCCTCGACGTTCGACACGTTCATCTACTCCGCGCTGCAGGGCTCCACGCCGATCGGGCGCACGGCCGCCGCGTCGCTCTTCCAGTCCACCTGCTGCTGCTGCACGATCCTGCTGGCGAACTTCATCGTCTCCAAGATCGACAAAGAAAGCGCTATTTTCTAAGCGGAAAGGAGAATCCTCATGGCTGCGCATGCTAAGCAAAAGGAGTCCTTCACGACGGATTCCATGAAGATGAACCGAATCCGCCCGTCAACCAACGCCGCCTTCAACGTGCTCTTTGCCGTTCTGGCCGCGATAGCGATCATTCCGGTCATCTTTGTCTTCATCATTTCGATCTCTTCGGAGGAGTCCATCCGTCTGGCGGGCTACTCCTTTATCCCGCAGAGCCTCTCCGGCTCGGCCTACAGGTTCCTGTGGAACGAGCGCGGAACGATCCTCGGCGCGCTGTGGATCTCCGTTGTGGTCACCGTCACCGGCACCGTATTCGGCGTCGCGCTGACCACGATGATGGGCTACGTGCTCTCGCGCCCGAGCTTTAAGCTCAAGAACTTCTACACGTGGGTCATCTTCATCCCGATGATCTTCAACGGCGGCATGGTCGCCTCCTACGTGGTCAACGCGAACATCCTGGGCCTCAAGAACTCGATCCTCGCGCTGATTCTGCCGCTGGCGGTCTCCTCGTTCAACATCATCGTCTGCAAGACGTTCTTCAGGTCGACCATTCCGGATTCCATCATCGAATCCGCGAAGATCGACGGCGCGAGCCAGATGCGCATCTTCACCACGATCGTGCTGCCGATCTCCACGCCCGTTCTGGCGACCATCGCGCTGTTCCTCACGTTCGGATATTGGAACGACTGGTTCCAGTCTTCGCTCTACATCAGCGATGCGAAGCTCATCTCCCTTCAGGCGCTGCTCAACAACATGATGAAGAGCCTCGATTACCTGGCCAACAACCCGTCGGCGGGCCTCAGTCTTCAGCAGTACCGCAACTCGATGCCCAGCGAGTCCGTCCGCATGGCGATCGCCGTGGTCATCGTCATCCCGATCGCGTGCGTGTATCCGTTCTTCCAGAGATACTTTATCTCCGGCCTGACCATCGGCGCCGTCAAGGGCTGACGCGCCCTCTCCGTTCGTCATCCTTCGCCGGCGCGCGGAGGATCAACGATAGAACCTCATTACCCAACCCCATGACCCAATCTTTGAAGGAGGAGTATTCATCATGAAGAAAACTCTCGCTCTGCTCCTGTCCGCCCTGATGCTGCTTGCCCTGACCGGCGCGGCGCTCGCGGACGACGTCGTGACCCTCAAGTGGGTGACGGTCGGCTCCGGCATGCCTGCCAACTACGAGAGCTGGCAGCAGAAGATCAACGCCTACCTCGAGGAGAAGATCGGCGTCCATATCGACATGGAAGTCATCTCCTGGGGCGACTGGGACAACCGCCGCAACGTCATCGTCAACACCAACGAGGCGTATGACATCATCTTCGGCAACGACGGCACCTATGTCAACGACGTGACGCTGGGCGCTTACGCCGAGATCACCGAGGAGATGCTCAAGGAGAACGCCCCGGGCCTGCTGGAGCTCATTCCGGCCGACTATTGGGACGCCTGCCGCGTCAACGGCGCGATCTACGCCGTGCCGACCTACAAGGACTCTTCCATGACGAACTACTTCGTCTGGGACAAGGACCTGCTGGACGCCAACGGCCTGGACGCCTCTCAGGCGCATGACCTCGAGGCCATCGAGCCGATTCTCGTGGCGCTCAAGGACAAGACCTCCGAGGCTGTCTATCCGCAGAACAGCAACGGCGCTTCCTACCTGCTCTCCACCTACGATTCCTTCTCCTCCGGCCTGCCGGCCATCGGCGTGCGCTATGACGACGAGGAGATGAAGGTCGTCGCGACCCTCGAGCAGGAGGACATCCAGGCGAACCTCGCCATCCTGCACAAGTGGTACGGCATGGGCCTCATCAACGCCGACGCCGCGACCCACGCCGAGAGCAACAAGTACAACGTCTGCTCCGTCGCGCAGGGCTGGCCGTATGCCGCGATCTCCACTTGGGGCCCGAACATGGGCGTGAACGCCGCGGCGTATCAGTTCGGCGACACCATCGTCTCCAACGGCACCGTTCAGGGCTCCTTGAACAGCATCTCCATCAACAGCGCGCATCCGGATAAGGCGCTGCAGCTGCTCAACCTGGTGAACACCGATTCCTACGTCCGCGACAGCTTCTACTATGGCGAGGAAGGCTACAACTGGGAATACACCGCCGACGGCCGCGTCCACAAGAACAATTCCGAATGGACGATGGCGGGCTACACGCAGGGCACCTTCTTCACCACTACCCAGCTGGACACCGAAGAGGTCAACCAGTGGGAAGAGGTGAAGGCGCTCAACGAGGCGGCGACCCCGTCCGTGCTGCTGGGCTTCTTCTTTGACACCGCCAACGTGCAGGACGAACTCGCTTCCTGCATCGAGATCTACAACCGCTACAAGGGCGAGGTCATGACCGGCACGACCGACCCGACCGTCTCCGTCCCGCAGATGATGGACGAGATGCGCGCCGCCGGCTTCGACGACATTGTGGCCGAGGCTCAGACGCAGATCGACGCTTGGAAGGCTTCCAAGTAATACTCATTCTTATTAAAATAGCTTAATCCGCGCACCATCTTTTCCGCTCTGACTTTGCCTCGTTCCGTTCAACGTACATCCAGTACGCCTCACTTCACTTG
>JAUNPI010000212.1 GCA_030536875.1 Clostridia bacterium
ATCGTCAAAGAATTCCACGCGCACGGCGCTGAGCGCGTCGGACGGATAGATATCCACAATGCCGCCGCGCACGGAAAACTGCCCCCGGCCCTCAACCATGTATTCGCGCGAATACCCCGCCGCGAGCAGGCTCTCCAGCAGCCAATCCAGTTCCATGCGCTCGCCCGTCTCAATGCGTATCGTACAGGCGTTGAACATGGCGCGCGGCATGAGCCTGTGCATCAGCGCATCCGCCGGCGCGACGACCACGCGAGTCTCCCCCGTAATCAGCTTTTGAAGCGTCTCCATCCGACGATAGGCGACCTCGCGGCTGGCGGCGACGTCCTGATAAAACGTGATCTCTCGCGCGGGAAACAGGCTTACCCCGCCTCCCATCAGCGCGGAGGCGTCCTCCATCGCCGCCGAAGCCGAGCGCTCGCTGTCACACAGCAGCAGGAGCGGCCTGCCCGTCCTTGCCGCCAACGCGCAGGCTAAGTGAATTTTCTGCGCGCCGGCAAGGCCGGAAGCCGCAATCACCGCTCCGGCGTCTTTGGACGCCTCGACCAGCCGTTCGAAGGGCTCAAACCCCTCCATCACATCAAAAACAAAATGTGTCTGCATGCCCGATTCCCCCGTCTCTGATCCCGCTCACTTGACTGCGTTTGCCGTGCGCATCGCGCTCTCCGGCCCGTTTCGGATCCAGTCCGCCAGCGTATCCGCCGCGCGAAGAAACGCTTCGAACTGCGTTTTGCGCTCCTCTTCCGTCTGATAGTGAGAGAGCACCCAATCCGCCAAATCCCAGCCCTCGGGCTTTTTGCCCACGCCCACGCGCAGGCGCGGAAAATCCTGCCGGCCGAGAAGGCCGATGATCGAGCGCATGCCGTTATGCGTTCCGGCGCTCCCGCTCAGGCGCAGCCGGAGTTTCCCCAGCGGCAGATCGATGTCGTCATAGACGATCATCAGGTTCTCCATCTCCAGCTTGTACCAAGAGACGATCTCCGTCACGCATTGGCCGGAAAGGTTCATAAACGTCTGCGGCTTGACGAGGATCACCTTTTCCCCGCCGATCAAGCCCTCGCCCATCAGCCCGTGCATCGCGCTCTTGGTCAGCGCGATCCCCTGTTTTTCGCTGAAGACGTCGAGTACGTCAAACCCCACATTGTGCCTCGTTCTAGCGTATTCCCGGCCTGGGTTGCCGAGCCCAACGATGATGTGCATAGTGCCTCCTGTTTCCCAAAACAGCCTATGCGGGAACGTCCCTTCGGGCGCTCCCGCTTGATATGGCCGATTGTTCGGTTCTTCCATGATCGGAGCCGGTTTATTTCGCCTTCTCCATCGCCTGCGCCAGCCAGTTGGCCGGGCGAATCATCGCCGTCCCCGTGCTCTCATCCGTGTCCTCGATGACCAGAAGGGACTTGACGCCGTCCAGCCTCTTTTTGGCGGGTTCCAATGTGGAGACGAGCACGCAGATGCCCACGACCGTCACCGCAAACTCCCGCATCATGTCCACCATGCCGCGGGCCGTGCCGCCGGCGCGCATAAAGTCGTCGACAATGAGCGCGCGCTGTCCCTCTCTGACGGCGCGGCGCGACAGGCTCATCGTTTCCACGCGCCCGCCGGATCCCGACAGGTAATTGATATTCACCGCTGGACCTTCATAGACCTTGCTGTCCCTGCGCACAATGACCATCGGCACGCCCAGCGCACGCGCGGTCATCATCGCAATCGGGATTCCCTTCGTCTCCATCGTGAGAACGAAATCCGGCTCCGCGCGATAAAAATTGGAGGCGATAATCGTTCCCATGCGCTCCACGACGTCGGGCATCGCCAGAATATCCGCCATGTAGATAAACCCGCCGGGCAGCACGCGCCCCGGGGCCGCGAGCATCTGCGCCAGCTCCTTCACCGAGCGATAGGCATCCTCCGGCGCAGGAACAGGACGATAGCGAACGCCCCCCGCAGCGCCCGTCACCGTGTCCAGCTGGCCCAGTCGGAACTGCGCAAAAACGCCGCGCAAAATATCAATATCCTCGCTGAGCGTCGACTTCGCTGCGCCAAACATCTCACAGAACGTACCCAGCGTAAAGATTTTGTTCGGGGATTCAACCAGAATCCTCGTCATGGCGGCAAGACGCTCGTTTCGGCGGATGCGGTCCATGTGGTCTTCCCTCCCAAATGCGAATGTTTTGCAGAATATGTATTATTATAATTCAGAATTCCTATGCCGTCCAGCCCCTAGCAGCTGTTTTTTTCCGATTGAACGAGCTTTTTTCGCAATTTGGTTGATTAGTCCTCCCTCTTTGACGTATAATAGGAACATTGATGCATGAGACTTTGCAAGGCAAGGAGGCACATTATGCCGCATATCAAAGACTACACCGGCAAACACGTCCACATGATCGGCATCGGCGGCAGCTCTATGAGCGGGCTCGCCGAAATGCTCCGGCAGCGCGGCGTGATCGTCACGGGTTCCGACTCCGTGCGCTCCTACATGACCGACGCCCTTTCGGCCAAGGGAATCCCCGTCATGATCGGGCATAAAGCGGAAAACATAGACGGCGCGGATCTGGTCGTCTACTCCGCCGCCATCGCCGCCGATAACCCCGAGCGCGCCCATGCCGCCGAGCTAGGCGTTGCCCAGATGGAGCGCGCCACGCTGCTCGGCCAGCTGATGGAAGGGTACCGGCACGCCATCAACGTCTGCGGCACGCACGGCAAGACGACCACCACCTCCATGATCGCCGAAGTGCTGTTGGACACGGGGTTCGATCCCACCGTTCACATCGGCGGTCAGCTCGACTACATTGGCGGCAGCACGCGTGTCGGCGGACATGAGACGTTTGTCGTCGAAGCCTGCGAGTTTAACGCCAGCTTTCTCCAATTCCATCCGACCATCGCCGTCGTCACCAACATCGAGG
>JAUNPI010000047.1 GCA_030536875.1 Clostridia bacterium
GGCGAATCGGAAACCCCCGTGGGCGCGGCCCAGCTTTTTGAGCTCGTCTCCGGCATTCAGGGCGAAAAGCTGCTCATTCTCGACGCGTGTTTTTCCGGCGCGCTGATTGGGCGCGGCCTTCCCGTGAAACAGCCGCCCGAATCGGGCGCGTCCGTCTTCACCCCGTTCCTCTCCGATCCAAGCATTCACGTGTTGACCTCCGCCTCCGGAAACGAGTCCAGCTGGTATTTTGACAGCGAAAAGCTCAGCACGGGCGCCCTTTCCTACTTTGCCTCCGCGTTTTCTACCGGGCTGGGGCTGTACGGCTCGCCGGAGGCCGATCAAAACGGCGACGGCGAGGTGACCTTGGAAGAGCTCTATCGCTATCTGAGCGTCGCCGTCCCGTCCTCCTCCAGCCAGCTCCTCTCCGCACATGCGGAGGGCGTCGTCCTGCCGACGACGAAGGACGCCGTTCTCTCCCGCCCTCTGACCGGCTTTTCCTACGGCTCCTCGCTGCTGCGCGCGGACGACGCCACGCTTGAATTCTCCTTTACCGCCGCGGAAACGACCGCCGTCCAATACCGCCTGGTCGATTATGCCGACGGGCGTTGGAACTGGGCGGAGGCGCAGACCTTCCTGGACGAGGGCGACGGCGAGGGCGGCTTGCTGGAGCCCGGGCGCAAGACGCGCTCGCTGACGCTGCCGGGCATCGCCGAAACGGACAGCGGCTACCTCATGCTTCAGGTCTTCTCCGTTTCCGAGGGAGAGCTCATCCTCTGCTCGGAGCGGCTGATCGCCGTGCAGGGCGCCGAAAGCGACGCCTCGCTGAGCGTCACCAGCCGGGGGACGCTGCAAAGCGGCAAGGGCGAATTGCCCATCCGCGTGAATCTGACCGTTCCGGCGGAGCTGACCGTCTCCATATTCGACAGCGAAGGGCGTCTCGTTCGCCGTCTCGCCGCCAGCCAGCTGACCCGCCCCTCCGCCGATGGGGCCACTCACCTGTATTGGGACGGCCGAAACGCGCAGGGCGACGCCGTTCCCATCGGGCAGTATACCGTCGCGGCGGAGGCCATCGTCGGCCTCTCCCGCCGCAAGGCGACCTGCGAAATCCACGTCACCGACGGGGCAGGCCTCGATTCTTAACTCACATCAGCGACCGTCTGAACGGCAGCACGCGGCAATACGCCATTCCCAGCTGGCCGAGCAGGCGGTCGAGCTCTTCCCTTGCGGCCTGCTCGCCCGCATCGGCGCAGGAGGTCATCCGGTTTAGAGAGAGCGCTCCGGCACATTCCGGCATCGGCACGCGCAGCACGGCCGCGTGCTCCGGCAGCTCCTCCGCGCGCATGGCATACAGGCGGGCGCAGGAGAGCTCCAGCGCATCGAATGCCCGCCTTTGCGAGGGCTGCGGGCTGATGACAAGCACCCTGTGCGCGCCCAGCGCCAGCATTTGGCGGCAGGCAAAGGCAATATCCTCCTCCGGCAAAAGCGGCGAGCCCATCCATTCCACCGGCGAAAGAAACGGAGGCATCGCCATTGCGGCGCGGGCGGCAAAGCTGACCGAAGCTTGGAGCGAGAGCATCGCCCCGGCCTCCTGCACATACGTTCGCGCGGAAAAGATCACGCGCCGCGCGCTCCTTGCCGTTCGGCAGAGAAACAGGCCCGGACGCGGGCAAAGCGCCATGATCCGCTCTCCCGCCTGCGCGCGAAGCAGCTGCTGCAGGCGCTGTCCCCGCGAAAGCGCCTCTTTCGTTCCCCTGAGCACGGCGCGCGAGGAGGCCGACGACTCGCAGAGCCGCGCGCCCGCGTGCGCGGCTTGGGTCAGCGCAGCCTCCATCCCGCATAAGCCGGCCCCCGAGCAAAACAGCGCCGCCGGCCACGCGCCCGCCTGCATGCCGCATACGGCAAACGGCTCCAGATGGCGCCGCTCCAGTTCGCGCATCACGCCGATTCCGGCCGCGCCGTGGGCTCCTACGCCCGTCATGATCACCCCAAGACGCAAAGCGATCCCCCCTTCCCACCTATTGTATGACAAAGGCGTTCGTTCTAGTAAACCCGTCTTCTAAACAAATCTTCTATACCGGTCTTCCCGCCTTGCCGTCCCCAAATCCCGCGCGCTGTTTTTCCTCTGGCATAAAGCCGCTTATACTCATTCGCAGTTAAAATGCTTAACAGAGCGCATCAGATTTTTTGCTCTGACGAAGCCAAGTGAAGTGAGGCGTACTGGAGGTACGTTGAACGGAACGAGGCAAAGTCAGAGCGGAAAAGATGGTGCGCGGATGAAGCCATTTTAACAAGAATGAGTATTAGAAAGTTTTTCTGACACTTCCTATCCGATGCGTTTTATGCTATAATGAGTCCGGTTATTTTGTCGAATCTTGAAAGGAAGTTATTCATGCGTTCCACACAGCTCAATTCTCCGCCCCGGAAAAAGCGCCGCACAATCAGGCGTGAAAAACCTCGCCGCGGCACGGTTCCGCTGTTGTTCGCGCTCGTCGCGCTGGTCGCGGCGCTCATCGTGTTCGCGCCTGCGGTCAGCCTGACGCCGGCCTCGAACGTCTCCGGCACGCCGATCGCCGAGGAGGAGGTTTCCACCGGAAACACCGCTCTGCGCATCACGGAGGTCATGTCCTCCAACCGCTCGGCGTTTCCGGACGAGGAGGGCTCTTTTCCCGACTGGATCGAGCTGACCAACACGGGCGATACGCCCATCTCCCTCAAGGGGTATGGCCTTTCCGACCGGGCGGACAAGATCACCTTCGTCTTCCCCGACATCACGCTCGCCGCCGGGGAACACATCATCGTCTTCGCCTCCGACAGCAACAAAAACACGGCGGGCCAGACGCTGCACGCCAATTTCAAAATCTCCTCCGCCGGCGACACGCTCTATCTTTTCGGCAGCGACGGCATCGCCTTTGAAGAGCTCGAGGTTCCGGCGATGGACCGCAACATGAGCTATTGCCTCATCGGCGAGGATACCTACATCATCACCGAGCAGTATTCCCCCGGGTACGACAACACGCAGGAGGGCTACGCCGCCTTCCGCGCCTCCACGCTGCTGGAGACGGGGGCGCTGGTCATCAACGAGATCTGCGCTTCGTCCATCACGACGCTCAAAGACGAAGACGGCGAGTATCCGGACTGGATCGAGCTGCACAACACCTCCCAGAAGACCATCGACCTTTCCAATTACGCGCTGAGCGACGACCCGGATAAGCTCGTCAAATGGCGCTTCCCGCAGGGCTCCGTCATCGAGCCGGGCGGCTATTTCGTGGTCTTCGCCTCCGGCAAAGATCGCTCCGCAGCGGAGGGAAGCTGGCCGCACGCAAGCTTTAAGCTGCGTTCCGACGGCGAAACGGTCATCCTCTCCGACATACAGGGCCGCATGCTCGATCTGGTCACCTACGACCCGCTCGAGGCGGACACCTCTTGGGGCCGCGACGAGGAGGGCACGGGCGGATTCAAGCGCTTCAGCCAGCCGACCCCCGGCTTACCCAACACCCGCACCGGTGAAATCGCGATGGATACCTCGCTCTGCCTCGCCAACACCTCCGGGCTCTATATCACCGAGGTCATGACGGGCAACAAGAGCATCGTCGGCCCCAATGTCAGAAATCCTTACGACTACATCGAGATCTACAACATGAGCGGGCAGGCCGTCAACCTCAAGGGTTACGGCCTGTCCGACAACCTCAAGAAGCCCCGCAAGTGGCAGTTCCCCGATATAACCATCGAAAACAACAGCTATCTGGTCATCTACTGCGACACGACGCAGACGACCAAGGACGGCGTTTATTATTTTACGAACTATAATTTGGCCAAGGAGGGCGAAACCGTCTGCCTCTCCACCCCGAGCGGGGAGATTCTGGATAAGGTGGTCGTCCCCCAGCTCTATGACGATATCTCCTACGGCAGAACGCTCGGTCAGGCAGGGCTCTTTTACTACAGCGATCCCACCCCCGGCGCCGCAAACGGCACGGGCTTCATCGGCTTTGCGGAAAAGCCCGTCTTCACCGTGTCCGGCGGCCTCTACGACAGGCCCTTGGAGGGCGAAAACGGCGTGACGCTCGAGGTGCCCGCAAACTCCACCGTCCGCTACACGCTCGACGGCTCCGACCCGGATGAGACCTCCCCCGTCTACACGGGGCCCATCCCGATCGAGAAGACGACGGTTGTGCGCGCGCGCAGCTATCGCGACGGCGTGCAGCCCTCGCAGGTCGTCTCCCAAACCTATCTCATCTCGGTCTATCACACGATGCCCGTCGTCTGCCTGACGACCGACCCGGACAACCTGTGGAACGAGGAAACCGGCATGTTTGCCGACGGCCCGGAACTCGACCGCGATACGATGGAAAGGCCTTGGGACAACGCCACCTACTGGCAGAAGAACGAGTTCGGCGGCTGGGTCGAATACTACGACCTCGACGGCGCGCAGCAGCTCAGCCAGGGCATGACCTTCCGCGTGATGGGCAATTACTCGCTGGATATGCCTCAAAAGAGCCTGTACGTCAAGGCGGACGGTCAATACGGTGAGAGCAGCTTCCAATACGCGCTCTTTGACGACAGGCCGTTTACCGAATACGCCAGCTTCGTGCTGCGAAACGGCGGTCAGGACGGCCTTTATACCCGCGTGATCGACGGCATGCAGGCGCGCATCATCGATCAATCCGGCTCCTCCGTCGTCACGCAGGCCTGGAAGCCCGTGATCGTCTACATCAACGGCGAATACTGGGGCCACTACAACCTGCGCGAGCGCGCCGGCTACAAGACGGTCGCCCAGCATGAGGGCTGGGACAACCCGGACGATGTCGACATGCTCGAGGGCAACGGCACCGGCTCCGGCAACGTCAACCACGGCAGCAGGAGCGATTACGTGGAGCTCTACAACTACGTCAAGGATCGCGACCTTGCGGCCGATCCGGAGGCCTACGAATACATCTGCTCGCAGTTTGACATCGACAACATGATCGATTACTTCATCTTCGAGTCGTTCTTCGGCAATACCGATCCGGGCAACATTCGCTTCTACCGGAACGCCAAATCCGGCGACGGCAAGTGGCGCTATCTCTTCTACGACAGCGACTGGGGCTTCTTCAGCGTCCTGCTGAACAACGGCAACATGTCCGGCGGCATCGCCTATGTGCTCAATGAAAACGGCATGGGCAACCAACGGATCACCTCCAACATCTTCATTCGCAAGCTGATCAAGGTTCCGGAGTTCCAGGATAAGTTCCTCACGCGCTACGGCGAGCTCTTCCAGACGGTCTTCACGACGGAATACCTGACCAACCTCTTCAACGAGATGATCGCCGAGATCAAGCCGGAGATGCAGATGCACATGCAGCGCTGGGCCGCGGAGGTTCACCCGAAGGTCAGCTTCGATCAGCCGAAGAACCCGGAGGGCGGCTACAACTATTGGGCAACGCGCTGCGAGCGCATGCTCACGCGCATCTTCCCCCGCCGCCCCTACTACATCTGGCAGGAGGCAAAGACCTACTTCGGCCTCACCGACGAACAGATGACCGCCTACTTTGGCCCCTGCCCGGACAAGCCCGACGAATAACGCCCGCGCGCGTCCCGTTTTATCAGTCCAACATAACATCTTCAGGAGGAGTTTCACATGAACAAGATCATCAACGACGCCAGCGTCAACGAGTGGTTTTCCCAACAGATGGCCAGCCTCACGCCGATGAAAATGGTGCTGGCTCTGGCCGTCGGCTTTATCGTCGGCCTGATTATCGCGCTGGTTTACCGCAAGGCTTTCCGAGGCGTGCTCTATTCCCCGTCCTTCGCCACGACGCTGATCATGCTCTGTATGATCACCACGCCGGTCGTCATGTGCATCAAGTCCAACATCGCGCTGTCGATGGGCATGGTCGGCGCGCTGTCGATCGTCCGTTTCCGCACGGCGGTCAAAGATCCGATGGACACGGCTTACATGTTCTGGAGCCTCACGATGGGCATCCTTCTGGGCGCGGAGCTCTACACCATCGCGCTGGTCGTCGTCGCGGGCATCTCCATCGCCATGCTCGCGCTCACGTTCTTCCGCCTGCGCACGCCCAACACCTTCCTTCTTGTGACGCATTACGATCCCGACGCCGAGGAGGAAGTCATGAGCTTCGTGCGCCGCATCAAGGTGCAGCGCCTGCGCAGCAAGACGGTGACCCCCGGCGGCGTGGAGCTGACGATGGAGGTGCAGCTGCGCGAGCGCTTTGACATCGTCAACAAGCTGCTGGACACGCAGGGCGTCCACAGCGCGACGCTCATCGCCTGCCAGTCCGAGGCCGGCAACTGAGCCGCGCCTTTTGAAGGAGCAAACCCGCTATGCCAACCATCCGCAACATTCCGCTGCGCCACGAGCTCAAATACCTGATCACCCCCGCCGAGCTGACCGTTCTTCGCGGCGTATTGAAGCCCGTCATGCAGCTCGATCCGAACGGCGACGAACGCAACGAATACCACATCCGCTCGCTGTATTTTGATACGATCAACGACGATTTCTTTCAGGAAAAGGTTTCGGGCGTCGGCAACCGAAAGAAGTACCGCATCCGCATTTACAACTTCTCCGACCGGGTGATCAAGCTGGAATGCAAGAGCAAATACGGCGATTTGATCTCCAAGCAGTCCGTCTCCATCCCCCGCGATCTGGCCGAGCAGCTGATCGCGGGCGACCCGGAGGGCCTCCAGCGCATGCGCCATCCGCTCTTCCACGACGTCTTCCGCGAGATGCGCACACGGCTGATGCGCCCCGCGGTCATCGTGGATTATGTCCGGGAGGCCTATATTCACCCCGCAGAAGAGGTGCGCATCACGTTTGATAAGCAGCTGCGCACAGGGCTATACGCGACCGATATCTTCGATCGCAGCCTTCCCACCTATCCCGTCTTCGACGACCCCTGCGAGGTGCTCGAGGTCAAATACGACGAATTCCTGCCCACCTATTTGCAGGCCATCCTGAGCGGCATAACCGCTCAGCGAAGCGCCGTGAGCAAATACACGTGGTGCAGGCGATACGAGAACAAAGAGTTTTAAAGTAAAAGAATCATCCCACTTTCCGACCAACCCGGCGGATCGTGGGACGATTTTTTATTCTTTGAATCATCTAAATCATCTTTTTAGGCACGATGTTCTGAAAGGATAACCCTTGCCTTCCCCTTTGGGGAAGGTGTCGCCCGCAGGCGACGGAAGAGGTCCCCGTGCGCCCAACAGTCCTTCTCGTTTTCGCTCTTTTTCTGCTGCAAGAACACTGTAAAAGAGGAGACAGCTCAATACTGAACCGTCTCCCCTTCGCTGATTCCCTCTATGATCTGCGTGTAATCGTCGGTTATGACGCCCACGCTCACGCGCCGCGCGGAACCGTCCTCCATCGTGACATAATAGCCCTCGCCGTCTTTCCTGAGCGCATCCGTCGGAAGGATCAGGACATCGCGAAGCGACTCAATCGCAATCTCCCCGGAGACGTTCATGCCGCCCAGCACGCGTTCATCGACCTGCGTCAGCTCAATGTAGACATCATAGGTCGTCACGCCGCTTCCCGTGTTGCCCAGCGGGGCGATCTTCTCGACGACGCCGCTCATTTGGGCGTCTTCCAGCGCGTCCACCGTCAGCGAAACCTCTTGCCCCGGCTGTACGCTGAGGATGTCCAGCTCGTCGACCGAGAGCGCGACCGTCATGCCCGTATCCTCGACGAGGGTCATGATTTTCGTGCCGTCCGTCACGCTGTCGCCCTCGCTCGCCTCGACGGAGGCCACCTTCCCGCTGCACGGCGCAACCACGGTGAGCGCATCCAGCTTGGCGCGTGCGCTTTCGAGCTCCGCAAGCGCCTTGGCGTATTCGCGCAGCGCCAGGTCGTTGTCCAAATACAGCGGGATCTCGTCCCAGACGATGCGCGCCAACACGTCATACCGGCTGACCTCTTGGCCTTCCTTGACCGCGATGCCCTTGATCGTGCCGCCATAGGCCGAGACGGCCAGCGGTTTGTTGATGGCAAGGACGCCCTCGCCCACGGCCGTTCCGTCCGCCGTGCTCACCGCAACCGGCGTATCCATCGGGTATTCGTCGCCGATGACCTCGATCACCGCCTCCGTGCCGCGGCGCGTGAGGCTGACGACCGTCCCCTCGGCTTCGATTCCCTCGCCGGCGACATAGACGGTATCGCCCAGCGCAAGCAGGGCGCCGTCCAGCCCGTCCAGCTCCACCTTCATCCTGCCGTCCGTCGAGAGCAGCATCACCGCTCCCTTGTCGCGATAAACGGCGAGCGCATCGTCTCCCGCTTCAATGTAGATCGCCTTGATGCGCCCGCTCGCCGGCGCGCGTATCGTGATCTCGTTGGAGAATTTGCCCAGCAGCGGCTCGCCCGTGTTGACGTCGATGCGCTTGTCTCCTTCCGCGTCATAGAGCTGGCGATAGACGTATTGCGTGTGCGTCTCCACGTCGGCCACGCTCTCCTGAGCGGTTTGGAGCGTGTATTCCAGCTCGGCAATTTCGGCGTTCAGCTCGTCGTCCTGAAGCTGGGCGACGACCTGCCCCTCGGCCACCTCGTCGCCCAGCTCGACGAGCAGCTCGCTCAGCGTGCCGTCCGTCAGAGCGTAAACCCCCGGCTGGCTCTCCGGCTGAACCGTGCCCGAGCCATAGACCGTCTTTACGATGTCGGCGGTTCGCGCCGTGGCGCTCGATGCCTGCGCCGTGGCGCCCATGCCCGCAGCAAGCGCGGATAGCATCAGGCAGCACAGTCTTTTCTGGATCATCGCCCGCCCTCCTTTAGCTGTAATGCAGCGCCTCAATGGGCCTGAGCTTGGATGCCTTGTTCGCCGGATACAGGCCGAAAATCACGCCGACCGCCATCGAAAAGCCGATGGCCAGCTCCGCCACGCCCAAGCTCATGACCAGCGTCATCCCCAGCACATCCTCAAGCACGTGCATGAGCGCCATGCCTCCGGCAAGCCCCAGCAGGCCGCCCATGCCCGAAATCACGACCGACTCGATCAAAAACTGCAGCAGAATATTGCTGCGCTTGGCGCCGATCGCCTTCCGGATGCCGATCTCCCGCGTTCGCTCGGTGACGGAGACAAGCATGATGTTCATGATGCCGATACCGCCGACCAGCAGGGAGATGCCCGCGATGCCGCCCAGCATCAGCGAGAGCGTGCTCGCCGTCTCGTTGGCCGTTTCCAGCATCTGCGTCTGGTTCATGACGCTGTATGTGCTCTCATTCTGATATTTCTTGTAGAGGAAGCTCTCCACGGCCTCCTGCGCGGCGTCTACGCTCGCGGAATCGACGGCGGAGATGTAAATCGACGAGATCGTCGTGGATTCGAGCATCCGCTGCGCCAGCGTAAAGGGAAGAATCAGCGAATCGTCGGAGCTGCCGCCCATCGACGTGCCCTTGCTCTCCAGCACGCCGACAATGCGGAACTTTCTCCCGTCGATGTGAACGGTATTGCCCACGACGTTCGTGTTGCCGAAGAGATCCTCCGCCAGATCGACGCCGATCACGCAGACGGCGCTGCGGTTGTCGACATCCGCGTCGATGATATACCGTCCGTCCTGCACGCCCTGATTGACGATATTCGCGTAGGCCGGGAGCACGCCGGTGACGGAAGCCGTCGTATTCGTGCTGCCCGCCTTGACCGTCAGGCTGCCGGAAACCGTCGGGGAGACATAGGCGATCGTCTCGTCGTTTTCAAGCTCCAACACCTCGTCAAGCTTTAGGATGACCGTGCCCCTTGCGTTTCCTCCGCTGTTGCCTCCCCAACCGCCCGGGCCGCCTCTGCCCACGCTTCGGGTCTGAATGTTCACCGTGAGCAGGTTCGTGCCCATCGAGGAGATGGACTCGGTCACCGAGGCCGTCGTGCCCTGCCCGATGGCGATGAGCACGATCACGCTCATGACGCCGATGATGACGCCCAGCATCGTGAGAAACGAGCGGCCCTTGCTGCCCGATATCGCCTTGAAGGCCATTGAAATGGTCTGCATCAGCTGCATCAGATGACCACCTCGCTCTCCGTGGCGGGTTCGAGAACCCTGCCGTCGTGAATGTGAATGGCACGGGGCGTCTGCGCCGCGATCTTCGCGTCATGCGTGATGAGCACGATCGTGTTGCCCGCCTCATGCAGCTCGTGAAACAGCCCCATGACCTCCGCGCCCGTCATGGGGTCGAGGTTGCCCGTCGGCTCGTCGGCGAGGATCAGCGACGGGCTGCCCGCCAGCGCGCGGGCAATCGCCACGCGCTGCTGCTGGCCGCCGGAGAGCTCCGTGGGCTTGTGGTTCATGCGTTCGAGCAGGCCCACGCGGCCGAGCACCTCTTCGCTGCGCTTTCTGCGCTTGCCCGCGCTCATCCCCTGATAGATCAGCGGCAGCTCCACGTTCTCGCGCGCCGTCAGCTTGGGCAGCAGGTTAAACTGCTGGAAGACAAAGCCGATCTTGTGGTTGCGGATCGACGCGAGCTCATCCTCGGTGTAGTCGCTGATCTCCTGTCCGTCAAAGAGGTAGACGCCCTCGTCCGCCACGTCGAGGCAGCCGATGATGTTCATCAGCGTCGATTTGCCGGAGCCGGACGGGCCGATAATGGAGACGAATTCATGCGGCTTGATGTGGATATCCACGCCGTCCAATGCGGCGACCACATTTTCACCCATGCGGTATTCCTTTCGAATGCCATGCATTCTGATCATCCGCTCGCCCCCTCATTAAAAGCCCATCATCATCATGCCGCCGTCGCCCTGACGGCCGCCAAAGCTAAACGATTCGCTGCTCGAGCTGGCGGTGTAGAGCACGACGTCGCCTTCGCTGACGCCGGAGAGAATCTCGGCGTAATCATCGTTCTGCATACCGACCTCGACCTTCACAAGCGATCCGGTGACCTGATCCGCGCCCATATCGATTCCCTCGTACAGCCATGCGCGGACGGCGGCGACGATCCTCGCCGGCAGGCTCTGCTCCCCGTCCTGCCCGGCGGCAGAATTCGGCTCGGCCGCCTGCCCGCCGCCCGTCTCCGTGTTCTCACCGTCCGTCGCGCCCTGCAGCGCGCTCATGTCCGGCATTCCTTCCGGAGCGCCTTCGCCCATCATATCCGGGGCTTCGCCCTGCCCGCCGCCGCGCATGCCGCCCTGCGAGCGTCCTCCGCTTCCGGTCTGCCGCCCGGCGCTCATCGCGGCCGTGAGCGAGCTGCTGCCGCCGTCGGCGACCATCACATAGGTCTCATCGTTGATCGTCATGACCGCCTCGACCGGCACATACAGCGTATCCTCCGTGGAAGCGACCTGAATTTCGCCCGTCGCGTTCATGCCCGAGCGCACGCCCGTGCCGCTCGCATCGAGCGTCAGCTCCACATCGTAGGTCGTCACGCCGCCGGAATTGGTGCCGACCGGAGCGATCTTGTACACCTCGCCCTCGATCTCGGTATCGCCCAGCGCGTCGACGGTGATGGTGACCGGCTGCCCGATTTCCACCTCGACCACGTCGAGTTCATCCACGGCGATGATCAGGTTCATGTCCTCCCCCTCGAGAATGGAGCCCAGCAGCGTGCCGCTGGTGACCTCGTCGCCCTCGCTGACATCCAGAGAGGCCACTACGCCGTCGCACGGGGCCACCACGATCAGGCTCTCCCGCTGCTGCTTCGCGTCGGCGAGCTCTTTGGCCGCCGCCTCCCGCTGAAGACGCAGGTTTTCCACCGTCAGCGTCAGCGGGGAATCCTCAAGGGTGAAGAGCGTATCGAGCCGCTTGACGGTGCTGCCCACGCTCACGCGCACGGATTTGATCGTTCCGCCGTAAGAGGATACCGCCATCGGCTTGTTGACCTCCAGCGTGCCCTCGCCAAGCTTCTCACCCTCCAGCGTGCTGACCGTGACCGCTGCGCCCATCGTGAGCTCATCGGTGCCGATGGTCACCGTCGCGTGCGTGCCCTGCCGCGTGAGATCGGTGACCGTCCCCGTCACCGTCTCCATGTTCACGCCGGAAACCTCGACCGTGTCGCCCAGCGCAACGTTCAGCGCCCGCTCTTCGCTGTCCACCTCCACCTTCATGCGCCCGTCGGTGGAGATGATCGCCAAAGCGCCCTCCCTGCGGAAGACCGCCAGCGCGTCGTCGCCTTTCTCGGCGTAAATCGCCATGATCCTGCCCGCCACGGGCGCCTCGATGCTGGTCACCTTAGCGCCTGCGGCGGTTCCGGTGATCTGGTCGTCCAGGTCCCAGAGCGAAAACTC
This sequence comes from Clostridia bacterium, assembly GCA_030536875.1. Taxonomy (GTDB): domain Bacteria; phylum Bacillota; class Clostridia; order Christensenellales; family Aristaeellaceae; genus Ventricola. The sequence goes on from JAUNPI010000047.1 coordinate 12,180, forward strand.
AAGGTCGGTAATCGTGTCGTCCAGTTCATCGTTGGTGATCACGGCGAGAATATCGCCGGCCTTCACGGTGTCGCCGATGGAGACGCGCAGGTCGGTCAGCGTGCCGTCCGCCTCAGCCAGAATGTTCGGCTGGCTGCGCGCGGAGGTCGTTCCCGTTCCATAGACGGTTTCCTCCATCGCCCCGCGCTGAACGGCTGAGCGGCTATAGCTCTCGCTGTCGCTGTCGTCGGCCTGCTTTTGAATGTACGCCTTGAGGCCGAACATCCCTGCCGCGCCTACCACGCCCAGCAGCACGACGGTCTTCACCGCCCGCTTGGCGATGCGCCCGGCGCGTCTCTTCTTTTTCTTTTTCACGATTTTGGGGGCTTCATTTTCGCTCATCTGGATTTCCTCCGATCCGCTTGTTTTGGGAACAGCGATAGTCTAATGGAAAGAGATGGCAAGAATGTGTCTGGAGCGAAACGCAAAATAAAACCAATACGTCAAAAAACCGGCATGCTGCCGGCGGCATCGCCGGCGAAATCGTGTAAATCCCGCCGCCTTGTACACGGAGCCGGCGCCCTGCGGCGGCAAACAAAAAGCCTTCCCTGCCGCGCGGGCAAGGAAGACTGTTTCATCAATATTAAAGCGAATTAATAGCGGGGCGCACGACGCGCAGCGTAGCACTCGCTGCAATAGATGGGTCGGTCGTTCTTCGGGATGAAAGGCACGCGAGTCGGGGCGCCACACTGCGCGCAGGTGGTCTCGTACATTTCGCGCTGCTGAGCCTCACCGTTGGCCGGGCGGCTGTTCTTGCGGGCGATGCGGCAGGCCTTGCAGCGAGTCGGCTCATTCTGGAAGCCTTTCTCGGCATAGAACTCCTGCTCACCGGCGGTGAACACAAATTCCTGGCCACAGTCTTTGCAGGTCAAAGTCTTGTCCTGATACATGGGATATTCCCCTCCGAAAAAAATAAGAAATTGGCATGATCCATCGGCTGACCTGGTCTTTGACCCCACACTCGCCGTCTGGAATGTTCGCTCATACGCGCGCTGCGCGCCCCACTACTGACCCTCTCAGAGTTGCCTCTGGACGGACTTACCTCTAAGCCGCACCATGCTCCCCGGCGCTTTGTCCGGATTACGTGGATCGCTTTGCCTGCGACTGGCATCGACTTTCAACCACAGACCCGACGCAATCATCCTGCATTATTATAAGCGGAAAGAAGAAAAATTGCAAGCGGTTTTAGAAAGTTTTTCACAATTTCTTAGAACCTTTGTCGGAAAATCCGGCATTTTGTCCTATTGGCGCAAAAACTGGGGATCCGATTTCGCCCCTTTGATGGTTCTGGCGGCGGCAAACATGCCCACGCTCCGCGCCCCGGCGGCATAAAGCGCCCTTGCAGCCTCACGGGCCGTGGAGCCCGTGGTATACACATCGTCCACCAGCAGAACGCGCTTTCCCCTCACCTGTCCGCCGGAAGACATGCAGCCCACGAGATTGCGCGAGCGCTCCGCCCGGTTGAGCGTCGCCTGTGCGGCGCGCTCGTCTCTCCGGCTCAGCGCCTCGCAGACCTCCATCCCCAGCTCTTCGCCCATGTGCCTGGCCAAAAGGGCCGCCTGATTGTAGCCGCGCTCGCGCAGCCGCCTCCTCGTCGTGGGCACGGGAACGATGACCTCCTCCTCCCCGCCGGGCAGCATGGCCATTGCCCGCGCAAGCGGCACGGCCGCATCGCGCGCGCCGGAGAACTTGAGCGCAAGGATCAGCCTTCTGGCGAGGCCTTCATAGCCATACGCCGCGTGAACAAACGCAATGCCTTCCGGCAGGCCGTCATCCGCCCATTCGCCGTCCGTCTCCCGTTCCTGCTGCTCGTTTTGCTGCCTCTCCAGCGCATCCCGGCAAAAGGCGCACAGGCCGTCCCGCTCGTCCTCGCCCAGCGCCGTCCCGCAGCAAAGGCAGCCCACATGCTCCGGAAACAAGAGGTCATCCAGCGCCCGCAGCAGGCGCTTCATCGCCTGCTTCATAGCTCCATGACCTGCGTGAGGCGCCAGCAGAGCGCGCTGTAACGCCTGCGCGTGTTGACGTTCCAAATCATCCGGTCGATCGCGGATTCCCGCCCGACGAGCATCACCAGCCGGCGCGCGCGCGTCACGGCGGTATAGAGCAGGTTGCGCGTCAGCAGCATGGGCGGCCCGCCCACCACGGGCATGACCACGACCGGGAATTCGCTTCCCTGGCTCTTGTGGACGGAGATGCAGTAGGCCAGTTCAAGATCGTCGATATCGCCGCCTTCATAGGTCGCGATGCGCTCGTCGTCAAACTGAACGCAGATCGTGCGCTCCTGCTCGTCCACCTCGGTGACAAAACCGATGTCCCCGTTAAACACGCCCTGCCCCTTCTCCCAGCCGAAAATGCCCTCTTTCTTCCATTCGAGCTGATAATTGTTGCGCGTCTGCATCACCTTATCGCCCTCGCGGAAGATCGTGTCGCCACGCGCACGCTCATGCTTGTGCGGCGCGGGCGGATTAAAGCGCTCCTGAAGAAGCTGGTTGAGCGTCCACACGCCGCAGTCCCCCTTCTTCGTCGGGGAGAGCACCTGCATCTGGCTCACGGGATCGAGCCCCAAAAACCCCGGCAGGCGCACGGCGCAGAGCTCAACGATCCGTTTGGCCGCATCCGCCGGCGATGCCGCGCGCTCAAAGAAGAAATCGCTTCCCTTGGCGTTGAGGCGCGGCGCCTCGCCCCGGTTGATTCGGTGGGCGTTGTAGACGATCATGCTCTTTTCATCCTGACGGAAGATCTCCGTGAGCTTCACGGCGGGGATCACGCCGCTGTGCAGAATGTCGCGCAGCACGTTGCCCGCGCCGACGCTCGGCAGCTGATCCGCGTCGCCGACCATGATCAGCCTCGTTCCCGGCACAAGCGCGCGCAGCACCGAGCGCATCAGGAAGATGTCGACCATCGACATCTCGTCGATGATCAGCGTGTCCAGCTCCAGCGGGTTGTCCTGCGTGCGGGCAAAATCCCCTTCCTCCCCGCCGTATTCGAGCAGCCTGTGCAGCGTCTTGGCCTCCATGCCGCAGGCCTCGCTCATCCGCTTGGCCGCGCGCCCCGTCGGCGCTGCAAGCGCGATCTCTCCATGTACGCCGAGAAGCTTGATGATGCACTTGATGATCGTCGTCTTTCCCGTTCCGGGGCCGCCGGTGATGACGGTCATTCCGCTGGAAACGGCGGTCTCGATGGCGCGCCGCTGCTGCGTATGGAGCGTGACCCCCTCAAGGCGCTCAATCTCGTCGATCTGCGCGGTCAAATCTTCCGACGCGCTGTCCGGCATGGCGTCCAGCATCTCGCGCAGCCGCCGGGCAACCTCGTTTTCCGCGCGGTAGGTCAGCGGCAAATAGCACGCCGCCTCCAGCTCCTCCCCGTCCGGCGCGGGCAGCATCTGCGCGGTGATCGCGTGGGAGAGAATGAGGCTGTCGAGCACGCGCTCGATATCCTCCTGCGCGTTGCCGAGGATGCGCTGGGCGGCGGCGACCAGCTCCGGCCGAGGCAGATAACAATGCCCCGCGCTCGCCGTCGCATCGGAAAGGGCGTACTTGATGCCCGCGCTCAGGCGAAACTCGCTGTCCGGCTCCACGCCCAAAGACGCGGCAATGCGATCCGCCGTCTTAAAGCCGATGCCCTCGACGTCCTCCACAAGCCGGTAAGGGTTTTGGGTGATCACCTGCCGAACGTTCTCGCCATACTGTTTGAATATCTTGACGGCAAGCGACGGCGTGATACCGTAGCTCTGGAGGAACACCATCGCCTCGCGCTGCTGAGCCTGCTCGGCATAGCTCTCCATGATCATCTTCGCGCGCTTTGCGCCGATGCCGGGCACATCCATGAGCCGCTCCGGCTCGGCATAGAGGACATCCAGCGTCTTCTCGCCAAAGTGCTTGACCAGCAGCTTCGCCGTCGCCGGGCCGATGCCCCGGATCATGCCGCTTGCCAGATAGCACTCAATGCCCGAGAGCGTCGTCGGCTTTTCGATCTCGCAGGCCTGCACCTTGATCTGTCTTCCATAGACGGGGTGCTCCACCCAGTCCCCCGTGATCTTCAGCTTTTCGCCGGGAGCGACGGACGGCATCACGCCCACCGCCGAAACGCGCGTCTTCCCGCTCTTGACGATCAGCACGGTATACCCGTTTTCGTCATTGCGAAATACCGTCTCATCGGCAAAGGCCTCAATCGTCTCCATATGTACGCCCCCAGTTTCGTCGTTTCATCGCCATTTAAAAACATCCCTGTAAACTCCGCAAAAAGCCTTACAGGGATGGAAATAGTATACCATATTCTCCGCCGGGTGTAAACCCCGGCCTTCCGCCGCCGGGTTGCTTCACGAAGCGCTCTGGCATGTCTATCGTTCATTTTTAAAGCTGTTCAAGGACGATTGCCGCAAGCAGTGTCCCCGATTTTTCTTTCTTTTTCCGAATGCTCACCAAACGATCAGCATCTCGCCCGTTTGTGCATCGATGGCGATGCCCCTCCCCTCTACTTCATCGACTGCCTCATTGGCCTCCTCGCCGTCAATTAGGTCGCTGAACACATACATAAACCATACCGGACGCGCCTTTACCTCGGTGGTCGCCAGGTTTCTGCTCAAGAAGACGTAACCCAAGCGAATTTCATGGATGCGCGCGTTCTTCCCATAGGATCCCCAACCATATGAAGACGTCAGCTGCTCGCAGGTTTCGAGCGCCGTCTCGACCGGAATCGGCTCAAATGGCTCTCCGTCCGGCTTCTCCTCGCCGGGGATGAAGTCCAAGCTCAGCTTCTCCACGCCGCGACGGCTGATCAGCGCATTGACATTGGTCAACGGTGTCTCGTATTGATTGGTATAGGGCAAATGCTCGCTCGTCGGCATGACCATTAGCCCGTGATACAGGTATGGGAGGAGCAGGGTGTAGCACTCGTCTTCCTTGGTGAATTCCATAAACACCGTCTCATTCGGCAGCAGACCATACTCCAATCGGGCCTGCGCCGCATCCCGCAGCTCGTCTAGGGTAAGCGAAACTCCATCCGCCGGCCTCTTCACAGCGGTAATCCCCAGCTGATCGAGCATGGGTTCAAGCTTCTCAATCGCTTCCTCCAGCGAAAATGCCGGAAGCTCCCGGATCGTCTGGTTCTCGGCAATGCTGCTCAGCATGAACGCCACATGGAGATTTCCAAACCGCTCAGCTTCGCTTCGCCGCAGCAACACACTCCACGGATCGACGTCGAGCCTCGCGCCCGCCGTCTCGAAGCAGACATCCTCCGCCGTCCACATTGTCCGGCGCTCAAGGATTTCCTCATCCCCCAGAAACGCGGTTAAATCGATCTCCTCCTCCGGTCTGCGTCCAAAGTTGCGCTGCGTCAGTTTATACGCCTGCACCTCCCGCACGTCCGAGCCGTAAACATCCGCATCGACCGTCACCTCGACGCCGTCTATCACAAGGGTTCTCGCAATGTGGCCGTCCGGACTATCCGGCTCCACAAGCTCCGCCGAAGCGGTCGCGCCCATCATGATCATCGCCGCCGCCATCAGCAGCGCGCATCTTATCCATCTCATTTCCTTCACGTTCATTGTTCCGCCTCCACGGTCGCCGTCCCTGCGGCAAAGTCGATGTTCAGCCGGCTGTCAATCCCTTCCACGCGCAGCGTCAGCAAGTCGGGCAGCGAGCGCGCCGTGGGACAGATGAGCTCCAGCGTATAGGATCCATCCTCGTTCTGTATTTGTCCGCCAAGCTCGCTCCAAAAATGATTCCGATCGACGTCGTCCGCATAGAAAACCGGCATCGCCTGTTTTAAGCGTTCCCCCGGCATATAGGTGATCTCCGCCTCCATGCTCAGCGGCGTGTAGCTCGTTTCAACACGCGTGACCGTCAGCCAGCCCTCCATGTCGGCGCTCATGTCGCAGGCGACCTTCTCGCGTTCCACAACCGAGAGCGCAAACGTGAGCTCCGCCCGCTGTATCTCCCTTGGATTGCTCGCCGGATATGTCCAGCATGTCATCGTGATCTGCGCCTGCTCCGCTTCAACCGTCCGCTCCAACACGTCGCTCACGTAGACGAGCAGCGTCCCGTCCTCCTCGCGCATGGATTCGCTCGTTCCCGAGCTGAGCGTGACGCCGTCCACATCGGACACGTCGCATCCGACAGCCAGCGTGTTCTTCGCCTCCTGCGACTGCGCCCAGTCCGTCTCGCTAAGCAGCGCTTCAAGTTCCTCGCCGTTTTCATCCAGCGGCATAAAGCCTCCCTTGCCGCGCACCTCGATAAGCGCCTCCACGGTTTTGCCGTCAAAGACCGCCTCGCGAACGGCGAAGCTCGCGCCGCTCATCTCGCCGCCCGTCTGGGCAACCTTTTCCTGAATGAGTTCTTCGGCCTCGGGTTTTACATCGCGCCAGAATCGCGCCAAGCCCATATACCCCGATGCCCCGGCCGCGCCGCAGGCGAGCAGCAGCGAAAACGCCAGCGCGAGAACCGCCGGCCGCTTAAGCGGCATAGCCCGGCGCTCCGGCGCTTTGGCCGTCAGCCGCTTGAGCAGCGCATCCTGCCTTGCGTCAAACCCCGGCGGCGTACACGCTCGCTCCGCGCGCATCCTCTCGCGAATGTCCTGATCCGTCATTGCAGGTTTTCCTCCTTCTCGATTTGCTCCTTGAGCATCCGTCTGCCTCGGGTCACCCGTGAGGAGACCGTGCCCTTGGGCAGTCGGAGCAGCCGCGCGATCTCCTCCACGCTCATGCCTTCGCCGTAAACCATTTGCAGCACGCATGCATACTTGGGCGGCAGCTTGGCGACATAAACCCAGACCGGCACGCGCTCTTCCGGTTCATGGCCAATCAGATCGGCCTCCTCG
>JAUNPI010000213.1 GCA_030536875.1 Clostridia bacterium
TTTTGTCCCTTTGTTTTTTGTCCCTTTGACTTTTGCCATTTTGACAAAATCATAGAGCAGCATGGAGCCGTCGCTCTTCGTGCCGACAATCACCTCAGCGTCATACATCTGACCGCCAACCTCGATTTGCACATTTCCGCGCCCGAAATCGATGATATCGTCCTTGCGCTCATGCATCAGGCCCTCGCTCACGTAATCCGTCGACGCCTGCAAAATCTCATCCGCGTTATTCGCCGCTCGCATCTTGTCCGCATAGATATCCGGCTGATTGCTCTTTAGCCACATGGCATCCTTGGCATTCGTGATTTCTTTACGGCTTTTCTTCGTAATTTGAATCTGGTTGTTCCCGACGGCGACGCCGTTCGGGAATTTTTCTTTGAGCGCTTGCTTGACGGCTTTGGGCCACTCGCTCTGTTCCACCCCTTCAAGGATGTCCTCCTTGACGGCGACAAACGGCCTTCCGTGCGCATCGCGCTCAATGGAAAACTCTGCCTCCTCGCTCTCTTCCGCCCTCCATTTTCCGGACCGACTCACCGCCTCCCGCATCTGGGCGCGCGCCGCCTCGATCAGGCGATATCGCTCAACCGCCTGCTTGCCCTGCTTCTTGGCGCCCCGCTTGCGCAAAAAGGCGTCCATCCCGGCGAGCATGCGCACCGCCGCCGAGCCGTTTCCGCCCGTAAAGAGCGTCCGCATGAAGGCCTCGTCGCCGAGCAGCGCCTGTTCCGTTGCGGCCGCGACCAGTTCGCGGCGCAAAAGATCGTCGGTCAGCTTGCGCCCGCTTTGGGCGTATTCGTCGCGGATGACGCCCTCGTCAAGCTTCATCGCCGCCTCGTCCTCGCCATAGGCCGCCTTGAGGATCGCCGAGGCATACGCGTCGTAACCCGGCTGGTTCTCCATGTAATGCGTGTATTCGTGGATCGCCGCCACATAGGCGCCCTGCGCGCTTCCGATGCGCTGGTTCATGACGATGACGCCCTTTTCCCGGTCAAAGAACGCCCGCACGCCCTCCGGCATGTCCGCCCAGTAGAGCGTAAGGCCGCTTCGGGCCGCCACATCGCCGGCCAGCTTCTGCATGACCGGGTCGCTCGTGCTCCGGCTGACCTGCGCCTCCATGAACGGCTGATAGGGCGTCTCTCCCAGGCTGAGCTGCGCCTGCATGTCGGCGTCCTGCTTGCCGTCTGCGTATCGCCCCTTTCGCCGGTTGTAGTTTTCCGCCATCCGGAGCGTGTCCGCGGCGGCGCTGGCGGCGCTGCGCTTTTGGAACAGGCTGTAGGCCCTCAGTTCCTTGCCCGCTCGCGTGCTCTCCGCGCCCAGCTTGCTCGCCAACATCGCGTGGCGGATTAGGTCGCCGTTTGCCTTCAGCAGCCGAAGGCATTCGCGTCCCGCCGCAATGTCCTCGTTTGTCATCCGCTCCGCGCGCATCAGCTGGTCCACAACGCCCTTGACGCCCGCCTTCGCGATTCGCTCCGCCGCCGCCCGCTCGATATCCGCGTCGCTCTCTTGCTTGTGCAGCGTTCCGGCGAGCGCCTCGTCGGTCTCCTGCGTGCTTACGTCGCTGCCCGGCAGCGTCCGGTTTTCGAACCGGCTGAGCGCGTATCCGGGCGGAATCTGTTTCGCCTCTTCGGCGATCCGTCCGTTTTCCGCATTCTCCTTCTTCCACCCAAAAACCCCTCGCTCCCCCCTCTTGCTTCCCCCTCTGGGGGAAGGTGGCACGGCGCAGCCGTGACGGAAGAGGGCCGTCCCTCTGGGGGAAGGTGCTGAGCGAAGCGAAGCGGAAGAGGGCCTAATCCACCGTGTAATCCGCCTGCACGCCGCCGTAAATTCTCCATCCCGCCGCCCGCGCGTGTCCCCGGATGCGCAGCCTCACCCGCACGCCGGAAAGCTGAATCTTCACCCGGTAGTCGCGCCTCTCCCTCTGCAGCAGCACGACCTTCGTCTTCTCCCTCCGGTTGGTCATCAGGCTGATCTCCAGCGGCACGTCGTTTTGGTCGGCGTCCGCCGTAAAGCGCAGCACAAAGTCGCGCTTGCGGCTCTCCTTGCCCAAATCCAGCCATCCCGTCTCCCAAACGGAATCGATGGGCGTTCCCAGATAGCTCCCGCTCTCCGGGTCGCCGTAGCGATAGACGTCGTAGGGCGCCAGCGCGTCCGTGTAATAGATCTCCCCGCCGAGCGCGAAGAAGTCCTTGACGCGTATCCCCGTGCGCAGCATGAACGTCCCGCGCTCCGTGTCGTATTCGATGACCGTGTTGTTCTCGCTGATCACCTCGCCGCCGTTCCCGCGCACGCAGAGCGCCAGATAGTAAACGTGGTCGCTCACGCAGGCCGTGGCCTTCTCCTCCGTCCCCGGCATCCGCAGGCGCATCGTCTCGTAGAGCGCGTCCCGGGAAAGCAGCGACAGCGTGCTCCCGTCATAGTTGCCCAGCCCGCCGCGCGCCAGATAGATCATCTGCAGCCGATCCACACCGATGGTCTGCGCGCAGATCGCGCCGTCCGTGCCGTATGCCTCGCTGATCGTGAAGCTCGCGGGATCCGTCCCCCGAATCTCGAAGATCGTGTTCGGCTTCATCGCCAGCAGATATCCGCCAAACTGCGCCAGCGCGATGAAGGAATCGCCGTCCCATGTCGGCTGGTTGATGACGCCGCCGCCCAGCTCCGGCGTCTCGGCGATCCCCGTCCACGTGAACGGGTCGTAGGGCCGCGAATAGAACACGCTGTCCGGGTATCCCTCCGCCCCCGCGCCCCAGATCCGCTCCGCATGCCGGCAGAGCACGGCGAATTTCACCCCGGCGTAATCCTCGCCGATGGCCAGCGCCTTGCGCTCCACGCGCAGGTCGCTTCCGTATACGGCGATCATCCCGTCCTTCGCGTTGCTCATGAT
>JAUNPI010000048.1 GCA_030536875.1 Clostridia bacterium
GCTTTCGCTTTCCATCCTGCGCGGCGCGGCCCGCCCCGGCGACGTGGCGCTGGCGATGGACGGCGGCCTTGCGGCGGATCGCTACCGGATGAGCGTGACGCCGCAGGGCGTGAGCGTCCTGGGCGGCAGCCACGAGGCGCTGCTTGGCGGCGTGCAGACGCTCAGGCAATGGGTGCAGCGCTGCGGCGCGGCGCTCGGGGAGATCGAGGCGGAGGACTGGCCCGATATTGCCAACCGCTGTTATTATCTCGATGTCTCCCGCGGGCGCGTGCCCACGCTGGATACGCTCAAGCGCTATGCCGATCTGCTCTGCCGCTACAAGATCAACCAATGGCAGCTCTATGTGGAGCATACCTACCTGTTCCGCGATTTTTCGGAGGCTTGGCGCGACGACACGCCGCTGACCGCCGAGGAGATCATGGAGCTGGACGCGTATTGCCGCGCGCGCTGCATCGAGCTGGTGCCCTCGCTTTCCACGTTCGGCCATATGTACAAGCTGCTGAGCACGAAGACGCTCTGCGAGCTGTGCGAGCTGCCGGATTCGGAGAAGATTCCCTACAGCTACACCTACGCGGGGGATCACCACACGCTCAACGTCAGCCATGAAGGGGCGCTCCCGCTCATCCTGCGGATGATCGACGAGTATATGGAGCTGTTCACATCCACAAAGTTCAACATCTGCGCCGACGAGACGTTTGACCTGGGCAAGGGGCGCAGCGCGGATCTTAAGCAGGAGCTGGGGGAGCGCGCGCTGTACATGAACCACGTGAAGGCGCTGTGCGAGCATGTGGTGAGCAAGGGGCGAACGCCCATGTTCTGGGGCGACATCGTCTGGCGCTACCCGGAGGCCTACGGCATGCTGCCCAAGGAAACCGTCTGCCTCAACTGGGGCTACCTGCCCGATCAGCGCGAGGACGAGATCCGCGCGCTGGCGCAGGCGGGGGCGACGCAGTACGCCTGCCCAGGCGTCTGCGGGTGGAACCGCTGGTTCCCGCTCGTGCGCCATGCCTATGCCAACAACCAAGTGATGTGCGCTCACGGGCGCAAGTATGGCGTGATCGGCCATCTGAACACGGATTGGGGCGATTACGGGCACATCAACCACCCGTGGTTCACGGTGCCGGGCATTCTCTTCGGAGCCGCGTTCTCGTGGAACGCGAAACCGGCGGCGTTTGACGAGCTCTGCGGCGCGATCTCCTTCCTCGAATACGGGGATACGAGCGAAACCTTCATGCGGGGCTTTGCGGCGCTGAGCGAGCACGAGGTCTTTGACTGGTTTCACGCGGTTCGCTTCATCGAGGCGAAGACACAGGAGCGCAGGCGCGAGCTCTTTGACGAGATCGCGCCCGGCGACGTGCCGGAGGCGAACGCGGCGATCGACGCGGCGCTTGCGCAGGTGCGCCGCTCGCTTGGCACGATGCCGCCGCAAAAGCGCGAGCTGATGCAGGCCATCGACCTGGTTGCCGACGGCGTGAAGCTCTGGAACGATATCGCCGTGTATATCGGACGGACATGTTACGGGATGCCGGGCGACGGCGTGCCGGGCGACGATTTGTCGGGCGGCGGCGAGCGGCTTGCCGAGCGTTTGGAGCGCTGGTTTAGGGCGTATACGCTGCTCTGGCGCGGCGTTTCCAAGGAGGCTGGGCTGCCGAAGACGCTGAAGATCGTGACGGACTACGCGGATTTCCTGCGCGGCAGGGACTACGCGAGCGTGTAAAAAACGAGGCGGAGGCCGCCTGCCGAACAAAGAACATCCGTGCGGCGATGCCGGGTTTGCGCGTTTTTGAGCGCCCGCCGCATCCGGCGCGGAGGACAGGGAAAAGGAGGCGCCTGCCATGCGCATTGCGCTTTGCGACGACGAGCCCGTTTTTCTGGCGGAATATCGGCGCGCCATCGCGCGCTGGGCGGAGCAAAGCGGCGAACCCTGCGACGTGTCCGCGTTCCAAAGCGCGGATGCGCTGCTCTTTGAAACGCAGGGGCAATATCCCTTCGATCTCATGCTGCTGGATGTGGAGATGCCGGGGATGGACGGGCTGGCCCTCGCCCGCCGCATCCGCCGGACGGACGAGCGGGTGCGCATCGCCTTTCTGACGCAGCACACCGATTATCTGTTTGAGGGCTACGAGGTCGGCGCGCTGCGCTATGTGCTCAAGCGGCAGGCCGAAGGGAAGCTGCCTGCGCTGCTGGACGAGGTGCGCGCCAAGCTGGCGCGCGCGCCCAACTATCTGCTCGTCAACGTTCAGGGGGAATGCGTCAAGCTCGAGGCGGAGCGAATCCTCTTCGTCGAGGCGCAGGGGCACGATACGCTCGTGCATCTGACGGAGGGCACGCTCGCGCTGCGCACGCCCTTTGCCCGCTTCGCGGAGAGCCTGCCTGCCGGCTTTGCCGCCGCGCACCGCAGCTATGTGGTCAACCTCGCGCATGTGGAGCGGCTCTCCCGGGCGCAGTGCCTGCTTGCGGGCGGCGCGTCCGTGCCCGTCAGCCGGGCGTGCTATGCGCCGCTGAACCGGGCGTTTCTCGCCTATTACAGGGGGATGATCGATTGACACCGCTCGCCGTCGGCCTGCTCGCCGTCCTGATGGCTGCGCTGCTGGCCGTTTTCGTGCTGCTGCTGCTTCGCAGGCGCGACGAGCAGCGCCTTGTCCGCTACCAGAACAAGCTGCTCGCCCAGCAGATCGACGAGGTGCATGGCCTCTACCAGACCATGCGCGGCTGGCGGCACGACTACCACAACCACCTGCAGGCGCTCAAGACCCGGCTGGCGATGGGGCAGACGGACGAGGCGCTTGCCTACCTTCAGGCGCTGGAAACCGACCTGACCAGCATCCGCCAGATCAGCGAGACGGGCAACCTCGCGCTCGACGCCGTGCTCAATTCCAAGCTCTCGCTGGTGCAGCAGCAGGGCACACGCCTGAGCTTCAAGGCCGCTGTGCCCAAGGAGCTGACCGTCTCGGCGATCGACCTGTGCGTGCTGCTGGGCAACCTCATCGACAACGCCGTGGAATCCTGCGAGCCGCTGCCCAAGGAGGAGCGATTCATCCGCCTGTATATCGGCGTGCTCCGCCAGCAGCTCTATATCTCCGTCACCAACGCCACCGGCGAGCCCGTGCGCAAGCTCGACAGCGAATACGTGACGAAAAAGCGCGGCCTGCACGGGCAGGGCCTGCTGCGCATCGACCGCACGGTTCAAAAATACGGCGGCTTCATCAACCGGCAGAACGAGCCGGGCGTGTTCGCCACCGAGATCCTTTTGCCGCTCTGACCTTCCATTCGCGCGCGAATTTCTGCAATTCGTGCGCGTTTTCGTTTCGGGCGGCCCTTTTATGCTATGCTGAGCGCACTTGATGACAAAGGAGGAAACCCGATGCAGAGCTCGTCTTCCCCGCGCCGCCGCGGCCTTGCGCGCAACACGGCCTTTGCGCTGAGGCTGCTCATGCGGCAGGATCGCGCCTATCCGCTGTATGCGTCGCTGCTCGTCGCCCTGCAGCTCGTCCAGCCGCTGCTCGGCTCTCTGATCCCCGCCGTCGCCGTGGCGCTGCTCACGCGCGGCGCGTCCTACGGCCTCTATGCCCTCGCGCTGACGCTTTCCGTCCTGGGCTATGCGCTGTGCGCCGCGGGCATCCGCACGCTGGATACCCGCCTGAACCTCTGCTTCAGCCGCTCCACCTTGATGGAGTTCAACAGGCTCTTTTTCCGTAAGAGCATCACGATGGACTACTGCAATTTTGAGCGTGCCGACGTGCAGGCGCTGCAAACCGTGGCGCGGCGCAGCATCAACAACGGCCAAGCCGGCGTGCGCGGCCTCGTCAGCCGGGCGCACGTCTGGCTGTATTCGCTGCTGGGGCTGCTGCTCTATGGCGGCGTGGCCGCGTCGCTCGACCTGCGCATCCTGCTGGTGCTCGCCGGCATGGCGGCCAGCAGCATGGCGCTCTCCGCGCTGCGCCGCCGCTACCTCCGCACGCATGACAAGACGTGGCGCGGCTGGTGGAACAAGTTTGAATACCTCGCTTATACGGCGACGGACAGCTTTCAGGCCGCCAAGGACGCGCGCCTATACCGCATCGAGGGCTGGTTCGGCGAGAGCATGAGACGGACGGCGAAGCTGATCCTCGGGCAGGAGGCGCGCTCGCAGGCGCTTGCCTTTCTGGGCAACCTGTCGGACGACGTCTTCCTCCTGCTGCGCGACCTGATCGCCTATGCCGTGCTGCTGCACGCCTGCTGCGCGGGCGAGATCGACGCCGCGGGCTTCACGCTGATGCTGGGCATGATCGCCTCCTTCTCTTCATGGCTCACCGGCTTCGTCGAGGCGGACAATATCCTGCGCGAAGCCAGCCGGCAGGCGGAGCACTACCGGGATTATCTCGACTATCCGGACGTCATCCGCCACGGCGAGGGCGCGGATACCGCTTCCCTCTCCTGCCCGCTCTCCCTTGAGCTGAGGGACGTCTCCTTCACCCATCCGGGCAGCGACACGCCCGCCCTCTCCCATGTGAACCTGACGGTGCGCCCCGGCGAGCACATCGCGCTGGTGGGCGTCAACGGCGCGGGCAAGACGACGCTGGTCAAGCTGCTCTGCAAGCTGTATCCCGTCACCGAGGGCGAGATCCTCGTCTCCGGCGTGCCCCTGCGGGAATTTTCCTTTGAGGACTGGCGCCGCGTCGTCGCGCCGCTGTTTCAGGAGGTGGAGGCCCAGCCCTTCACGATCGCGGAGAATATCGCGGCCTCGGAGGCCTACGACGAGATGCGCGTGTGGGACTGCCTGCGCCGTGCCGGGCTTGATGATTTTGTGCGCGCGCTGCCGATGGGCCTTCAAACCCCGCTGGTCGAGCACTATTTCGACCCGAACAGCATTGTCCTCTCCGGCGGGCAGATGCAGCGCCTGCTCTTCGCCCGCACGCTCTACCACGGCGGCGACCTGCTGCTGCTCGACGAGCCCACCGCCGCGCTCGACCCATTGGCCGAGGCCAACCTCTACCGGCAGTACGCGCAGGCCGCGCGCGGCAAAACCTGCTTTTTCATCTCGCACCGGCTTGCCTCCACGCGCTTCTGCGACAGGATCCTCTTCATGGAGCACGGGTGGATCGTCGAGCAGGGGACGCACGAGGAGCTGATGGCCCTAGGCGGGCGGTATGCCGAGATGTTCGCCGTGCAGAGCCAATACTATCAGGAAAACGAGAAGGGAGGGAGCGCGGATGAAGGCGCATTCCAAATCTGAATGGCGGACAAAGTGGACCCATACCCTTCGGGATTACCGGCGCATCCTCGCCATGATTCACCGCAGGCGGCCGGGGATGCTCGCCGCTGCGCTCATGCAGGCGCTCCTTCGCGGCGCGCTGCCGTTCATCGCGCTCGTCTATGGCGCCAGGATCCTCAATCAGCTCATCGCCGGCGCGCCGGAGGCGCAGATCTTCTCCACCGCACGGACAATGATCCTGCTCAGCTTTGCGGCCAACGTCCTCGTTCACGCGCTCGCCCGCGTAGGCGACGCGCTGGCGCTGGACACCTGCAACCAGACCGACATCGCGCTGGCCCAAAAGTGCCTGACGATGGACTACCAGCAGCTCGAAACGCCTTCCATCATGGAGATGCTCTGGCACGCGATGGATACCGCCGGAAACCACGGCGGCATCCACGTCTTCTGCCAGAATTTCGCCGCGGCCGCCGCCGGCTGCTTCTCCCTGCTCTATGCCCTCATCGCGCTGGGCTTCCTGTTCGTGCCCGCGCAGGGCGCGGCGGATACCCCCGTCGTGCGGGCGCTCAATTCCCCGCTTGCCGCGCTGGGGCTGGTGGCCGTCGTCCTGGCCTGCTCGCTGCTGTGCGTGCCGCTGCTGCGGCGCATCAACGCGCTCAATCTGGAGCAGGAGGAGCAGTCTCGGCCGATCTCCCTGCGGGAGGGCGCGCTGCACAGGATGCGGCGGATTCAGTGCGGCAGCATGGACGTGCGCGCCTATGGCTTTGCGGATCTGGGGCTCAAGCGCCTCAAGGCCTTCGGCGAAGCGTACATGGGCGTGCTCTCCGCGTTCATGCCGCGCATGGGCCGCTGCTGGCGCCTCATCATCCTGACGGCCCAGCTCTCCTCGCTCTTCGCGTATCTGTTCGTGGGCGCGAAGGCGCTGTGCGGCCTGTGCTCCGTGGGCGACGTGACGCTCTACGTCGGCGCGATCACCAGCCTGAACGCGGCGCTGCAATATGCCGCGCAGATGCACCTGCAGCGCGTTTACCTGAACGAATACGACGCATTCATAAGCCTGCCCTCCGAAAAATACAACGGCACGCTTCCGGTAGAAAAGCGCACCGACGGGGACTATGCCTTCGAGTTCCGCCACGTCTCCTTCCGCTATCCCGGCCAGACGGCCTACAGCCTGAGGGACGTCTCCTTTCAGATCCGCACCGGCGCGAAGCTGGCCATCGTCGGCCCCAACGGCGCGGGCAAGACGACCTTCATCAAGCTCCTCTGCCGCCTGTACGACCCCGACGAGGGGCAGATTCTCTTAAACGGCATCGACATCAAGAAATACGACTATGCCGAATATCTCTCGCTGCTCTCCGTCGTCTTTCAGGATTTTAAGCTCTTCTCGATGAGCCTGGGGCAGAACGTCGCCGCCAGCGCCCATGTGGACGAGGACAGGGCGCGGGACTGCCTGCAAAAGGCGGGCTTCGGCGAGCGCCTCGCCTCCCTTGAAAAGGGGCTGGACACCGGCCTGTATACCGACGCGGAGGACGGCGTCTCCATCTCCGGCGGCGAGGCGCAGAAGATCGCCATCGCCCGCGCCCTTTACAAGGACGCTCCGCTCGTCATCCTCGACGAGCCGACCGCCGCGCTTGATCCCTTCAGCGAATACGAGGTCTACAGCAGCTTCGATAAGCTCGTGCAGGGCAAGACGGCGGTCTACATCTCCCACCGGATGTCCTCCTGCCGCTTCTGCGACGAGATCGCCGTCTTTGACGGCGGCAGGATCGTGCAGCATGGCGCGCACGAGGCGCTGCTTGCCGACGAGGGCGGGCTGTACCGCCGCCTGTGGGACGCGCAGGCGCAGTATTACAAAGAGAAGAAGGGGCATGCCGCCGCGCCGTGAGCGAGGCTTTGATAAAAGATAAGGGGCTGTCAGGCTAAAAATCCAGACATTTCAAGCAAAAATTGCTTTTTGAAATGTTCAGGATTAGCTTGACAGCCCTTTGAAAGTTCATTCGGTCAATAATGATAGACGCGCCTCATGCGGGCCATGAAGAACGCCGACACACACACGGAGAGCAGCTCCGCGGCGACGACGGAGAGCCAGATGCCGTCCAGCTTCAGGAACATGGGCAGCACGATCACCGCGGCGCAGGAGAAGAGCAGCGTCCGCAGGAAGGAGATGGTGGCGGAGACGAGGCCGTTGCCCAGCGCCGTGAAGAACGCGGAGGCGAAGATGTTGAAACCCATCACCAGGAAGGCGAGGGAGTAGAGCCGAAAGCCGCGCGTGGTCATCGCCAGAAGCTCGGGATCATAGCTGACAAAAATGCCTGCCAGAACGCCGGAAAAGAGCTCCGCAAGCGCGGTCATCGCGAGGCCGAACGCCCCGATCAGCGCGAGACTCTTGCTAAAAAGGTTTTGCAGCTCGGCGTGGTTTTGAGCGCCGTAATGAAAGCTGATGACGGGCGCGCTGCCGATGGAATAGCCCAAGAACGCCGAGATAAAGATCATGTTGACGTACATGATCACGCCGTATGCCGCCACGCCGTCCTCCCCGGCAAAGCGGATCAGCTGCCAGTTGTAAAGCATGTTGACCAGCGAAAGGGAGAGGTTGCTCATCAGCTCGGAGGAGCCGTTCGCGCAGGCCTTGACGAGCGCCCTTGCGTCGAAGGAAAAGCGGGTCAGGCGCAGGATGCTCGAATTGGGCAGGGCGAAATAGAGCAGGGGAATCAGCCCGCCGACAATTTGGCTGAGCGTTGTGGCGACCGCCGCGCCAACCAAACCCCAGCGGAAGACGGCGACAAACAGCGCGTCCAGCGCGATATTGGTCAGCCCGGCGGCGACGCTCACGGCAAGGCCGAGCTTGGGCTTTTCCGCCGTGACGAAAAAGCTCTGGAAGGTGTTTTGGAGCATGAAGAAGGGAAGCGCCGGCATGAGGATGCGCCCGTAGACGACGCATTGATCCAGCATGTCGCCTTGGGCCCCCAGCAGCGCAGCCACCTTGCGCAGCGCGGCGACGCTGACGAGCGCGAGCAGGACGCCCGCCGCCGCGGTAAAGGCGACGAACATGGAAAAGAGCCGATTAGCGCGCTCGTGCTTGCCCATGCCGAGGGTCATGGAGACGAGCGCGCTGCCGCCCGTGCCGATCATAAAGCCGATGGCGCTGAAGAGCATCAGGTAGGGCATGATCAGGTTGACGGCGGCAAACGGCGTTTTTCCGACGAAATTGGAGACGAAAAAGCCGTCTACCACGCTGTAAATCGAGGTGAAGACCATCATGACGATGGAGGGAAACGTGAAGCGGAGAAGGCGCCTGACGTCGAAGTGGTCGGAAAGCTGAATGTTCATAGATCCTCCTGAATGGATGGTGAAGAAGGCCCGCAGTCGGGCGCGGGGGAGAGCGTTTCAATCCGCTCCTTGAGAGCGGCGCGGTATTTGGAGAGCAGGGAGAAGAAGGCCTCTGTCTCCTGCTCCGACCAGCTGCGGTAGATATCCGCTTCCGCGCTTAGAAGCGGATCGACGCGCGCCTGCACGAGGCGTTCGCCCTCCGGCGTGAGATGGAGCGCCGCGCTCCGGCCTGCGCCGCGCTGCAGACAGAGGATGCCGTTGCGCTCGAGGTTGCGGATGGAGGAATGGAGCGTCTGCTTGCTGATCCCGGTCAGGCGGGCGATATCGCTCATCGAGCAGGGGCGCTTTTCCGTGCGCACGGCGTAGAGAATCTGCATGGCGCTGTCGGAGAGGCCGAGCCTTTGGGCGGCCTCGTGATAGAGCGATTCGATCTCGGAGTACAGGTGATTGAAGCGCTCAAGATTGTCAAAAGATGTCATTTCCAAAATCTCCTCGGACTGAGAAAGTACGAAATCGGACGCATGCCAGTATAGTCCGATTTCATACTTTTGTCAAGAGTAAAGGCGCATCGGACTAAAAAAACTCCCGCCGAAGCGGGAGCTTGAAAGGACAAAGGGGATTAGCCGCCGAAGGAGACATCCTCGTCGTCTTCGGTCTCCATCACCGGCTCCGGCGTGTTGCCGGAGGCCTTCGGGGTGCGGGTGGGCTTGGGCGTGCGGGTCGGCTTCGGGGTCGGCGTCGGCTCCGGCGTGGCCTGCGTCGTGGCGCCGTCGATCTGAGACTCGGCGCTGACGATCACCGGCTGATCGTTGCTGACGATCTGGATGAACGTCTTGCCGACCTTCATGGGCAGCTCCTCGCCGTTCTCGTCGAGGAAGATCATGCGGCTGCTCAGGGAGTCGAACTCGTCCGCCGTCTTGTCGGAATGCGTGCGCACCCATGTGCCGCGGACGTACTTGCCGTTCTGGAAGATCTCGCAGGTTCCCTGACCGACCAGCTGGATGACCGGGCGCTCCGGAGAGTTGTTGTACCAGGTGACGTCCGTGCGCAGAACGATGACGTTGGCAAAGGACGTGCCCGCGCCGGTGAGCGCGTCGATATACGGCTCGCCGTTGCGGTAGCGGTCGTAGAGGCCGGTGACCGGATTATACTGATAGGAGGAGACGTAGGCGGGATTGGTGGTCTTGTACTCGATGGTGATCGAGGAGACGTCGACGCCGCGGTCGAGCCCCGTGTCGGTGAACTGGAAGGGATGCTTGACGGACTCCTGCGTAAAGAGCGCCTGAACGGCCTTCATGTCGATCTGCACGTCGTGCGGGGAAACGTGGTTGCCGTCGTGCTCGCGATGGAAGAGGGAGTCGTAATTCTTCTCGGTGCCCTCGACGAACGGGAAGACCCAGCGGCCCTTGACGCGCGCGTCGGAGTGGATGCTCAGCGCCCAGTCGTCGACGTCGACGGTCAGGTTTTTGCCGGTAGCCCAGTTCTGCCAGCCGTAGAAGACCCACGCGCTGTCCCACATCTCGCGCAGGGAGCCCATCGGCACGCGGGCGGAACGGACCGGGCCGGCGTAGGACGGGATATCGCCCATGAACAGCGCGGCGCTGCGGGTGGATCCGTCCTTCTGGATGGGCATTTCATAGATGATATCCGCGGAGGAGACGCCCCAATGCGGCAGCGCTTCCGGGTGCGCGTCGATGTTGACGAGAATCGGCGTGTAATTGCCGGACCACGGCTCGCCCGTCAGCGGGTTGATGCCGTCCTGCACGGGGTTTTCCGCCGGGACGTCCACGCTGATCTTGAGGGAAGAGGAGATGCCCTTGGTGGGCAGCTCGAGGTAGTAAGACCCTTCAGCCGAGGCCGAGACGGCGAACAGGCAGAGGATCATGACGATGGCTGTCAGCCACTTGATCTTGCGCAAAAAAACACCTCCACACATGCTGTAAACTGAGGACAAGATGTCAACAACGATTATCATAGCGCAAAAATGGAAATAAGGCAAGCTTTTTCATGGAAAAGTTGTTTTTTGTGCGGTTCATGCACGCCGGGGCGGCGGGATGCATCTTCTTAAAAGAGGGAAAGCCCGAAGAGGAAAACGGACTAAGGCACGCACGGAAATGCATTTTTTGCAGGAATCGGAAAAAAGCCGTGCAAAATCAATAGAGAAAAACCCGTAAAAAGGGCAAAGTGGCGATTGCAAGAATACGAAAATGGCTGTATAATATCCCGCAGATTCATTTTGCTGCCATGACGAAGGAGGAAACCAGCATGTCCCTAGAGCTCTCTCGCGTTTGCAGCGCGATTTCCCCGTCCCCAACGCTTGCCATCGACGCCAAAGCGAAGGAAATGCGCGCCGAGGGGCGCGACGTGGTTTCGTTCTGTGCCGGCGAGCCCGACTTCGTGACCCCGGCGTACATCAGGGATGCGGCGCACGAAGGGCTGAACATGGGGCTGACCAAGTATACCCCCGCCGCCGGCACGATGGAATTGCGCCGCGCCATCTGCGACAAGCTGCTGCGCGACAACGGCCTGTCCTATTCCCCCGCGCAGGTCATCGTCTCCAACGGCGCGAAGTTTTCCATTTTCGCGGCGCTTCAGGCGATATGCAATCCCGGCGACGAGGTGATCATTCCCACGCCCTGCTGGGTGTCCTACCCGGAAATGGTGCGCATCGCGGAGGGCGTGCCCGTGTTTGTCAAGGGGCTGCCGGAGAAGAATTTTGTGACCGAGGCGCAGGATATCGCGCCCTATGTCACCGAGAAGACGAAGGCGCTCATTCTCAACTCGCCCAACAACCCCAACGGCTGCATCTGGAATCGCGAGCAGCTTGAGGGCATCGCGAGGCTGGCGGTCGAGCGCGGCTTTTACGTGATTTCCGACGAGATCTACGAAAAGCTGATCTACGACGGGGAGGAGCATGTCTCCATCGCCTCGCTGGGCGAGGACATTTTCGCGCAGACCATCGTCATCAACGGCATGTCGAAGGCCTATGCGATGACCGGCTGGCGAATCGGCTATACGGCGGGCCCGCTTGCCGTCATCAAGGCCATGAACAGCCTGCAGAGCCAAGTGGCCAGCGGCAGCAACGCCGTGGCGCAATACGCGTCCGTCCGCGCGCTGACCGCGCCGCAGGGCCCCGAGGAGATCGAGAAGATGCGCCGGGCCTACGACGAGCGCAGAAAGCACATCGTAGCGCGGCTGAACGCCATTCCCGGCATCCGCTGTATGATGCCCAAGGGCGCGTTCTATGCGATGATGGACGTGAGCGGCCTGTTTGGCATGATGAGTGGCGATGTGGAGATCGCCGATTCCATGACCTTTGCCAGCCAGCTGCTCGAGCATGCGGACGTGGCCGTCGTTCCGGGCAACGCGTTTTGCACGGAGGGCTTCTGCCGCATGTCCTACGCGACCTCGATGGAAAACATCGACAGGGGCGTCGACCGCATCGAGCGCTTTGTCGCTTCGCTCACGAAAAAGGTCTAATGCGTTCAAACCAACGCGTTCAGCCCGGGTGCAAGGCGCCCGGGCTTTTGTAAATTGCATCCGGTCAGCGATTGGCGTTGACAGGGCGGGAGAAAACGTGCTAAAGTATAGGGAAGCGTTTGAAAGAACAGGGCGGTTTTGCCCGAAGAGCGGGAGCGAAAGATCATGTTTGAAATGAAAATCGAGAAGAGCTGGTATGAGGCAATGTACAAGCGCAGCTCCGTGCGCCGCTACACCGGCGCGCCGGACAAGGAGCAGCTGGACAGGCTGGGCGTGCTCTGCCGCAAGCTGAGCTGGCAGGGCATCACCGTGCGCATGTTTAAGGGCCCGGGCATGAAGAGCGGCATCAAGGGCACGGACGTCTATGCCGTGATCGTCGCCAAGCGCGGCACGCCGATGGAGATGGAGGGCTTCATGGGCGAGGCTCTCGTGCTGGAGGCGACGGCGATGGGGCTGGGAACATGCTGGCTCGGCGCGTTTTTTTACCCGGATATCGTCAGCCGCAACGTGAATTTGCAGAGCGACGAGGCGATTCACTGCGTCATCGCCATCGGCAAGGCGGAGTTGCCGCCGTTTGCGCCCAAGCGCATGGAGCTGGAGAAGCTCTGCGGCATGAGCGAGGCGCAGCTTAGCGAGCTCGGCGCTTGGCAGAAGGAGGCCGTTCTGGCCGCGCGCATTGCGCCCAGCGCCGTCAATTTCCAGCCGTGGAAGATCGTCGCGGACAAGGCGGGCGTATCCGTGCTCGAGCGCCCCGTGCTTTACAAGAAATACGCGCCGCTCGATCGCGGCATCTGCATGCTCCATGCCGCCGTGGGCGCCCATCACGCGGGGCGCGAGGCCGTCTGGAAGAAGGTTGACGGCGGATATATGATGAGGGCATAAGCCTTTGCGTCAGATGGGATTTAAGCGCAATTGAATGACAGACGCCGCCGCGCGGCTCAGGCCGCGCGGCGGCATTTTGTGTGCGGCGGAAGGCGGGGCTTTCGCAGGCGGCCGGAAAACCGGTGATTAAAATCGGGCGCTTCGGGGATGATACAAGCCAAGGAGGAGTTTTCCTGTGGTTACTGGTTTTTTGAGAACGGTCATCCTCTTTCTGGTGACCGCTGTCGCGCTGCGGCTGATGGGCAAGCGCCAGCTCGCCCAGCTTCAGCCCTACGAAGTCGTGATCACGCTGATGATTTCCGATCTGGCGACACAGCCGATGGGCGACGTCGAGATCCCGCTGCTGGGCGGCGTGGTCGCGATCCTCACGCTGCTTCTGATGCACTGCCTGCTGAGCGCGCTGTCGTTCTCGAGCATGCGGCTCAGAAGGCTGATCTGCGGGCGGCCCAGCGTGCTCGTGCGGGACGGAAAAATCTGCGAAAAGGAATTGCAGCGGCTGTGCTTTGACCTCTCCGACCTGATGGAGGGCATTCGCTCGCAGGGGATTATCGGGCTGCACGAAACGGGAAGCGTCGTGCTGGAGACGAACGGTTCGCTGAGCGTCTTTCCCTCTGCGGATAACCGCCCCGCCACGAGGAAGGAGCAGGGGCTCCCGCGCCTCTATGACGGCATTCCGCTCACGCTGATCCTCGACGGGAAGATGCAGTCGCGCACCATGCGCATCGCCGGGCTCGACGAAGGATGGCTCAGACGCATTTTGCAGGCTCAGGGGATCGAGAAGGACGCCGATGTGCTTGTCGCGGCGCTCGACACGCAGGGCAAGCTGCTGGTGCAGGAAAAGGGGGAGGACGGACGGCTGATTACCGTCGACGCCGTCCCGCAGGAGAAGGTGAGGTGGTAGCATGCGCAGGAAGATCGTGACAATGGCGGTGGTCGGCGTGCTGCTTGCGCTGCTGGGCACGCTTGAGCAGCTCAGCGTGACCCGGCTCACCGACGACGCGCTTGAGCAGACACGGGGCATTCTCGAGGCGCTGCGCGCGGGCGACCTTTCTACAGCGATGGAAAAAGCCCGCGCGCTCGACCAGATGTGGGACGAACGCGCGAGCAAGCTGGAGATGATGATCGACCACGGGTCGACGGACGACGTGCGCTTTGCGCTCTCGCGGCTGATTGCGTCGCTGGAGGGGGAGGACCGCGCGTCGGCGCTGATTTACGCCAGCGAGCTGGAGGGCGGCATTGAGCATGTCTTCGACCGGCAGGAAATTTCGCCTCAGAATGTGCTCTGAAGCTTAGAGCGCGGCGACCTGCGCGGCGATTTCGGCCTCATCGGGCTTCATGGCTTCGAGCGTGCGGGAGAGCAGGTCGTCCAGCGTCCAGCCCAAAAGCTCGGCTCCCCTGGCGATGACCTCTCGCGAGCAGCCGGCGGCGAAGCCCTTCGACTTGTATTTTTTCTTGAGGCTCTTCAAATCCATATCCGCGATGCTCCCGGAAGGGCGGAGCCTGGCGCACGCGCCGATCAGCCCGGTCAGCTCGTCGCAGGCGAAGAGCACCTTTTCCATCGTGTGCTCCGGGGCAACCTCGGTGCAGATGCCCCAGCCGTGGCAGACGACGGCGTGAATCAGCCGCTCGTCCGCACCGGCTTCGCTCAAGAGTTCTACGCATTTTTTGCAGTGCTCTTCGGGCCAGAGCTCAAAATCGATGTCGTGCAGCAAACCGACGATCGCCCAGAAGTCGGCTTCCTCCGAGTAGCCCAGCTCGCAGGCCATGCGGCGCATAACTTTGGAGACGGTCAGCGCGTGGCAGAGGTGGAAAGGTTCGCTGTTGTAGCGGCGAAGCAGGCAAAGAGCCTCGTCATAGGTCATGAAAATCCGCTCCTTTAGCAATGTTTTTCCCCATATTATAGTCATTTCGGAATTCAGTGTCAATTTTCTTTTGATCGGGATTCTGGATGCGGGCCTTCTTTCTTTTTCGTCTCCTCTGTGATATACTGCTTGCAAGAGAACGCGGAAAGAGGATGAAATCATGCAAACGCTTAAGGAACTCAAGGCTGCGCTGCTTGGGCCCTATGAGGTGCGAAAGACATGGGCGCAGAAGAGCGGATTTATCGCGTGGGCGAGGGAATATGGCGCGCGGCATGGGCTTTCCATGCAGGTGGAGGAGAGCGGGAAGCTCGTGCGCTCGCGCAACCTGGTCTTTGGCGAGCCCGAGAAGGCGGACATTTTGCTCACCGCGCACTATGACACCTGCGCGCAGCTGCCGTTTCCCAACATGATGACGCCGGCATGCTGGCCCATCATCCTGCTGACGCAGATCCTTTTGCCGGTGCTGGTCTTTGGCGCGCTCGGCGTCGGGACGGGCTATCTCGTGGGCCGGACGGTGGGCGAGCTGGCGATCCCGGCGGGGCTTTCGGCGGCGCTGGCATCGCTTTCGGTCAGCGCGCTGTGCTTTTTTGCCGTCTGGCTGATGATCGCCGGGCCGGAAAACCCGCATACCGCCAATGACAACACCTCCGGCGTGGCGCTCGTGCTGCTGGCGATGGAGGCGCTTTGTGGGCAGGAGGACGTGGCGTTTGTCCTCTTTGACAACGAGGAAAAGGGGATGCTCGGCTCTTCGGCGTTTTTCAAGCGCCACGCAGGCGCGGCAAGGCGCGTTTTCGTGCTTAACGCGGACTGCGTTTCCGATGGGGGAAACGCTGATGCTTGTGGGCTCCAGGGCGGCGATGGGCTCGCCGCTTGGCAAGCGGCTGGAGGCGTCGCTTTCCCGCGCCGCCAAGAAGGCCGGCAAGCGCGCGTTTGCCGGCACATCGCCCAGGGTACTGTTCCCCTCCGACCAGATGGTGTTCCCCAGGGGCGCGGCGCTTGCAGCGCTGAGAGGGAGAAAAATCCTGTATTTGGACCGCATCCATACAAAAAGGGACACGATGTTTGAGGATGAGAATCTGTTTTGCCTGCTCGAAGCGGTGACGGACGCGCTTGAGCAAAGCCGCTGACCGGAGCAAAAGTGTCGGGCGCACGGCGGCGCGAGGGGCGCGCAAGGGGTTGAAAACGACAGGCAAATGTGCTATGATACAGGGAAAAGCGAGCCGTTTGGCGACGCACGCGAGCGAGGAGAAGGGCGGTCATGCACAGCACAACCTTAAGGAATCATTGGCGGTACAGCTGGTGGAAATATGCCCTGCTTGCGGTTGCCTGCGTGATGGGCGTGGATCTCCTCTTTGCGATAACGGCCTATAGGCCGCCGGAGGACAAAAAGATCGAGCTTTATATCTGCAACGGCTACATCGATGCGACGCGGCTTCAAGAGGAGCTTTGGCCGAGGATCACAGAGCGCTTCCCCGATCAGGAGGAGCTGACCGTGATGAACATCGACCTGACAAGCGGCGACATCTATGCGCCGATGCAGTTTTCCACCTACGTCGGGGCTCAGCAGGGGGATATCTGCCTGCTGCCCGAGAGCGAGTTCCAAAAGCTTGCGCTGGACGGGGCCCAATATGCCTATATGGATTTAACGCCCTACATCGAAAGCGGCGTGATCTCGCTTCGGGGAATCGATTGCTCTGGCTATGTCTACACGGACGAAGAGGGGCGGGAGGGAATCTACGGCATCCCGACGGACAGCCTCTTTGGGCTGCTGGACTACGCGCATGACCCGGCGGGCGGCGTGCTGTGCGTCATGGCTTACAACGGCAACGACGAGAACGCGGCGGCGGTTGCCGATCTGCTCCTTGAGCTCTATAGGACGCAGAAGCCGGAGGGCTATGATGAGATGCGCCAGCAGACACTCCAGTCCCAGGGCGGCGGCACGCAGATTTTCAGGTGACCGGGCTTAAAAGAAAGCGTTTTGTAAAAAATCTAAGTGCGAATCATTCGGGGCCGGCGATGCTTATGCCGCCCCGAATTTTGCGCCCTTAGACGGCTCGGGGAGGATGGAAACATCCCTGCGGGCGGCTTGACAGGGCTTTCCACATGTTGTATGATGGGCGGGCAGCCCGACACAAGATGTTGTGCCGGCGCGCTTCCGGGCGGCGGATGCCTGACCGGAGAGGCGAACGCGTTGAGAGTTTTGAAACACTGAGGGATGGGGGAGAAGACCGATGCCGCAGAGCATTATGAAGCGTGACGGCCGCGTGGCGGCCTACGATGAGGAAAAGATTGTGCGCGCCATTGAGCGGGCATTTGCCGCTGTGAACAGCGCGAAGGGGCGTGAGGAGGCCGTAAGGCTTGCGCGCATTGTGACGCGCGAAGTGGAGCGCGACGAGAGCATCGACATGCCCACTGTCGAGGGCGTGCAGGACAGGGTGGAGCAGGCGCTCATCGACGAGGGGTACGGCAAAACCGCAAAGGCCTATATCCTTTACCGCGCGGAACGCAGCCGCGCCCGCGAGGCCAAGACGCGCCTCATGCACATCCTTCAGGACATCACCTTTAAGGACGCGGCGGATTCCGACGTCAAGCGCGAGAATGCGAACATCGACGGCGACACCGCGATGGGCACGATGCTCAAATACGGCTCGGAGAGCGCCAAGCAGTTTTACGACATGTATGTCCTGAATCCCGAGCATGCGCGCGCGCACCGCGAGGGCGATATTCACATTCACGATCTGGACTTTTTGACGCTGACGACCACGTGTACCCAGATCGATTTAACCCGGCTGTTCAGAGGAGGCTTTTCCACGGGTCACGGCGTGCTTGGCGAGCCGCAGGACATCGGCAGCTACTCCGCGCTGGCCTGCATCGCCATCCAGTCCAACCAGAACGACCAGCATGGCGGACAGGCCATCGCCAGCTTTGATTATGACATGGCTCCCGGCGTCGCCAAGACCTATGTCAAGGAATACCGGCGCGCGCTGGGCGCCGGGCTTGAGCTCGTGCTGGGCCACAACGCGGGCGACGACGAGGCGAAGGCCCTGATTCGTCAGATCCGCTCGGAGCTGGGCGTCACCCCGACCCTTGCGCCCAGCCAGGCGTTTGAGGACGCGCTTCGCGCGCGCCTTCTGGAAATGACCGACGAGCCCACGTGTACGCGCATCATGCGCTATGCCCAGGAGCGCGGCTATCGCGAAACCGAGAGGCGCACAAGCCAGGCCATGCAGGCGTTCATCCACAATCTGAACACCATGCATTCCCGCGCGGGCGCGCAGACGCCGTTTTCCTCGATCAATTATGGCATGGATACCTCGCCCGAGGGGCGCATGGTCATGCGCAACCTGCTGCTGGAGACGGAAAAGGGCCTTGGCGGGGGAGAAACGCCGATCTTCCCGATTCAGATTTTCAGGGTCAAGGAGGGTGTGAGCTATAACCCGGGCGACCCGAACTACGATCTTTTCCGGCTGGCGATTCGCGTGAGCGCCAAGCGGCTGTTCCCGAACTTCGCCTTTGTGGATGCGCCCTTTAACCTGCAATACTACAAGCCGGGCCGCCATGAGACGGAGATCGCCTATATGGGCTGCCGCACCCGCGTCATCGGCAATGTCTACGATCCGGAAAACGAGGTCTGCAACCGCCGCGGCAATCTGTCGTTTACCTCCATCAACCTGCCGCGCATCGCCATCGAGGCCCGCGGCGACCTGGACAGGTTCTATCAGATCCTGGACGAGCGCATGAAGCTGGTCATCGAGCAGCTCGACGAGCGCTTTGAGATTCAGGCACACAAGAAGGTGCGCAACTATCCTTTCCTGATGGGCGAGGGCGTTTGGCTGGACAGCGAAAAGCTGAACTGGGACGACGAGGTGCGCGAGGTGCTCAGGCATGGCACGCTGTCCGTCGGCTTTATCGGCCTGGCGGAGACGCTCGTCGCGCTCATCGGCGAACATCACGGACAGAGCGAGCGCGCCCAGAAGCTGGGCCTTGAGATCATCTCGCGCATGCGCCGTCAGCTCGACGAGATCTCCCGGCAGCGCAAGATGAATTACACGCTGCTGGCGACGCCGGCGGAGGGCCTCTCCGGGCGGTTTGTGAAGATCGACCGCGAGCGCTACGGCGTCATTCCCGGTGTTAC
>JAUNPI010000049.1 GCA_030536875.1 Clostridia bacterium
CGCAGTCAAACAGCTTTTCCTCGCGCACCTTGAGCCCTTTTTCGCGCAGAAGCTCAATCAAAAGGTCGCGCCCGAGATGCCCCAAATCGCCCGTGACGACGAGGTCATAGTCGTCAAAGCCGCGGCCCGTATCCTCAAAGTGGGCTGCCAGCGTGTCCGCCGCCGCCGGGGCCATCGCCGCGCCCATGTTATTTTGGTCGGTGATGCCCAGATCGATGACGCGCCCGCAGGTCGTGTGCGTGAGGCAGGCGCGCGTGCCGCTCGCCGCCGCGCCGGAGACCAGCATCACCGCGCCCGCGCCGGTGACCGTCCACTGCGCCGTCGGCGGGCGCTGGTTGCCCAGCTCCAGCGGCGCGCGGTATTGCCGCTCCGCCGTGCAGAAGTGGCTGCATGTCGCGCAGACGAGCCTGTCCGCGTAACCGCCGTCCGCTAGCATGCCGCCGACGGAGAGCGATTCCGACATCGTGGAGCAGGCGCCATAGAGGCCGTAAAACGGGATTTGCAGGTTTCGCGCGGCGAAGCCGGCCGAGATGATCTGGTTGAGCAAATCCCCGCTGAGCAGCATCTGCACATCGCCCAGCTCGCAGCCCGCCTTCTGCACGCACTGGAGCACCGTCGTCTCGAGCATATGGCGCTCGGCGGCCTCGAAGCTCTGCTGGCCGTCCAGCTCGTCGGGGAGCACGCGGTCGAACTTGCCGCCATAGGGCCCCTCGTTCTCCTTGGGCCCGGCCGCGCAGGCATGGCTCGCGATGCCCGGGCGAGCGCCGAGCGCGACCGTCTGTTTGCCCATTCGCTTGCTCACCTATATCACCTCCATCGCGTAGACGATCAGCCCCACGATGATCGAGCTGCTGATGCCGTAGACGAGCACGGGGCCCGCCAGCGTAAAGAGCTTGGCGCCCACGCCCATGACGAGACCCTCCCGCCGGAACTCCATTGCCGGGGAGACGACGGAATTGGCGAAGCCCGTGATGGGCACAATGCTTCCTGCGCCCGCGTATTTGCCGATCTTGTCGTAGACGCCCAGCCCCGTCAGCAGCGCTGAGAGGAAGATGAGGCACACGCTCGTGGCCGTCGAGGCGCTCGCCATGCCCCAGCGCAGCCTGTAGCTGAAAAAATCGAGGATCAGCTGGCCGAGCACGCAAATCGTTCCGCCAACCCAGAATGAGCGCAGAAGGCCCGCCGCCATATCGCTCTTGGGCGACAGGCGCTCCACCAGCTTCGCGTAGCGCCGGATGCGCTCCTGCTGCTTGGCACCTGTCTGCTGCCCCTGCAAGTTACCTTCCATCGCCGCCGCTCCTCTCATTGCGGATTCTCATGCCGTCCGGCGCTTTGCGCACGCGGCTCTCGCGCGAGCCGGGGCGCGCCACGACCTCAAGCGCATAGGGAATCAAATTATGCCGGTTTTCCATGATGACCGCCTCCGATGCTTGGATTCGGCGTTAGGGTGTCCGGCGCGCGGCAAAAGTATGCCGAAGGGAGCAAGCGCAGGCTTTTTTTGTCTTTCCGCTTGGAAAGCGTTAGAAATCCGCCTTTTGATCGTCTAAATAGGTGAAAGGGGGCGGAAGCAAGATGGTTGTCAAGGGCCCGGACAACAGAGTGGACGAAGAATTTTACAGAATCGTCGTCACCTATGAAAAAGAGCTGCTTCGCCTGTGCTGTGTGTATTTGAAGGATCTCTCCTTGGCGGAGGACGCCGTACAGGAGACGTTTGTCAAGGCATACAGAGGATGGGATGCCTTCCGCAAGGAGAGCAGCGAGAAGACGTGGCTTGTGCGCATTGCGATCAACGTCTGCAAGGACATGCGCCGGAACGCGTGGTTTCGGTTTATCGACCGGAGCGTCGACATGGACCGGCTGGAGATCGCGCAGGAGGAACAAAACGAAACCGCCTCGCAGCTGATGAGCGCGATCATGCGCCTGCCGCGCGCGCAGATGGAGGTCGTGCTGCTGTATTACTATGAGGGTTTCAACATGCGCGAGACGGGGGAGATGTTGGGGGTGTCCGAAATGACGGTTTCGCGCCGGCTTGGAAAGGCGAGGAGCATGCTCAAAACATGGCTTGAACGCGGGTGGAAAGGGGGCGTGGAGAGTGAAGCGCGATGAAATCTACCGGGGGCTTGTGCGCGGGGCAATCGACAGCGGGCTTTCCTCCATCGACGAGCGGCCCTCTCTCTGGCCCGACATACAGGAAAAAATCAAAGGAGAGAAAAAGATGAAAAAGAAAATTTCGACGGCGCTGGTCTTTGCGCTGGCGGCGATGCTGGCGCTCACCGGGGCGGCGCTGGCGACGGGGCTGGATGTGTTCGGCCAGGTACGCGAGAAGATGGCCGACGAAATCAGCTATGAGCGCCTCGGCCTGCTGGAGGAGACGGCGGCGACGGTCGGCAGGACGTTCCGTTTCGCCGCGCCCGCGGCGGTGGACGCGCAGGAGCCGCAGAACGACCGCGAGCGGCTGATGCTGGCGCAGCACGATTTTACCGCCGACCTCACGATCGATCAGATCTACTGCGACGGCAGGAAGCTCTATTATTCCTTCACGTTCAGCAGCGACGACATCGGCATTGAGGCGGGAAAGGGGAAACCGACGGGCTTTGAAACGTGGGACGAACATCCCGGCGAGCGGTTCGGCGAGAGCCTGCACATCGCCCTAAGCCGAAAGACGGAAGAGGAGGCCGTTCGCTATCTGAGCAGCCAAGAGAGCGCCTACATCGTGGAAAACTATCTCTTTTGCGCCGACAGCGTGACGCTGGAGGACGGAACGGAGCTGCAGATCATCGACAGCGGCTATTTCGCTCTGGACGACAGCCATTACATGGGCTATAGGGAGTACCTGCTCCCGGACGGCTATCAGGCGGGGGATGAGGTTCGCTTCGTCATCACGATGATGGGCACAACGAGCGTCTTCTATCAGGATGAGACGGGCGTCTACGCGAACGACATCTTCCAAAGGGAATGCATGGTGTCCGTGATCGCGTCCGCGTCGGTCTCCCAATCGCTCAATACCTATTCCTCCGTCGTGAAGACCGGCGAATACGAGGCCCTTGCGGAGCTCTATATCTCCGACGTGGACATCTCCGGCTGCGTGAAGATCACCGGCCCAGAGGAATGGATCAAGGCATGGGAGCCCTGCGATGACGAGGAGGAATTCGAGCGCAGGTGGAATGGGAGCGACTTCGTCAAGGACTACAAGCTCATCGTCAACGGCGAGTTCGAATGCACGGGGTACATGCTCGGCGTGTTCCGGCGCGACGAGACCTCCTACACGCTTGATTTGCGCTATGATCTGCCGGAGGGCGAAATCGACAGCCTTGAGCTGATTCCGATTCGCCGTCAGAGCGGCGAGACGCCGGAGGAAAGCATCGCCGTCCAGTGCGGGGAGCCTCAGCCGTGAGGCCGGCGCGAGGGCGGCAAGTGAACGACACAGAGGCGGCATCCGGCGCGAGGCGGTGCCGCCTCCCTTTCAAGACGAGGGCGGAAAACGACGGGAAGGAAGGCCATCGGATGAAAAAAACAGGGGCGCTGCTGCTGATGATGCTCGCGCTGATCCCCGCTGCCGCCGCCGCGCAGGAGGTTTACACGCTGCCGGAAATCCGGGAGCAGGCGGCGAAGGGCTGGCATGAGACGTATACGGATAAGTACGGCAGAACGAGGCAGGTCGATATTGATATCGAGGTGTTCGGAGAGGAAACCGCGCCGGTTGTCAAGGCCGGCTGGGCGGATCCTCAGGAATACGATTTTGGAGGTTCTTCGCCGTTCACCGAGATTAAGGAAACGAGAATCAAGCGAAACGGCGTATCGACTTACCTTTATGACGGTGTTGTTGGCATGAAGGTTGATCTGGATCAAAAGTATACGGAAGACTATGGAAACGACCTGACGCTTCGCGAGGTATACGATTTTCTTCAAGAGCTTTTGCGGGAACAGGGCGTCGATCAGGAGTATTTGTGGGAGCAGCCGTACACATTCAGCATATTGTATAGCGCGCACAAGGATACGGGAGAGGTGCTCGTTCCCGCGCTCTACTCTGTGATGCTTTGGCAAACGGAGTTTGGCTTGCCCATTCTCACACATGTGGGAGATTCGTTTAAATCGGGTACCGATACGCCAGTCATCATTCCCAAGGTCAGATTTAGCATGAGCAACCGCCATTTGTATCTAGGAGGCGGAACGGCTTTTGATGTGAAGGAAATCCTTGCCGAGGATATTCCGCTTTGCTCGGTGGACAAGGTGATCGAAGGCGCAAGGAAAATGATCGAGGATGGCTATATCAAGAAGGTATACGACTTGCGGTTTGGATATGTCATCTACAGTGATCCCGATGAGGCGTGGGGCAAGTGGCGGACTGCATACGACTTGGACACATGGTATCTGGCGCCCTCGTGGGTGATGTACTGCCGCATTCTGGAGGATCCCAAAGTGGATCAGCTTCCGGAATATCCTCGGCTATGGGAAGTAACCATTAACGCACAGACAGGCGAGATGATGGATTACTTTGATACGAGCCTTTACAAGGGCGGCGATGCGCGGTATAAGGGCTTTATCTCTTGGGACGACGTGAAATAAAGGGGAGGGCGATACCGTGAAGGCAAAGACAGCGGTTTTTCTGGCGCTGCTGCTCGTGCAGCTTTGCGCCGCGGCATTGGCGCAGGACTACGTTTCCGTGACCGAGCTTTATGACCAAGTACAGGCGATGGGCGGCGTCTGGCGCAAGACGTTTGAGACGCCGAACGGAGAGATGACGGCGGAGGTGCCGGTCACCGTGCCCGATGTCGAGGCGATGCCGGTGATCACGGTCGAGAAGGCGAAGATCAGCGAGGAGCTGTTTGACACGATCCGGCAGGGCCAAAAGGGCGGCAGGAAGGACGAGCACCAATATGAGGTGGAGCTCAATGGGAAGCTCATGGAATTCTTCCTCGGCAGGGATAACGACTATATTTTCGGCGAGCAGACCGACAATACGGGCTATGACGCGGTGACGACCCTGTGGATTCAGCACGGTGAATTCAGTTTGAGCCAAGGAACGGGGCTGATGCAGATGGCCAGACCGATCACCTATCACGACATCGAGGATGTCGACATGGATAAAGCCTATATGCGCGGCAGCGAGATGACGGTGAACGATATGATGCGCCTTTGGCGGGAGGACATCGAGCTGTGCCTTGGAGAAGGATACGTGATCGAGCCGACGCGGATTGAGGTGAAGGGCTCAAACGTCATCGCCAATCCGGGAAACGACGTGATCTATAAGCGCAGGGGCTATACGTATGTTTACGCATGGCAGTATCTGGAGGGCGTCCCGATCTTTGGCGCGCTTGCATGGAGCAACGGCTTTAGCGTCCCGTATATCAGCTCGAGCAAGACCAACCGAATCTACGATCAGCTGCGACCGTATAGGATCGGCGTGTGTTGCTGCGATACGGATCTGACGGCCATTTTCGTCAATGACGAGAGTTATCGCACGATGACCGACATGGTCAAGACGAGGAAGGTTGAGCACGAGGACATTCCGCTCGCGGCGCTCGACGATGTGCTTGCCGCAGTCGAAAAGGAGATCGAAGCGGGGCGCATGCAGGCGATCGAGAGCATTCAGCTGGGCTACATCCTCTATTCCGATCCGGAGATGACGGATTGCGCGGTCGCCGTTCCGCGCTGGACGGTGAGCTGCGAATACATCACCGGCGAGCTCGCCGAGCAGGCCAAGCGATACGGAAAGCAAAAGGACGAATCGGAGATGGCGCCGACCATCGAGGATGAGAATGTGTATGTGTATACCGGCGAAATGCCGCCGCGGTCGGGCTACTATTGGGCCAATTTGCCCATCGACGCGCAGAGTGGCAGCATGATTCTCTTCACCACCGGCGATGCGGAGACCTTCAGCGTGCCCAAGATGATCACGTGGGAAGACGTGCGCTGAGCGCCGCGCCTGCCGCCGCGGCATGCCCCAAAGAAGGACGGCGGGACAAAAAAAGATGTCAGGATATCGCCTGCTCGCCGTCTATAGAAGGTAAAGGGCCTTGCGACAGGGGAAATCGAGGAGGAAAGAACGGATGAGACGAATACTGTGCTGTCTTTGCCTGTTTGCGGCGCTCGCCGCGCCCGCGCGCGCGGAAAAGAAGATCACGCTGACGTTCGCCGGGGATGTCACGCTGGGCAGCGAGGAATGGCTGAGAGAAGAGGATTATTCGTTTGTCAGCTTTCAAAAGGAGCACGGAAACGACTATTTCTTTGAAAAGGTGAAGCCGCTGTTTGAACAGGACGACCTCACGGTGGTCAACCTCGAGGGCGTGCTGTCGGACAGCAGCGAGGGGGAAAACACGAAGAAGACCTATCGCTTCCGCGGCCCGTCGTCGTTTGCAAACATCCTGACCTGCGGAGACATCGAGATGGTCAACCTTGCCAACAACCACACGATGGACTATGGCGAGCGCGGCTATGCGGACACGCAGAGGGCGCTGGATGCCGAGGGCATTCAGCACTTCGGAGGGCGAGAGGTCAGCTTTTTTGAAAAGGACGGCGTGAAGCTCGCCTTCCTCGGCCTCAGCTATACGGACGCGACCAAGGCGGAGAAGAAGTGGGCCGCGAAGGAGATTGAGCGCCTCAAGCGGGAAGAGGGCGTAAGCGCCGTGATCTTCACCTACCACGGCGGGCAGGAATACGGCGACGCGCGCACGGAAAAGCAGCAGGAGATGGCGCGCATGGCGGTGGATGCGGGCGCGGATCTGGTGATCATGCACCATGCGCACGTGGTTCAGGGGATGAGCGTGCTGAGCAGCCGCAGCGTCTTCTATTCGCTGGGCAACTTCTGCTTCGGCGGCAACAAGAACGTGCGGGCGATGGAGTCGCTCGTCGTGGTCGCGGAGCTGACCTTCTCCGACGACGGCGTTTACATGGGGCAGCAGATGACGCTCTATCCGGCGCATATTTCCGGCACGGAGCCGCGCAGCAACTATCAGCCGCTGCTGGTGACGGACGAGGCGGACGCGCGCAAGGTGATGCGCCGCGTGCGGCAGGACACGCGCTTTGCGCTGGAGCCCTTTGACGCCGGGCTCGGGGCCGCGCGCCAGGCGTATCTCCCGGCGGAGTAGGACAAGCTGGAAAGTTTGCAAAAAAGCCCTCTCCTTTGGAGAGGGTGGACGACGAAGGCGGACGGGTGAGGTCCCCGCGCACGGGGCGGAAGCACATCCGTCGCCAGCGGGCGAGACCTCATCCGTCACGGCTGCGCCGTGCCAACCTTCGGCGTGAATCTCCCTCTCTCATCCGCCACCGGCGGCGAGGGAGATTCACGTTCCCCAAAGGGGAAGGCTTTTTTTGCAAAAGAATGATTTTATGAGGAATATCTGGGATCTTATCCTGACAGCCCTTTTTGCATGCGACAAAAAAACCCTCCCGAATCGGGAGGGGAGAAAGACAAAGCGCCTTACTCGGCCTTGGCCAGCTCACGCGCCATGCGAGCCTTCTGACGGTTCGCGGCATTCTTGGAGATAACGCCCTTGGCGGCGGCCTTATCGACAGCGGCAGAGGCGGTGCTCAGCATTTCGGCGTTCGCGCTCTTGGCGGCGACGGCGGAATCGAACTTTTTGAGCGCGGTCTTGGTCGCGGATTTCACCATCTTATTGCGAAGGGTCTTATGCTCGGTGACGCTGACGCGCTTGATAGCGGACTTGATATTCGGCAAAGGAACTCACCTCCTCGGGTGTATTCAAATAATCAGCATAGGAGATTGTACCACGTCCGGGATGGAAATGCAAGCGGTAATCTTAAGTTTTTACAACTTTTCGGGGATTTTGCGCCCGTCAGGCCGCCGTGAAGAGGAAGACGCAGTAGAGCGCATAGGCGCAAAGCAGCACGACGCCCTGCCAGCGATGGAGCTTTTCGCGCACCAGCGCGGGAATGGTCATCACCAGCATGACGCCGAGCATCAGCGGGATATCGACGGTGAGGCTGGTTGCGCTGGCGGAGGAAAGATCGAACGGGCTGATGGTGATCGCGATGCCGGAGACCAGCACGAGGTTGAACAGGTTCGCGCCGATGATGTTGCCCAGCGACAGCGCGCCGCAGCCCTTGAGAAGCGAGGTGATCGCCGTGACCAGCTCGGGCAGAGAGGTGCCCAGCGCGACGAGGGTGAGCGCGATGACGCTCTCGGGCACGCCCAGCGCCGTGGCGATGATCTGCGTGTTGTCCACCAGCAGGCGGGCGCCCACGGCGATGACCACGGCGCCGAGCACGAGCGTCACGATGTCGCGCGCAAGCGAGGTCTCGGGCTGCTCGTGGCTTTCCTCGGCGGCGGGCTCGGGGTTTTTCTTCATCTGCATGACGGTGACGACCATGTAGACGACGAACATGATCAGCAGCACGATGCCCGAGGCGCGGCTGAAGGCGCGGAAGAGATACGCGTTGGCGCAGTAGAACGCCGCGGCGATGAAAAACGCGGCGGAGGGAAGGATCAGCGTCTTGCGGCTCACGTCCGCGGGATGCACGACGAGCGTGATGGCGGCGATGAGCGCCGTGTTGCAGATGACCGAGCCGATGGCGTTGCCAAAGGCGATGGAGCCGCTGCCCAGCAGCGCGCCCTGCGCGGAGACCATGACCTCCGGCAGCGTCGTGCCGATGGAGACGACGGTCGCGCCGATGAGCAGTTCCGGCATGTGGAAGCGGTGGGCGATGGAAGAGGCGGCGTCCACGAACCAGTCGCCGCCCTTGATGAGCAGCACGAGGCCGAGCGCGAAGAGAAGAACGGGAATGAGCATACGAATCCTCCCAATCCATTTGGAAATTTCCCTTTATTATAACGGGGCGTGGAGCTCAAGTCAATGCGCAATGCCGTTTAAAAAATGAATATGCCGCAGGAAATGGCGCAAGACGCGCGCATGGGGCACAAAAGGAAAGATTTGTCGGAATTGCGGTTTGCTTTTTTGGCGTGGATGCGGTACACTGTTTGGGTAAACAAGCAGAACGGGGCATGGAGCCTCTCAGGTGAGGAGGATCGCTTTGAAAGAAGAGAGGGAAGGCGTGTGGCTGCGCGGCAATCTGCATATGCACACCAAGAGGAGCGACGGAAGGCTGCCCTTTGAGGAGGCCGTCGCGCTCTACGAGGACGCGGGTTATGATTTTATCGCGGTGACGGATCATTGGGTCGTCTCCGAAAACGGGCAAACGCCGGGCGGCATGCTGCTGCTGAGCGGCTGCGAATACAACGTGGGCGAACATGTTCGCGAGGGCGTCTATCACATCGTCGGCGTGGGCATGGAGCGCGAGCCGGCGCTTTCGCGCTCGCAGCCCGGGCTTGCGCCGCAGGGGATCGTCGACGCCATCCACGAGGCGGGCGGCCTTGCGATTCTCGCGCATCCGGCGTGGTCGCTCAACAGCGCGGAGGCGGTCAGCCGCCTTGCGGGCTTGGACGGCACGGAGATTTACAACACGACCAGCGGCTTCCCGATGAACGCCAGGCCGTATTCCGGGCTGTTCGTCGATCAGCTCGCCTCGATGGGCGTGCTGCTGCCGTGCATGGCGGCGGACGACGCCCACCACTATCAGGCGGATGTGTTCGGCGGCTATCTCATGGTTCATGCCAGGAGGCGTTCGCGCGAGGCCATTCTGGCGGCCATTCGCGAGGGCAGCTTTTACGCGACGCAGGGCCCGCGCGTGAGCCTCACGGTTGAGGACGGCGTGGCGCGCGTCAGCTGCTCGCCCGCGTCGCATGTGGTCTTCTATTCGGATTCCATCTGGAACGCCCAGCGCGTTTCCAGCGGCGAGGGCATTACGCAGGCCGCATGCAGGCTCTTGCCGCAAGAGACGTTTGTGCGCGCCGAGGTGATCGACGCGCAGGGGCGCACGGCGTATACCTCGCCGGTGCGCGTGCCGGTCAAAGCGCCGTGATGGAGCACGGCGGCAACGTCTGGGACGCGCTTTCCCCCGGGGACTGGCTCGACTTTTCGGCCAATCTGCGCCCCGAGGGCGTGCCGGACTGGGTGCGCGCGGCGATGGAGCGCGCCCTTGCCCACGCGCGCTATTATCCGGATCGCTCGATGCGCGCGGCGCGGC
Organism: Clostridia bacterium; assembly: GCA_030536875.1. Classification (GTDB taxonomy): domain Bacteria; phylum Bacillota; class Clostridia; order Christensenellales; family Aristaeellaceae; genus Ventricola. The sequence goes on from JAUNPI010000049.1 coordinate 10,045, forward strand.
GGGGGCTGGCGGCCTATGCGGGCGTGAGCGAGGCGTGCATGCTGCCGGCGGCGGGCGGCGCGGCGGCCATCGACCTGTTGGTCGCCTCCGCGCGCGGGCGCGTGCTCACGCAGGCTCCGGCGTTCGGCGAGTATGCCGCGCGGGCCGCGGCGCAGGGCAAGGAACATGCCCTGTTTGAGGGCGAGTTTGCGCCGGGCGACATGCTGATTCTGGGCAACCCGAACAACCCGACGGGCGCGGCGCCGGGGCGCGAAGCCATTTTCGCGCTGCGCGAGCGGGCCGTGCGGGCCGGGGCGGAGGTGGTTGCCGATGAGGCGTTCGTCGATTTCTGTCCCGAGCGCAGCGTGCGGGGCGAGGTGGGCGAGGGGCTGACGGTCGTCGGCTCGCTGACCAAGTCGCTGTGCATTCCCGGGGTGCGGCTGGGCTATGTCTGCGCCGCGCCGGAGCGCGTCGCCGCGCTCGAAAGGCGCGCGCTGCCTTGGAGCCTCAACATGCTCGCCGCCGCCGTCGCGGAGGCTTTGCCCGGCCACGAGGAGGAGCTCGCCGGCGACGCGGCGCGAAACGCCGGGCGGCGCGTCCGTTTGGCGCGGGGGCTGGCAGCGCTGGGCGCTCGCGTTCTTCCGTCCGAGGCGAATTTTCTGCTCGCCGATTTCGGGCGGGACATGACGGAGGCGGCCCGCGCGCTCAGGCGCGGGCGGATTCTCGTGCGCACGTGCGAATCCTTCGGCCTGCCTTCGAGCGTCTGGCGTCTGGCGGTCAGGACGGACGGCGAGAACGAAAGGCTGCTTGAGGCGCTTGCGCTGTGCCTTGGCGGCGGGGAGGAAGGGCCATGCGGGGAAAATCGCTGATGATTCAGGGCACGGCGTCGTCCGTGGGCAAGAGCGTGCTGGTCAGCGCGCTGCTTCGCATCATGCGCCAGGACGGCCTTCGCGTCGCGCCGTTTAAGGCGCAGAACATGGCGCTCAACTCGTTTGTCACGCGCGAGGGGCTGGAGATGGGCCGCGCGCAGGTGACGCAGGCGCAGGCGGCGGGCGTGGAGCCGAGCGTGGCGATGAACCCGGTGCTGCTCAAGCCCACGAGCGACAGGCGCTCGCAGGTGATCGTCTCCGGCAGGCCGGTGGGCACGATGACCGCCGCGGAATATCACCGGGAAAAGCCGAAGCTGCGCGCGCTGGTGAAGCGGACATACGACGCGCTGGAGGAGACGGTGGACTGCGTGATCATCGAGGGCGCGGGCAGCCCGGCGGAGATCAACCTTCGCGAGGGCGACATCGTCAACATGTCGATGGCGGAGGCGGCGGACGCCCCGGTCATCCTCGTGGGCGACATCGATTTGGGCGGGGTGTTCGCCTCCCTGCTGGGGACGATGATGCTGCTCACCGACGAGGAGCGCGCGCGGGTGAAGGGCGTGATCATCAACAAATTCCGCGGCGATCCCGAGATCCTGCGCCCCGGCCTTTCCATGCTCGAGGAGCGCATTCATGTGCCCGTGCTTGGCGTCGTGCCCTTCACGCAGGTGGAGCTGGAGGACGAGGACAGCGTGACCGAGCGCTTTGAGCGCGCGCGCGGCGAGGGGAAGATACGCGTGGCGGTCGTGCGGCTTGGGCACATCTCGAATTTCACGGACTTTCAGGCGCTGACCCTGCAAAGCGGCGTGAGCGTCTATTACGCCAAGACTACCAAGGATTTGGAAGGGGCGGACATCGTCGTTCTGCCCGGCACGAAGAACACCATCGAGGACCTGATCGACCTGAGGCGGCGCGGCATGGAGGCCCCTATCCTGCGCCACGCGCGGGCGGGCGGCGTGGTGATCGGCATTTGCGGCGGCTACCAGATGCTCGGGCGGCGGATTTGCGACCCGGAGCACGTCGAATCCGCCGTGGCGGAGATAAGCGGCTTGGGCCTTTTGCCGCTGGAGACCGTCTTTTCCGGCGAAAAGCACACGGCGCAGGCGGAGGCGGCGGTCTGCGGCGGAGGGCTGTTTGAGCAGGCGGAAGGCCTCCGGATCGACGGATATGAGATCCACGCGGGCGTGACCTCGGTTCTTTCCGGCGACTGCGTGCCGTGGCTCACGGTGGACGCAAAGGCGGCGGCGTATCGCAATGCGCGGGGCAACGTGCTGGGCAGCTATCTGCACGGGCTCTTTGACAGCGGGCAGCTGTTTGGGCACATCGCCGCTTACGTGTACGCCATGCGGGGGGAAAGCGCGAGCGCCGGAGCCGCGCTGACGCTGGACGAGTTCCGGGAGACGGAGTTTGACCGCCTCGCCGACATCGTCCGCGCGAGCGTCGATATGGAGGCCGTTTACGACATCATGAGGGGAAGACGGTAAATGCCGGATCAGATGATCGCGCTCCTTGCGGGCTTTGCGCTCGACCTGCTGCTGGGCGACCCGGCGTGGCTGTATCATCCGGTCTGCGTCATCGGCAAGGCCATCTCCGGCGTGGAAAAGCGGCTGCGCGCGCGCGGGGGCAATCTGCGCCGCAGCGCCGTGCTGCTCACGGCGATCATCGTCCTGGGGACGATGGCGGCCGTCGCGTTCGCGCTCGCAGGGCTCTCGCGCTTGGGGCGCGGGCCTTTGCTCGTGGGCATGGCGCTGCTTGACTGGATGGGCCTTGCGGCGACCTCGATGGCGCGGGAGGCGCGCGGCGTGAAGGCCGCGCTGGGGCAGGGAATCGAAAAGGCGCGCGGGCAGGTGGCGCGCATCGTGGGCCGGGACACGCAGAGCCTGAGCGGGCGGGAGATCATCTGCGCCACGGTGGAGACGGTCGCGGAGAACACGACGGACGGCGTCGTATCGCCCATGCTCTACGCGGCGCTGGGCGGGCCCGTGCTGCTCTGGGGCTTTAAGGCGGCGAGCACGCTCGACTCGATGGTGGGCTATCTCGACGAGCGCTATCGCGATATCGGCTGGAGCAGCGCGCGGCTGGACGACATCCTGAACTTCTTGCCCGCGAGGCTCACGGCGCTGGCCATGTGCATCGCCGCCGCGCTGACCGGGCTGGACGCGGCCGGCGCGCTGCGCATCGTTCGCCGGGATCACGCCTGCCACAGGAGCCCGAACTGCGCGTGGAGCGAGGCCGCGGCGGCCGGCGCGCTGCATATTCAGCTCGGCGGCACGCACGATTACTTCGGCAAGCCCGTCGTAAAGCCCACCATCGGCGACGACGAAAGGCCGCCCGAGCTTCGCGATATCGACCGCGCCGTCGCCCTTCTCTACGGCGCGAGCGCGCTCGTCATGGCGGCGCTGGCCGTCCTGAGCGCGGCGGTCGGGTGAGGGGCCCGGCGCGCATGGGCGAGGCAGGAAACGGAAAACGGCGGCAAACGTCGGCAAACAGGAAAACGAAGGGCATGAAGGGAGGCGATCCGATGGCGGTTTCGGGGATTGACAGGACGAACGGCATGGAGGCGTACACGCCCCAGGGAGGGGCGAGATGACGATTCTGGTGACGGGCGGGAGCTGCTCGGGCAAGTCCTCGTTTGCAGAGCGGCTGATGGCCCGGCTTGACGGCGCGCCCAGAATCTATCTGGCGACCCTGCGCGCGCAGGACGCCGAATCCCGCGCGCGCGTCGCGCGCCACCGGGCCCAGAGGGCGCAAGGGGGTTACCGGACGGTGGAATGCCCGATGGACCTTCAAGGCGCGCCCGTCGAGGCGGGGGCGAGCGTGCTGCTCGAGGATTTGCCCAACCTGCTGGCCAACGAGATGTTTGACGGCGGGGACTGGACGCGCATCGGCGGGGCGCTTGCCGGCCTGGCGGGGCGCTGCGCGAATCTGGTGATCGTGACGGGCGACGTGTTTGCCGACGGGGCGCGCTACGAGGAGAGCACGGAGGCCTACCGCGCCGCGCTCGCCCGGCTCGGCGCGCAGGCGGCGGCGATGGCTGACGCCGTGTATGAGGTGGTCGCCGGCATTCCGGTTTGCGTAAAGGGGGAAGAGGCATGCGTCTTGTTCACGCGCTGCTGATCGCGCTGTCGACGTATTCCAAAGTCCCCGTGCCGCAGGCGGAGTGGACGGAGGAAAACAAGGCGTACAGCATGGCGTTTTTCCCGCTCGTGGGGCTCATGTGCGGCGGCGCGCTGGCGCTGTGGCTGCGCCTGTGCGACGCGCTTTTGCCGGGCGGCGTGCTGCGCGGAGCGATCGGCGCGGCGATTCCCCTTCTGGTGACGGGCGGCATTCACATGGACGGCTTTATGGATACGCTCGACGCGCTGGCCTCGTGGCAGCCGAAGGAGCGGCGGCTCGAAATTCTCAAGGATTCGCACACCGGGGCGTTTGCGGTGATGGGCTGCTGCGCCTACCTGCTGGCGATGGCGGGCATTCTGAGCGAGGCGGACGCCGGGCTGTGGGCGGGGCTCTGCGCGTGCTTTGCGCTCTCCCGGGCGCTCAGCGCGCTGGCGCTTTTGCACCTGCCCAAGGCGAAGGCGACGGGCATGCTCGCGGGCTTTGCCGCCTCGGCGCATGTGCGCGCGGTGACGGCGGCCTGCGCGGCGTGGGCGGCGCTTGCTGTGTCCGTGCTTTCGGCGCTCTTCGGCGTCGCGGGCGCGCTGTCGGCGGCAAGCGCGTTTGCCTGCCTGATGCATTACCGTCGAATGTCGCTGCGGTATTTCGGCGGGGTGACGGGCGATTTGGCGGGATGGTTTTTGCAGACGGCGGAGCTCGTTTCGCTGTCTGTGCTGGTGATCGGGGGGAAGCTGCTTTGAGGCTGTATATCGGCGGGGCCTATCAGGGCCAGCTCGAGCTGGCGCGGAGCGAAAACCCGGGCGCGCCGGTGATCGAGGATTTTCACGAGCGCGTGCGCGAGGCGCTTCTTCGCGGCGAGGATGCGCTCGCGTTTGCCCGGCGCGTGTGCGAGGAGCAGCCGGAGGCGGTCGTCGTCGCAAACGAGGTGGGCTGCGGCATTGTCCCGATGGACGCGGGGGAGCGCGCCTATCGCGAGGCGGCCGGGCGCGCGCTGTGCGAGCTCGCCAGGCAGGCGAAGACGGTGACGCGCGTCGTCTGCGGAATCGGGGTGCGCATCAAATGACGCTTCTGATTCGCCACGGGGCCACGCAAGGCAACCTCGAGGGGCGCTATATCGGCTGCCGGACGGACGAGCCGCTTTGCTCAAAGGGCATACAGGCGCTCATGACAAGGCATATGCCGCCTGTCAGGCGCGTGTTTGTGAGCCCCATGCGCCGGTGTTTGCAGACGGCGGAAATCCTCTTTCCCGGCGTGCCGGCGACGGCCGTCTTCGACCTTCGGGAGTGCGATTTCGGCGCGTTTGAGGGGATGAACTACGCGGAGCTGAACGGGCGGGCGGACTATCAGGCGTGGATCGATTCCGGCGGGGAGCTGCCTTTTCCGGGCGGGGAAAGCCGGGCGCAGTTCGCGCTGCGCAGCGTCCGTGCGTTTGAGGAATGCGCGCGCGGCTTTGCGGACGGGGAGAGCGCGTTTGTCGTTCACGGCGGAACCGTCATGGCGGTGATGGAGCGCTATGCCCGGCCGCGCGGGACGTATTTCGATTTTCAGGTGGGCTGCGGCGAGGGATACGCCCTTGAGGACGGCGGCGCGTATGCCCGGCTGTAACCCGGCTGTAAGAAAGATGGCTGCCGGGCCTGTCTTTGTGAGGAGGGAATGCGCATGTATTCGGATATTCTGATCGTCGGCGCGGGCGTGATGGGCTGCGCGCTCGCGCGCGAGCTGGGGCGATACGAGGCCACGGTCACCGTGCTCGAGCGCGGACACGACGTGGCGGAGGGGGCGAGCAAGGCCAACAGCGGCATCGTTCATGCCGGGTTTGACGCCGCCCCTGGTTCGCTCAAGGCGAAGCTGAACGTCGAGGGCGCCAAGATGATGCCGGCGCTTTGCGCGCAGCTGGGCGTGCCCTACCGGCAAAACGGCGCGCTGGTGGTCGCCTATTCGCAGCGGGAGCGCCGGACGCTTGAGGCGCTGCTGGAGCGGGGCAGGCAAAACGGGGTTTCCGGCCTTGAAATGCTGGAGCGGGAGGCGCTGCTTGCGCTGGAGCTGAATGCAAACCCCGAGGCTGTCTGCGCGCTGCATGCGCCCACGAGCGGCATCGTCAGCCCATACGAGCTGACCTACGCTTTGGCGGATCACGCCGCGGTCTGCGGAGCGGCGTTTCGGTTTAACGCGCCGGTGGAGCGCATCGAGCGCGCGGGCGGGCTGTGGCGCGCGATCGTGGGCGGGGAGGTTTACCGCTGCGGCGTATTGATCCTCTGCGCGGGGGCCGACGGCGTGCGGCTGCGGGAATTTGCAGGCGGGAGGGGCATGCGCCTGATCCCGCGGCGCGGGCAATACGTGCTGCTCGATCGCCCCGATAAGCTGCCCTTTGAGCGGACGATGTTCATGTGCCCGACGGAGAGGGGCAAGGGCGCGCTCGTCGCCCCGACGGTACACGGCAACGTGCTGCTCGGCCCCTCGGCCGAGGACATTTCCGACGCGGAGGATACGGCGACGACCGCCGCGGGGCTGGAGGGCGTGCTCGAGGCCTGCCGCAAGACGTGGCCCGGATTATCCGTGCGCAGCGCGGTGACGAATTTTTCCGGCGTGCGCGCGCACGAGGAGCACGGGGATTTCGTCATCGGCAGGCTGGCGGAGAACGCCTATGAGGCGGCGGGCATCGAGAGCCCGGGCCTGAGCGCCGCGCCGGCGGCGGCGCGCATGCTCGCCGGGCAGATCGCGCGCGAGCAGGGGCTTTCGCTCAGGGCGCGCGTGCCGATGGCGCCGGCGCGCGAAAAGCCGTTCAGCGAGATGACGGACGAGGAGCGCGGGGAGGCCGTGCGCCGCGATCCGCTGCACGGGCGGATCGTCTGCCGCTGCGAGATGGTGACGGAGGCGGAGATTCGAGCGGCGATTCGCCGCCCCGTCGGCGCGACGAGCGTGGACGGCGTCAAGCGGCGAACGCGCGCGGGCATGGGCCGCTGTCAGGGCGGATTCTGCTCGCCGAGGGTGATGGAAATCCTCGCGCAGGAATGGGGCGTCCCGATGACGGAGGTCACCAAGTCCGGCTCAGGCAGCCGCCTTCTGACGGGGACGATCCGCGAGGCCATGAAACGCATCGGAGAGGAGGAAGAGAAGCGATGAATAGGACGGTCAATCGGGACGTCGTCATCGTCGGCGGCGGCCCGGCGGGGCTGGCAGCGGCGATTGCCGCGCGGGAGAGCGGCGTGAGCAGCCTCACCGTGATCGAGCGGGAGAGCGCGCCGGGCGGCATCCTGCGCCAATGCATCCACAGCGGCTTCGGCCTCCACCGCTTTTCGGAAGAGCTCACCGGGCCGGAATACGCGCAGCGGGATATCGAACGTGTAGCCGGGCTGGGCATCGAGATCCTCTGCGGCACGACGGCGCTGCACGTTGGCGGCGACAGGCGCGTGAGCTGCGTGAGCGCGGAGCGGGGCCTTGTCACCTATGAGGCGAAGGCCGTCGTGCTGGCGATGGGCTGCCGCGAGCGCCCGCGCGGCGCGCTGGGCACGCCGGGAACGCGCTGCGCGGGTGTCTACACGGCGGGCACGGCGCAGCGGCTGATCAACCTCGAGGGCTTTATGCCCGGGCGGCGCGCGGTGATCCTCGGCAGCGGAGACATCGGGCTGATCATGGCCCGGCGCATGACGCTTCAGGGTGCAAAGGTGCTCGCCTGCGTGGAGCTGATGCCCTATTCCTCGGGGCTCACGCGCAACATCGTCCAGTGTCTGGAGGATTTCGACATCCCGCTGCTGCTCAGTCACACGGTCGTGGACATCAAGGGGCGCGGCCGCCTGACCGGCGTCACGGTCGCTAAGGTGGACGCGCAGCGCAAACCCATCCCCGGCAGCGAAATTGAGTTTGCCTGCGACACGCTGCTTCTGTCCGTGGGCCTGATTCCGGAAAACGAGCTGAGCCGCGGCGCGGGCGTGACGCTCTCGCCGGCGACGGGCGGTCCGGTGGTCGACGACGGGCTGGAAACCGCCGTGCCGGGCATTTTTTCCTGCGGGAACGTGCTGCACGTTCACGATTTGGTGGATCATGTCTCCCGCGAGGGGTTCGCCGCGGGGCGGGCGGCGGCGGCGTTTGCGCGGGGGGAACGCCGGGCGGCGCAAAGCGTGCCCGTTTTGGATGGCGAAAACGTGCGCGGCGTCGTCCCGCAGAGCATCCGCGTGGGAGAGGCGCGCGCGGTCGAGCTCATGTTCCGCCCGGCGGGCGTTTATAGGAGGGCGGCGGCGGTCGTCGCCTGCGGCGGGCGGGAGATCTATCGCAAACGCGCGCCCATCTTCACGCCCGGGGAAATGGCCTCGCTCACGCTGCCGGCGCAGGCCGTCGCCGCGCTGGAGCGCGAAGCGGTCGTCGTGTCGATTGAGGAGGAATGAGCCGTGCAGGATAAGCGAACCGAAACGAGGGAACTGACGTGCATCAACTGCCCGATGGGCTGCCGGATGCGGGTGGTGCTCAGCGAGGGCGAGCCCAAGGTCAGCGGAAACGCCTGCGCGCGCGGGGCGCGCTATGCCGTTCAGGAATGCACGGAGCCCAGGAGAATGGTCACCGCGGTGCTCGGCGTGGAGGGAAGCGCGCTGCCGCTGAGCGTCAAGACGCGCGAGCCGATTCCCAAACGCGACATTCCGGCATGCATGCGGGAGCTTGCGGCGCTGACGCTTCACGCGCCCATCCGCATGGGCGACGTTGTGCTCTCCAATGTCTGCGGAAGCGGCGTGGATGTCGTGGCAACGAGAGCTGTCGAGTGAGCGGCGAAAACAAACCAAAGACGGCGGACGGGGCTTTCGGAGAGCATTCCGAGGGCCCTGTTTTAATACTCATTCTTATTAAAATAGCTTCATCCGCG
>JAUNPI010000050.1 GCA_030536875.1 Clostridia bacterium
ACAAAGCGGAAGCAGAAATTGACGTTGCCCGGCAGGCGCTTTTCCCGGTGACCGTTGAGCTTAGCGAAGGGGATCTCGCTCTCGATGCGCGCGATCAGGTGATCGCGCACGGCGCTCTCGGAGGCCATCACGCGCTCCATCTGCGCCATCGCCTGCTCGGCGGCGACGCCCATGCCCACGATGCCCGGCACGTTGCTCGTGCCTGCGCGGCGCTTCTTTTCCTGCGCGCCGCCGTCCATAAAGACGCCCAGCTTCACGCCCCTGCGCACGTAGAGCATGCCCACGCCCTTTGGGCCGTGGAACTTGTGCGCGCTGGCGGAGAGCATGTCGATGTGCATGGCGTTCACGTCGAGCGGAATATGGCCAAACGCCTGAACCGCGTCCGTGTGGAAGAGCACGCCGTGACGATGGGCGATCTCGCCGATCTGCTCCAGCGGCTCGATGGTGCCGACCTCGTTGTTCGCCGCCATGATGGAGACGAGCACCGTCTCCGGGCGAATGGCCGCCTCCACAGCGGCGGGATCGACAAGGCCGTCCGCGTCGACCGGCAGAACGGTCACCTCAACGCCCTGCTTCTCCAGCGCCATCGCGCTGTGAAGGATGGCGTGATGCTCAATGGCGGAGATGATGATGTGCTTCTTCGCCTTTGCGCTTGCCAGCACGGCGCCCTTGAGCGCCCAGTTGTCGCTCTCCGTGCCGCCGCTGGTGAAATAAATCTCGCTCGGCTTGGCGCCGATGACGGCGGCAACCTGCCCCCGCGCGCGCTCAAGCGCCTCGCCGCTCTTTCCGGCAAAACCATATGTGCCCGCCGCGTTGGCGTATTGCTCCATCATGAAGGGGCGCATCGCCTCAAAGGCGCTCTCGCTGAGCCTTGTGGTCGCCGCATTGTCCATGTAGATCACTGCAAAAGCCTCGCTTCCTAATTGATGTGTCCTTGATGTATTCGATGGGACGCGTTCTATGTGTCTGTCAGACGCAGGGCCGCGCCCGCCGCGTCTTTTCCGGCATGCTCTCGCCCTCGGGCATGAGATCGATCAGCGTGACGCCGTCGATCACCCCGTTGATCGCGCTGTATACCTTTTCAAAGACCGCGCGGGAGGGGCACGCGCCGCTGCGCTCGCAGGGCTGACCGTTTCCGCTCACGCATTCCGCCGGGGCGAGGTCGCCCTCCGTCGCCCGCAGGATCATCCCCACGGTGATCTCCTCCGGCGCCTTGGCGAGATGATAGCCGCCCTGCGCGCCGCGCACGCTGCGCAAGAGCCCCGCGCGCGCAAGCACGCTGATGATCTGCTCCATATACTTGCCGGAAATATCCTGACGCATGGCGATTTCGCGCACGCAGACGGGCAAATCGCCGTCATGCTGCGCCAAATCGACCATGATTCTCAGGGCATAACGGCCCTTGGTTGAGATCATCATGCGCTTCCCTCCGTCCTGTTTTGTTTCCGGGGAACAGTATAGCACTTCATTCCTACTTCGTCAATAGGATTTCGGGGATATTTTTCCGCAGTTCGTCCCTTTGATGCGCGTTTTTTCTCCCCGGTCAGTCCCGGGGCAGGATGCCCTCTTCCCCCAGCTTTAGCTCAAGCGCAACGCGCTCTGCGGCCGTCCTCGCCGCCTCGGGAAGCGGCCGGCCGGCCAAAAGGGCGCAGATGAGCTCCGCGCAATACAGATCCCCCGTCCCGAAATGATGCCCCGGCAGCGAATTGTAGGGCAGCGCCAACGGCTCCCTTCCCGGCTCGCAAACGAGGACGGCATGGCCGCCGTCTCCCGTCCTCGCGCTGGTGACGACCGCCGCGCAGCCGTCCGCCGTCAGCGCCTTTGCCATGCGCGCAAGCGCGTCGCCCCCGCGCCGCGCCTCCTCATAGGGCACGCCGGCGAGGAGCGCCGCTTCCGTGAGATTCGGCGTGATCAGCGTCGCACGGCGCATCATAAGACGCATCCCCTCCTCCTGCTCGCCGGTTACGGAGCAATAGCGTTTGCCGCCGTCGCCCAGAATCGGATCGAGAAGCACGGGAACGCCCGCTTTGCGCGCCCTGTCCGCGACGGCGCAAAGCGCGCGGGCCTGCGCAAGCCCCGTGATATAGCCGATGTACAGAACGTCATAGCCGATGCCCAGATGCTCGTAGACGTCCAGCGCGTCAAGGAGATAATCCGTCGTGTCCAGCGCGGCGTGACGCCCGAGGTTCAGCGTGTTGGAAATCAGCGCCGTGGGCAAAACCAGCGCCTCGTGCCCGCGCGCCTCCAGCGCAGAGGTGAGCATGCGCAGCGCCACGCGGCTTTTGCCCGTGAGATCCCCGAGCAACAGAACGTTCTTTTTCACGGTCATTTCTCCGTCATCCATTTTCTATCATCCATTTTCCATCGTCAGTTTTCCATATACGAGCGATTGTCGTTCCTCTCCTCGTCCGTCCACGGGATAAAGCTCTGCTTGCGGAACGTGTTTTTGACCGCCTGAAAGCGCGGGTGCTTCCGCCAGCCGCCGACCGTGCAGGAGGAGGCGTCAAAGTTGATATCGCAGTCCGGGAGCGCTTGGCGCAGCGCCTCGCGCTGCTCCTCCGTGATCGGCGGATTGTTGCGCGCCAGATACAGCCGGCGCAGCTGCTTCATCTCATAGAGGGGCGTCAGATCGGTCAGGCGCATCTGCGCGAGATTGAGGTCGATCAGATTGGGCAGCTTGGTCAGCGGCGTCAGATCGGTGATCTCGTTCATAAACAGCTCGAGGTATTCCAGCTTTTGAAGACTCTCCAGCGGCGTCAGATCCTCGATATCGTTGTCGGCAAGGATCAGATAGCGCAGCTCAGTCAGCCCGCTGAGAAAGCCGACGTCCGTGATCTGATTGTGCCCCAAATCGACGCCCTGAATCTGATAGCAGTAGCGCAGCGCGTCGTAGGATTCGGACGAATAGCGCGGCTTTTCATCCGGCTGGCGCAGCGTGGAAAACGCCGTCGCGTCCGTCCTCACGCGGTATTTGCCCACGCGCAGCGTCCAGCCGAAGCGAATCTGCGGGAACTCCGCGGCAAGCGAGGCCATGACGTCCTTCTCCATCCGCGTCTCATACATGTCCGCCTGCTCAAGGTTCGGCATGCGCCGCAGCACCTCGCGCAGCTCGTCAAAGTCGGTCACCTTCGTCTTGCCCAAGTTAAGCGCCGTGTCCTCCGAAGACAGCGTGAGCCCGTAAGCTTCAAACGTCTCGGCCGACGCGCAGCCACACCCCAGCGCAAGCAGCAGCAAAAGCGCGAGCGCCGCAAGGCTCCTCTTCCCTCTTCTCATGGTTTCTCCTCCTGCGTATGCCCCGCGCAAATGGGGCTGTCAAGCTAATCCCGAACATACCAAAAAGCAATTTTCCTAAGAATAATTGGCTTTCTTGAGCTTGGGGCTCTGCCCCAACGCCCCGCCAAAGGGCTTTCGTTTTCAATTGTCTGTTTCCGCCACTGGCGGCGACAATTGAAAACCTCTTTGGAAACCTTCGGGCGCAAATTCCTAGTTTTTGCTTGGAATGTCTGGATTCTTAACTTGACAGCCCCACCTTGCGCCGATGGAAAAAGGCGTTTAAACTTTCCGGAGCACGAGCGCCGTGCGCGCCGGCACGTAAATGGCAAAGCCGTCGCCCAGCTGCGGGTCATGCGCCCACGTGTGATAGATCACGGACTTGTCCACGCGGTCATAGCCGCCGAACTCCTTGTCGTCGCTGGAGAGCACCACCTGATAATCGCCCAGCTCCGGCGCGGGAACAAACAGGCCCGTCTGCGAGTTCGTCGGGTGGAAGTTGAAGACGAAGACGCAGCCCGCCTTCTCGAAGGCGAGGATCTGGTCGCTCTCGTGCTGGCGCAGGCAGCGCGGCATACCGGCTTTGAGCACGCCGTATTGGCGCACGAGGCGCACCATCGCCTTGTCGAAATTGCCCAGCAGCTCATAGCGCAAAAAGCCGTTGTCCGCCAGCGACCACTGGCGGCGGGCATGCTTAAAGCTCCAGCCGTTGCCCTCGCGCGGGAAATCGATCCACTCCGGATGGCCGAACTCGTTGCCCATGAAGTTGAGGTAGCCCTCTCCGCCCGCGGCGATGGTCACAAGGCGAATCATCTTGTGCAGGGCCACGGCGCGCTCGACGATCACGTTCGGGTCGGCGCGGTCCATGCCCCAGTACATCTCCTTGTCCGCCAAGCGGAACATGATCGTCTTGTCGCCCACAAGCGCCTGATCGTGGCTCTCGGCATAGGCGATGTTCTTCTCGTTCGGGCGGCGGGAGATGAGCTCGTAATACAGCTTGCCCATGTCCCAATGGCCGTCTTCCTTCTCCTTGATGTTCTTGATGTACAGATCCGGCAGGCCCATGCTCAGCCGGTAGTCGAACCCGACGCCGCCCTCCTTGATCGGCAGGCACATGCCCGGCATGCCGCTCATCTCCTCGGCGATCAACACGCTGCCCTTCTTGACCTCGTGCGTCAGCTCCGTCGCCAGCTGCAAATAGGTGATGGCGTCCACATCGGTGTTCATGGAGAAATACTGATGGTAATCGGTGAAAGCGCTGCCCAGCCCGTGGTCGTTGTAGATCATGCTGGTCACGCCGTCAAAGCGGAAGCCGTCGAAGTGATATTCCTCCAGCCAGAACTTGACGTTGGAGAGCAGGAAGTGGATGACCCCCGTCTTGCCGTAGTCGAACACCTTGGAGCCCCACGCCGGGTGATCGCCCGCCGGGCCGGCCTTGAAGAACTGATCGTCCCGCCCGTCAAAGCCGTTGATCCCCTCCGCCGTGTTCTTGACCGCGTGCGAATGGACGATGTCCAGCAGCACGGTAAGGCCGAGCCTGTGCGCCTCGTTGATGAGAGCCTTGAGGTCGTCCGGCGTGCCGTACCACGAGGAGGCCGCAAAGAAATTGGAGACCTGATAGCCGAACGAGGCATAATACGGATGCTCCATGATTGCCATGAGCTGAACGGTGTTATAGCCGTCGCGCTTGATGCGCGGGAGCACGTCGCGGGCGAATTCCAGATACGTGCCCACGCGTTCCTCCTCCGTCGCCATGCCCACGTGCGCCTCATAGATGAGCGGCGGGATGTTGCGCTTGGGCCTGAAGTCCGCATCCGTCCACTCGAAGGGCTTGCGCGGGCTCCAAATGGCCGCGCTGAAGCTCTTTGTCTCCTTGTCTTGGGCGACATAGGTGGCGTAAAGCGGAATGCGGTCCTCCGTCCCCCGTTCGCTGGTCACGCAGACTTTGACCCTCGAGAGGTGGCGCAGCGTGCGCTTGCCGGGCAGCTCGATCTCCCAGTTTCCGCCGCCGATTTCGCGCATCGGGTGGCTCTGCCTGTCCCAGCCGTTAAAATCGCCGATCAGGTGCATGGCCTTGGCGCCGGGCGCCCACTCGCGATAGACCCAGCCCTTGGCGGTCTTATGAAATCCGTAATACAGATGACCGCTTGCGAAATCGGAAAGCGATTGCCCCGGCGCGAGCAGCTGGCGCTTGCGCCTGCGGTAGCGTTTCATGCGCTCATTTAGGTCACCCTCAAACGGTTCAAGATACGGATCATACGACAAAATCTTGAGCCGGCGGGACGTTTTGTTGGCATCGGTCATGAAAAGGCTCCTCTCCATCCAAATATTTCTATGTCATGATTGTAACCCATTTTCCAGTTCATTTCAACAGTTTTTCACAAATGCTGTTCCCGAGCGCGCAAAAAAAAGCGGCTCATCGCCGCCGGAAATTGAAAAAACAGAACAAAGGGTTTAGCGCATAGGCGCGCCGCCATCCTCTACCCTTCCCGAAAAGCCTCGTCAAAAAACCGCTGAACGGGCACATTCAGCGCTCTGGCTATCGCGTCCAGCTCGATATCCGTCACCAGCCGAGCGCCGTGCTCAATGCGCGAAAGCGATCCGCGGCAGATGTAGACCGCCATCGTCTCCAGACGGGCCGAAAGCTCCTTTTGCGACAGGCCCGCTTCCCTTCGCGCCCTGTAGATGCCTCTTCCCGTGATGTTTGCCTGCCGCGGCGCATCGGGATCGGAAATTCTCTTCATCAGATTTCTCCAGCAAGTCTTGATTTATACTCATTCGCAGTTAAAATGCTTAACAGAGCGCATCAGATTTTTTGCTCTGACGAAGCCAAGTGAAGTGAGGCGTACTGGAAGTACGTTGAACGGAACGAGGCAATGTCAGAGCGGAAAAGATGGTGCGCGGATTAAGCCATTTTAACAAGAATGAGTATTAGAACATGCTGGTATGATATCCTTGAATCCGCGCAAAGATGTCCTATATATAGGACAAATCAAAATTTAGAAGGAAAAGCGAAATGCGCCGCGCATGTTCGCGTAATTTCCTTTTGGGAACTTGACGCGCTTCCTCTTGGGATGTAAACTATATAGAGGGTTTTTTACATGTTTGCGACACAGGAGGCGTCGTTTATGCTTACACGTACGTTCTTTGCCCGCGCGCCGCTTGCGCCGGGCCGTTTTGCCCCTTTGCCCGCCGGCGCCATTTCGGCGCAGGGCGCGCTGCGCGAGCGGCTGATTTCCCTGCGCGCCGGGCTTCTCTCCCGCTGCGCCTCGCTCTTTCCCGAGGTCGGGGAGCAGAGCGCATGGTTCGGCGGCGATCTGCCCGGCGGAATCGCCGCGGCGGACGCGCTCGAGGCCTCTCTGCTGACCGCCGCGCTGCTTGGCGACGAGGAGCTACGCCGCGACAGCCTGCGTCTGGTTCGGCGCGTCGTCGACGCCCAGCGCGAGGACGGCGGCTTCGGCGCGCAGGGCGAATCCTTCGCCGCCCGAGGCCGGATGCTCCGCGCGCTCGGGACCGCCTATTCCATGACGGGCGACAAGCGCGTGCTCACCTTCATGCTCCGCTATATGAAATATCTGCGCGACACGCTGCGCTCCTCTCCCCTTTCCGCCGAGGACGCCATGCACACCGCGGACACGCTGGAAGCGGGCATTTTCCTCTACAATGTCACCGGGCAAAAGGCCGTGCTCTCCGTGCTGATGATGCTCGTCAGCCAAGGCGCGGATTACACGTCCCTTCTCCACGCCTTTCCCTATCGCGCGCCCCTCTCGCGCACGATGAGCGTATCGGACATTCTGCGCGCGCTGGAGGCCGAAGACGAGACCGGCTACACGCATCACCTGCTCCGCCAGACGCGCGGCGATAACCTGTGCGAGGGCCTGCGTGTCAGCGCGCTGTGCGGCGTGCTGACCGGCTCGGGCAAGCATCTGTCCGCGCCGGAGATCGGCCTCGCCCGGCTGAACAAGGCGCATGGCGCGGCCTGCGGCGGCATCACGGCCGACCCGCAGCTGGCCGGAACACATCCCAGCCGCGGCGTCAGCGCGACCAGCGTCTGCGAGCTGGCCGCCTCGCTGGAGACGCTGCTCTCCTGCCCCGGCGGCGAGCACGGCGCCGACCAGCTGGAAACCCTGCTTTACAACGCGGTGGACGCCGCCTTCTCCCCGGACGGGCGCAGCGTCCAGCCCATTCAGCAGGCCAATCAGGTGCTGCTCTCCCGCGCCGATCGCTTCCCGCTCTCCGGCGACGGGGACGGCCTGTTCTCCCTTTCCGATGCGCGCGCCCTGTGCGCGCTGCTGGCCGCATGGCCGCGTTTTGCCCAGCATCAGTGGATGGTCTCCCGCGACGACGGCTTGTGCGCGATGAGCTACGCCCCCTGCCGGGTGAACTACCGGCTGGGCGAGACGTCCGTCCGTCTCACCGTATCGAGCCGTTATCCCGTGAGCGGCAGCGTCCGCATCGCCGTGAGCCTCAAGGAGAGCGCCGCCTTCCCGATCCACCTTCGCATTCCAGAATGGGCGAAGGGCGCGAGCGCCGCCGTCTGCGGCGACATTCTGCCCGCCGTTCCCGGCTCGTTTTTGACCGTCAACCGCCAGTGGCACGACGGCGACGAAATCCTGCTCACGCTGCCGATGGCTCCCGCCACGCTGCCGAGCTTCCATCAGGCCGTGAGCGTCATGCGCGGGCCGCTGCGCTTCGCCTATGCGCCGGAAGCCGAGGAGACGGCGCGCGAGGGCGCGGAGCCCGTTTGGGGCGCCAAAGAGGGCTTTGGCGTCGCGCTCCTTTCCAGCCATCCCATCGAGGCCGAGGAGTCGGAGGACGGCGTCCTGCTGCGCGCCCGCGGCATCCGCGTGCCGCGCTGGGGCCTGCGCGCCTCCAGCTGCGATCAGCCGCCCATCGCGCTGAGCGAAACGGGCGAGGAAATCGCGCTCACGCTCGTGCCCTACGCCAAAGCGGCCATTCGCCTCGCCGTGCTGCCCACCGCGCAATGATGCAAAAAAGACCCGATTTCTCCACACTCCGGCCACAGAAAGCCGCTAAACTGAATCCTTGAGGTGATCTACTCATGAGCAAAAATATGCGCATCCTGATCTGCGACGACGACGCCATCGTTCATCAGTCGCTTTCCCTGTATCTGGACAACGAGGACTTCCTGCACGACTCCGCCTATGACGGCAAGCAGGCGCTGGAGATGATCAAGAAGGAGCACTATGATCTCATGCTGCTCGACCAGATGATGCCCGGCATGACGGGCATGGAGGTCTGCCAGACGGTGCGCCGCGAAAGCCAGCTGCCCATCATCATGCTGACCGCGCGCGGCGAGGAGATCGACCGCATTCTGGGGCTCGAGATGGGCGCGGACGACTATATCGTCAAGCCCTTCTCTCCGCGCGAGGTGATCTCCCGCATCAAGGCCGTGCTGCGGCGCACATCCGCCGCGCCGGACGCCGCGCACGAGGAGCAGCTGACCACGCTGACCTACGGCACATTGGAAATTCAGCCGGAGCGCTACAGCGTCAAGCTCGCCGGGCAGTCGGTTTCCTGCACGCCGCGCGAGGTCGAATTGCTCTACCTGCTGGCCAGCCACCCGGGCCGCGTGTTCGACCGGGAGCAGATTCTCTCCCGCATCTGGGGATATGACTTCTTCGGCGATACGCGCACGGTGGACACGCACATCAAACGCCTTCGCCAAAAGCTCGCCTGCCCGGAGATGGGCAAGGCTTGGGACATCATCACCGTCTACGGCGTCGGCTATAAATTCGAGGCCGGCGCATGAGGCATAGCTCCTTCCTGCGCCGCGCGCTGATGCTGCTCTACGGCACGGTGCTCCTGTTCACGGTGCTGATCATCGGCATCTACAACATCATCTCGCCGCGGCTGTTCGCGCAGAATAAAATCGACGACCTGATCCCCAAGGGGCAGATCATCGCCGGCTATATCGAGAGCACGCTGCGCGGGGAGATCACCACGGCCTATCTCGTTCCGCTCATCGGCCGGAGCACCTCTCAATGGGAGGCGACCGTATGGGTCGTGGACGCGCAGGGCGATACGCTCATCCGCACGCAGCAGACGGACGGCAGGCGCGTGGGCAAGCTGCCCAACAAGCTCGCCCAATCGATGCTGCCGGAGGTGCTCGCCGGAAACGTCGCCACGCATATCGGCAGTCAAGAGGATCTCGACTCCTCAGCCGGAAGCCCCCTCTCCTCCGGCTCTTCCTCGGACGTCCTCGACGCGCTCGATCAGTCCGACGAGGCGGAGTCCTCCGAGGAGGTCATCAGCGGGAGCCTTGTCGCCGTCGCCGTGCCCATCACCTTCTTTGGCGAGGTGGTCGGCGCGGTCTTCATGGCCCAGTCGATGACGGAGGTCATGAGCGGCATGCAGGCCCTCTCCAACGCCATCACGTTTTCGCTGCTGCTGGTCGCGCTGCTGCTCCTGCCCGTGGCGGGTTTCTTCGCCTCGATGATGTCCCGCCCGCTGGCCAAGATGCGCTCCGTCGCCCTCACGATGGCGGGCGGCGACCTGACCGTTCGCGCGGACGACCGGCGTCCGGATGAGTTCGGCGAGCTGGGCGGCGCGCTGAACTACCTTTCCTCCGAGCTCGGGGCGACCATCTCGTCCCTGCAGATGGAGCAAAGCCGTCTTCGCAGCCTGATCAACGGCCTCTCCGAGGGCATCATCGCCGTGGGCGCAAACGGCTCCACGACGCTGATCAACCCCGCGGTCTACAGCCTGCTCAATTTGGATCCGAGCGTGACGGACGTCCGCGCGGCGGCCCCGAACGTGTTTGCGATGTTCGACGAGGCGCTCTCGACGGGGCAGTCCGTCCGGCAGACCATCTGGCGGGGATCGACCGCGCTTCGCATCTCCGTCTCCCCGCTCATGGACGCGCAGGAACAAATCACCGGCTGCGTGGGCATCGTCTCGGATGTGACCAGCGCCGAGCGGCTCGAGCAGACGAGGCGCGACTATGTCGCCAACGTCTCCCACGAGCTGCGCACACCGCTGACCGCCATGCGCGCGCTTCTGGAGCCCCTGCGCGACGGCCTCATCAAGACGGAGGAGCAGCGCCAGCAGACCTACAACATCGTCCTTCGCGAGACGATGCGCCTGTCCAGGCTGGTCAGCGACATGCTGGAGCTCTCGCGCCTGCAGAGCGGCAAGGCCTCCTTGGCGCGCAGCGTCTTTTCCCCGACGCCGCTGCTCTCGCTCATCCGCGAAACCTATTCGGCCTACGCCGAGGATTACCAGCAGACGTTTGTCTACGATGTTCCCGACTCCCTGCCGGACGTGACGGGCAACCCGGACCGCACGCAGCAGGTTCTCGTCGCGCTGCTGGACAACGCGTTCAAATACTCCTCCGAAGGCGGGACGGTGACGCTCAGCGCGGTGATCGAGCCGGACGTCGTGCGCGTAACCGTGCGCGACACGGGCATCGGCATTGGGCCTGAGGATCTGCCGCACGTCTTTGACCGGTTCTACAAGGCGGACAAGGCGCATCACAGCCGCGGCACCGGTCTCGGCCTCGCCATCGCCTACGAGATCATGCAGCAGCTGGGCGAAACCCTCTCCGTGACCAGCGAGCTCGGTCAGGGCTCCGCGTTTACCTTCACGCTGCATCTGGCCCAAAGCGGTGTGCGCGCCCCGGCTTGCGTTTCATGAGCGACAACACAAAACGGCAGATTTCATTCCGAGCAAGAGAATGAAACCTGCCGTTTTGCGATTCATACAGATGTTATGATTGCATTCCGTATGTTGCATCATTCTTGGTAAGCAAATACAGACAATACTGATTCATGCTGGTTCCTTCGTTTCGGGCGTGTTCCGCCAGAGAACGGTGCAATGACTTTGGAATGCGCAGTTTGAACTGTCCGGAATACGCGTCCAGTGTTTCAGGCTCGTGGATCACCACGCCATCCTCCATAGCGGCGACAAGCCATGCGTGCTTGGCATCCTCGGCGTTCCGGGCCACCTCTTCAATGGTCTCTCCGCTGGTCAGGCATCCGGGCAATTCGGGATAAGCGCCCACAAAACCGCCCTCATCCATATCGGGAATGATCTCAAAGCGGTACGGCAAGGCCATATATTCATCAATCGTCTTCACGGTTACTCTCCTCACTTTCAACAACATCGCGAACCATCTCAACATAGACCTTCTTGATTGGTTTGTGCTTAGGAATGGTAATCGGTTGGCATCCAGCCTTGCGAAAAGTAGCGTGACTGCTCCCGCCTCTTGGCGCTTCCATTCGATATCCATAGCTTTCTAATACTTTACGTAGCTCATCAAAACGCATGTCCTTGGACAGCGATAGGATGCGTTTCAGTAGTTTTTCCCAACTCGACATCCCTTCATCCCTCCGCAGTCATTATACATGGTATCATATATGGTGTCAAGCAAAAACGCAGTTCAGCAGTGCTCCATCATCCTTTGGTAGCATAGGGCAAACAACTTAGGCGAAACCCACAGCAGCGCCCCCTGCGCCCGAACGAGCTTATCCCGCGCGCGCAGCGCGTAGCCCGCCAGCTCCTTGCGATGCGCCTTTGCGAAGGCCATCACCCGCGCCGACGCCTCCGGCGAAATGCGATATCCCCAAATGTTCTTGACGACGCTCAGAGCGATCTGCCCCACGCGCGTCTCCAGCGCTCGCCGTGCGCGGTCCTCGGGCAGCGTCTTGGCCAGCGCATCCAGCCTCCGGCAGATCTCCAGATAGCAGGGATACCAATCGTCTCTCTTTTGGAAAGAGGAAGACATGATGCTTCCCTCTCTCTGGCGATAGCGCAAAAGAACGCGCGCCGACGCCGCCGCGCGCTCGGCCCGAATGAGCGCAGGGGCCTGAAAGAGCTCATCCTCAAAGAGCAGGCCCTCCGGCATGGTGAGCCCAATCTTTTCCAGAAAGGCCCGCCGGTAAATGCATTGCCAGACCATCGGCTCGTAGACCTTCTCCTCGCACTGGCGGGCGAAGAGCTCGCCGCCGGGCATCACCTCCGTCTCGGCAACCGGAGGGCCGGGAAGCAGCGCCTGCTTTTCCTCAAAGAGATACACAAACCGCCCCTTGATCACATCCAGTCGCTTCTCCTTCGCCTCGCGCGCAAGCCCGATAATCGCCTCGGCCTCGGGCAGGTCGTCGCTGTCGATAAAACAGACGTACTCGCCGGATGCGGCCGCCATTCCCGTGTTGCGCGCGGCGGAAAGGCCCCCGTTTGCCTCCCTCTTGAGCACGCGGGCATTGGGATGCCTCGAAACGAACGCCTGCGCAATCGCCGCCGAGCCGTCCGCACCGCGGTCGTCGACCAACAGCACCTCGCATTCCTCCGGCGGCATCGCTTCCAAACATTCAAGGCACGCGCCAATGTAGGCCTCGACATTGTAAAACGGAATGATGACACTGAGCAGCATGCTTTTTTCCTCCGCTATTCTTTTCCTTGATAAACGCAGTGTTTTATGCGATAATAAGCTGATTGGTTTTTGCGCCTCGGCGCATCGTGATGATTGATTATACCATGCTTTTCGCTTGGAGGGAAGACGGATGATCAGCGTGATTGTGATCGGCAAAGACGAAGGGGAGCGCCTCGGCGCATGCTTGGACAGCGTCAAAGATGCGCTCGGCGTGCTTGCCCACGAGGTCATCTATGTCGACTCCGGCTCCAAGGACGACAGCCTGACTGTCGCCGCAAATGCCGGCGCGCGTTGCTTCCTGCTCTCCGAGCCCGAGCCGACCGCAGGCTTGGGCCGCCTGACCGGCGCGCAGGAAGCCCAAGGCGAATACCTCCTCTTCTTGGACGGCGACATGCGGCTGTGTCCGGGCTTTTGCGAGAGGGCCATGATGAAGATGGCCTCCTCAGGCGCGGACGGCGTGTGCGGCATGCGGGAGGACATCTATCTGCGCGCAAACCAAATCGTCGGACGCCGGGAGAATTACTTCGGCTGCACGCATGAACGTCCCTGTCCCGAGTTTGGCGGCGCGCTCTTCCTCTCCGCTGAAGCGCTTGAGCGATGCGGCGGCTGGTCCGGCGACACCGTCGCCTGCGAGGAAGCCGAGCTGCATGCGCGCCTCAAGGATGCGGGCTGCACGATCGTCGAGCTGCCCATCCCCATGATCCTCCACACGGATGCGATCCGCGACAACCGCGGCGCGCTCGCCGTGTTCTTTTCGCGCCGCCGCCTTGGCGAGGGGCAGGCGCTGCGCTGCGCCATCGCCAAGGGCAAGGGGGCAGCCTATCTGCGCCATGAGCGGGAGAAATTCCTGTTTTATGCGCTGGATTGGTTTGGCCTTGCGCTCCTCCTCTTGTTGGGTCTGCCCGGCCTGCTCGCCTTTTGCTTTATCCAATCCGCTCAGTTGGGTTGCTTCCTCGCTCGCCGCAGGCCCCGCGCGTTTGTCTCGGCAAAGCTGTTTTTCTTCGCTTTCCCGGCTGGTCTTTTCACCTACCGCGTGCGAAGCCGCGAATATACCGCGTTCCCCCCCTGCTGACTATGCTCAAGAAGAACGGTGGATCACATGCTCAAGATCAGCTTTATCGTCGTGGCCTATAACGCGGAAGAGAGCCTCCCCCTGCTGTTGGAGGATCTGCTGGCGCAGACGCTGCCGCCCGCCCAGCTGGAGGCCCTTTTGGTGGACAGCGCCTCCTCGGACGGCACGCGCGCCGTCATGGAGGCCTTTTCCCGCCGCGCGCCGTTTGCCGTCAAACTGCTCGACAACCCCAAGCGTTGGCTCGCTGGCGGCATCAACGCCGCCCTCTCGGCCGCAACCGGCGACGCCATCATCCGGGTCGATGCTCACGCGCGCATTCCATGCGATTTTCTGCAAAAAAACCTCGCCGCGCTCTCTCGCGGCGAGGACATCGTCGGCGGCTGCGTCATGGGGGCCGCCCCCCGCACCGGCTGGGAATCCGTCATGCGTACGCTGGACACCTCGCGCTTCTGCGGCGGGGCGGCGCCCTTTCGCAATGGAGGCGAGGCGCGCTATGTCGACACGCTGGCCTATGCGCTCTATCGCCGCGAGGTTTACGATCGCGTCGGCCTCTACGACGAGCGCCTTCGCCGCACGGAGGACAACGATATGCATTACCGCATGCGCCGCGCGGGCTACCGTTTCTACTTTTCTCCGGACATCGTCTCCTACCATGCCGCGCGGCCCACGCTGCGCGGTCAGCTCCGCCAGAAATGGGGCAACGGCTATTGGATCGGCCGGACGATGCACATTCAGCCGCACTGCTTCGCTCCGCGCCATCTGATCCCGATGCTGTTTGTGCTCGCGCTGGCGCTGTGCCTGCTGCTCATGCCGCTGTCCGGCTGGCCGCTTGCCGCGCTCCTGCTCGCCTACGGCCTGTGTGACCTATCTTTCAGCGTGCAGGGCGCTTTTCGCGCAGAGCGCGCGCGCATGCTCTCCCTGCTGACGCTCCCCTTTCTCTTCCCCGCCGTTCACATCGTTTACGGCGCCGGAACGCTCGCCGGGCTGCTCACCCCCGGCGTCAAGGAGGCGCTTCCCCATGCTTGACTGGATTCGCGATATCACCGGCTTCATCTTTCTTGAGGACGAGCCCGCACCCGCAGACGTCCTCTTCATTCCCGGCAACGGGCATGCGGAGCCCTCCGAGCTCGCCGCGCGGCTCTACGCCCAGGGGCTCGCCCCCTATGTGCTCCCCTCCGGGCGATACGCCATCGGCTCGGGGGCATTTGCCGGGCAAAAGTCCGGCGCGCGCGAATACATCGGCCGCTTTGAAACGGAGTGGGCGTTCATGCGCCACGTACTGATGGAAAACGGCGTGCCCGACAGCGCGATCCTTCGCGAGGACGAGGCGACCTATACCTACCAAAACGCCATCTACTCCCGCCGCCGCACCGACATGGAAAAGCTTTCAGTTCGCCGCGGGCTCATCTGCTGCGTCCCCGTCCATGCACGGCGCGCGAAGATGTATTACGAAACGCTCTATCCCGAAGCGGATCTTCGCATCCTTCCCGCCCCGGGAACGCTCGTCACGCGAGACAATTGGATGCGCGAGCCCGAAGGGATCGATCTCGTTCTCGGCGAATTGGAGCGCTGCGGCGCGCAGTTTCACGACATTCTCAAGGAGCTCATGCTTTGACATCGCGTCTTTACAGAATTTTGCAAAAACGGTTGACAAACGACATGTTCTGTGCTATACTCAACAGGTGCTTAGGGGTATGGTGTAATGGTAACACGTGGGTCTCCAAAACCTTTGTTGAGGGTTCGAGTCCTTCTGCCCCTGCCATTAAAAAAGCAATCGATCTTGTAGATCGGTTGTTTTTTTAATTCATTCAAGGGGCGGAAGGACTCGAATGGACGGGAGTGAATGACAGCCCTGTGGGCTGTCAGATCCGTCCTGACCGAGGGCCGTCGATGCCCGAGAATGAGTCCTTCTGCCCCTGCCAACCAAAATTTTACGGAACAGATCATGAGCCTTGCCCTCGATTTTTCACCCTTCTGAACGCTGTCCACCAGATAGGCCAAATTACCCTCGCAGTAGATGGTGCGAACCTTGTTGAAGCTGCGGTTGTTGGTCAGCACGCGGCCTCGGAAAATTTCAACGTCATCCAACTCTACTGTGACGACGGTCGTCAGCTGATTCAGGGCGTTATAGTATTTGTTGCTGGGCGGAATCTGGAACTGTAAAGAGCCAGCCTTGCCCATTTCCAACGTCAGCTTCGGAGAAATCAGCGAAAGGCTGTTGTCCATCGGCTGATAGATGGATTTGCCATTGGCATAGATATAAAACATTTATAGCCGGCCTCCTGTATTTTCGATCGTTACCGTGCCGGTTCCAGTAAACACCAACGTGTTCTCGCCGCTGTGCAGCACAATGTTGTTATTGGTGTTTGCTCCCTTTGAAAGGGTGTAGGTCGCGCCGTCATAGGTCACCTTCATACCGGAGACAGAGCAGATAATAACCGGAATAGTATCCATCATATCGCCTTCGATCACTACAGTCAGCGAGTTGAGAACGCTGAGATTCTTGTAGTTTCGGATGATGCCCGTTTCAAAGTTGAACGGATCCCACAGCCAATCGGAACCAGTATTGTTGACTTCCTTTTTGTAAGGGCCCACGTTGTAATCAATAACGATCTGCGAATACTGCGGATCGGACTTCCATTGATTGACCGAGAATCGCCCTTCGTAAAAATAGGCCGGATCATCCTCAAGGTATAATAGCCTTTCCGATTTTTCCTGATGATGACATCCGCGTTAGGGAACATCGTGCTTCACCCTGTCCCTTTCTTCCGCCTGCTTGGCGTTGTTCCAGTGATCCAGCGTTCCCACCAAATATCCGGTAATGCGCCGCACTCGCTCAAAGGGTTCGCCCGTCAGGTAATAGGTCAGCTCCACTTCATCGCCGTCGAGCTTCACGTCAATACCGTCCAGCTTATCGCCATACTTTTCCAATCCGCGCTGCTGATATGCTAGCAGCTCCTTCTCGGTGATTTGGCCGCCTGTAACGTGTATATACTGGATGATCTTAAGCCCCAGCGCTTGCGCTTCTATGCTCTCTCCGTGATGCTGCCCGATCAGCGATTTGAGCGCTTCAGCGAGGCCGATAAAACCAATGGAAAGCGTTCCGTGCCGCAGAACCTCAACTACGCTGTCGTCCTGGTTCAGTTTTTCCGAGTCCAGCCATACGCCTTCGCCCATCAGAAACGGAAAATTGCGCACCGTTCGCCCAGCTTGTACGGAGTAGCGCTGAAGCAGCTGTTTCATCACCTTGAGCAGGATGTCGTGCGGATAGGTGAAGAAGACCTGCGTATCGTGATCCGATTCCAGCGCCAGACGCGGCAGATTGATGGACGTGAAGGACAGGTTTCCGCGTCCCGGAGCGATTTCTGGCCCGCACACGTTGCCCATCACCATGGTGCGGCAGCCCATATACCCAACCTCATCTTTTTTCTGCCTTAGCCTGACAGCCCCTTTTTTATATCAATATGGGGCAAAAGGGCTCGAATGAGCTTTCCGCGACAAGCAGCGTTTACTTGCTTTCCATGATGCTGTTATACGCGTTCTTTGCCGTTTCGTAGAGAAGCGGATAGGTCGAAAGCGTCGCGCCGCTCACAGCGTCGAGCGTCGTCCAATAGCTCTTGCCGTCCTCTCCCTTCTGGAGCTCGAGGTCGCTCACCTCCGAGACCATCTTTGTGCCGATGATCGAATCATACACGGCCTCAAGATTGGCATCCCAGTTGAACCACGTCTCCTCAAAGGAAAGATCTGTCGTGGACTTGAGCAGGCTCGGCTCGCCGGCGTGCTCAAGCCCCGCCTTGACCAGATACTCGGAACCAGTCGCCCGCGGATTGGGAGAGCCGTCTTCCAGACAGATGTACATGTTTCGGGCGACACAATCCTCGTAATAGGCGATCATGTTCTCCTCGGAGGCGACGATCCAATCCATCAGATCTTCGATCTCGCCGTCGACGGAGGCATACTTCACGGTCTGCTCGGTGTTGTATTGCAGCCACGGATCATCCTCAGCGCGGAGCGTACCTTGAAAGATCCTGCCGTCGATGCAGATATATTCGGAAAAGGCCATGACCGCGCGCGTAGCGGACGTCAGCGAAATGCCGCCGACCAAGACGCCCTCCGGCGGGTTTTCAAGCTCTTCCTCGGTTACGGCAACGCGCGCCCACGAGAAAGGCGGCAGCGCCTGATCAAGCGTCATATCCGTCACAACGCCGTCGGCATCGGTGGCGATCTCCACCCTCGTAACGGCATTCTGGAAGGCATAGGCCGTTCCGGTTCCACTCAAATCGGCGGTTTCGGCCATGCCCGTGCAGCTCACGACGAGCAGGCACAAACAGGCGAGCATCAGGAATCCTTTTTTCATGTTGTTTCCCTCCTTGGGTAGATTGTGGTATACTGTCAAGGAAGATGATAAACCATGAGCTTAGCACAAGGTCAAGACGTTCGGGAGGAAAACATGAAAAAATTTTTTAAGCGCGGCGAATTTGCAAAGCTGAGCGGCGTATCGCTCTTTACATTGCGCCTGTATGATCGGCTTGATATCCTGAAACCCGCGTATACGGGAGAAAATGGGTATCACTTTTACACGGATGAGCAGGCGCAGCAGCTGCTCATCATCCAACTTTGCGTAAAGGCGGGTTTCTCCCTGAAAGAGATCCGCCAACTGCAAAAACACCCGCTGCCCTCCGGCGAGATGATCCGCCTCTTTGAACAGATTCAGCGGCGCATTCATAGTCAGATCATCGAGCTGGCATCCAGCGAGAATATGGTGAGCAGCATGCTGTTTTATCACAGATCGTGGGAGGAGCACGGGCTGAACACCCCCTTCACGGAGCGGCGGATTGCTTTTCATGGCCTTGTATCGGACGAGACCGATTTCCGCGAGCGGCACTTTCTGCATTCCAGCGAATGGCTCCATCAGGCGGAGACGCGGCTGGGCCATCCCATCGAATTCCCACTTTCATATTTGATCGACGGGGAAGGCGACGCGCTGCGCACAAGAATGCTGCTGAGAACCCGCGAACAACTGGAAGGAGAGGATTTTTACGTCTCGCCTTCCTGTGAAGCCTATATGATTGAAGCCGCGGAAGACAGCATGGAGGCTGTTCCGGCCAGACTGACGGCGCT
>JAUNPI010000214.1 GCA_030536875.1 Clostridia bacterium
GCGCAAATTCTTAGTTTTTGCTTGAAATGTCTGAATTCTTAGCTTGACAGCCCCGCCCTTTTCATTCATGGGTTTTTAGCGCTTCTGCGTCAGCGCGCCCTTTCTCCCTTATCCCTCGGCCTGTATCAGGCGCATGAGCTCCTCGTATTCGCCGCTGCGCAATTCAAGGCGCACATTGCCGCCGCCAAGCAGCGGTTTTTTCGCCTCGGCAGCCGCGCGCAGCACGCCGGAGAGCGCCGCGCCGCTCAGACACAGGCGCGTGATCGCCTCCGGCTCCTCCTCCTCGCCGGGCTGAGCGGCGTCCAAGGCCGCCCATGTCGCCGCGCCGACCACACCATCCGCGGTCAGGGCGCGATCGCGCTGGAAACGCTCGACGGCGGCCTTCGTGGCTTGGCCGAAGACGCCGTCCGCTCCGGAAGCCCCAATCTCGTAACCCAGATCGGCGAGCTGCTCCTGCAGGCGCTTGACATCCTCGCCCTCCATCCCCCGGCGCAGCGTCCTGCGTGTCTCCGGCTCCACAGGCGCGTTTTCCTCCTCGGCAGGCGCGTCATAGTCGATCGCAAGGCGCGCCCAGTGCGTAAACGACGTCCCGGAGATCGCGCGCCGCACGACGCCATAGGCGTGCCCGCGCGCGTCGACCTCCTCCCCGTCCCCGATGGAGACGCCCGCATGCGTCATGCGCCCGTCGCGCATCGTGTAGAGGAAAAGCCCGCCTTCGCGCGGCAGCGTGTCGATGACGTCCTGCTCGCTCCAAAGGCCGCTCGCCCGCCATTGGCTCGTCGCGCCGCTGGGCAGATTCACGCCGGCTTGGCGCGCGACGTCGCGCGTGAGCTGGGCGCAGTCATAGCAGGGTTTGCCCATCCATTTGGGGCCGTAGCGTTCAATCTGCTCGGCATACATGGGGTACTGTTTCGCCTGCTGATCGAGCCGCTTCTGGGTGCAGATCCAGCCCGTCGCGCCGTAAATATATCCGCAGCCGACAAGGGCATTCGCCCTTGCGACCATTGCTTCTCGTTTTGAAGGCATCAACAAAACCTCCTTCCCCTCTAGGCTATGCCGGTGGGGAAAGAGGCGTTCGGATGCCGTCTGAAGAAGGGATCACTTCTCTTTGAGCCATGCGCGCAGGCTGGCAAACATCGCCGCCTCGCCCTCGTCGCGCAGCTGCGTCAAAAAGCGTTCGAGGAACTCGCGGGTGGAGGGGTGCATGGCGTCGTGCATCTTCCCGCGCAGGAGATAATCCAGCGGCGAGCCGTTCGTGTAGGCCGCCCCGTTGTAGATCTTGCTGGCGGCGATGCGATCGCAGAGCATCTCCGCCAGATATCGCTTCGGCATGGGCATGGCGACGTAGCCCTTCTCCTCCAT
The DNA here is from genome assembly GCA_030536875.1 of Clostridia bacterium. Taxonomy (GTDB): domain Bacteria; phylum Bacillota; class Clostridia; order Christensenellales; family Aristaeellaceae; genus Ventricola. The sequence continues at coordinate 1,363 of JAUNPI010000214.1, forward strand.
GCTGTAATCCATCCAATACTCCCAATGGTGGCGGTTGCGCCCCTTGTGGTGCATCCACGCCAGCGAATAGCCGAGCGTGCGGCGCTCGTCCTCGGTGGGCGAATGCGTGCCGTCGTAAAAGCGGACGCCCTGCCAAAATTCCGTCGGGGAATACTTCGACAGATCGTGAAACAGCCCCTGAAAGAGGATGCCCGCCTTTGCGCAGTGGCGAATCACCATGTGCCTGTGGCGCGTAACCGTTCGCAAATGCCCCCAGAATTTCCTCAGCCCGTTCATCTCCGCGCTCCCCTTCAGCCCTTTAAATCCTTTAGCCCGCCTGCCCGGCGTCCGTCACGCTGTCGCACACCGCGCCGCCAAGGCACACGTCGCCCGCATAGAACACCATGCTCTGCCCCGGCGTGACCGCGCGCTGGCGCTCCTTGGCCGCGACGCGGACGCGTCCGCCGTCCATGACGGTGACGCGCACCTGCTGATCCGGCTGACGGTAGCGATATTTGCACGTGCAGTCGAATTCCGCCGCCGGGGCCTCGCCGGCGATCCACGTCGCGCCGCTGCCCAGCGCGTTTTTGCTGTAGAGCAGCGGATGATCGTCCCCCTGCGCGACGATCAGCTCGTTTCTCTCCATGTCCTTGGCCAGCACAAACCATCGCCCGCCTTCCGCGCCTTCGATGCCGCCGATGCCCAGCCCGCGCCGCTGCCCGAGCGTGTAATACATCAGCCCGTCGTGGCGGCCCACAACGCGGCCTTGAAGCGTGCGGATATCGCCCGGCTGCGCGGGCAAAAACTGCTTCAGGAAGGGCTTAAACCGCCGCTCGCCGATAAAGCAGACCCCCGTGGAATCCTTCTTGCGGCTGTTGATGAACCCAGCCTCCTCCGCAATGCCGCGAACCTGCGCTTTGGTCAATTCCCCGACGGGAAACATAGCCTTGGCCAGCGCACGCTGCCCGAGCATATAGAGAAAATAGCTCTGATCCTTGCCCGCGTCCGCGCCGCGAAGCAGAAGCTTTTTCCCCTGCGCCTCGCCCAGCCGGCAAAAATGTCCCGTCGCCAGCGCGTCCGCGCCCAGCTGCATGGCGTAATCCAAAAACGCCTTGAATTTGATCTCCCGGTTGCAGAGCACATCCGGGTTGGGCGTGCGCCCGCGGCGGTATTCGTCCAAAAAGTACGAGAACACGCGCCCCTCATACTCGCGCACGAAATTGACCGCGTAATACGGGATGCCGATCGTCTCGCAGACCGCCCGCACGTCGGCCCAGTCCGCCTCGCTGGTGCAGACGCCGTTCTCGTCCTTCTCCTCCCAGTTCTTCATGAACACGCCGATCACCTCATGCCCCGCGCGCTTTAGCAGCAGCGCGGCGACGGAGGAATCCACCCCGCCGGACATGCCCACCACGATTCTCGCCATAACGGCCTCCCCTTGCGCTTTGCGTTTCCGTTGTTTTTCCCTGAATG
>JAUNPI010000215.1 GCA_030536875.1 Clostridia bacterium
GCAGACCCTGCGGGCCTTGCGGACCGGCGGCGCCTGCCGCGCCGGTCGCACCGGCCGGGCCTGTTGCGCCGGTTGCGCCCGTTGCGCCGATCGGACCTTGCGGGCCTTCCGGGCCCTGCGGGCCGGTGGGGCCCATCGGGCCCGTTGCGCCGACGACGCCCTGCGGCCCCCTCGGGCCGATGGGGCCTTGGGCGCCCGTCGTGCAAGTCGTGGGATTGCCGCAGCACGGATTGCCGCATGGCATCGCGCAGGAGCAGCAGCCCGATGTGTTTTGGGCGTCCAAACCGACACCCTGATTGGCTACATAGAACGGCAAGAGTGTCACCTGCTTTCTTCGGGATGGAAATGGGGATCGGGGGAACTTGTTTTTTGCTCCCCGGCATACTCTATGATATCCGGCGTTCGGGTGTGACGAGTGAAATGCGCCCGCCGGCAGGAACGAGAGGAAAGGAGAGCGCATCGTGGAGCTGTCGCTTTGCATGATCGTGAGGGATGAGGAGAGCTGCCTGGAGAGGTGTCTGCTGAGCGTGAAAGAGGCTGTGGACGAAATCGTGATCCTCGACACGGGATCGCGGGACGCGACGAGAACCGTTGCCCGGCGGTATGCCGATCGCGTGGAGGATTACGCATGGCAGGACGACTTCTCGGCGGCGCGCAACGCCTCTTTTGCCTTGGCGACGAAGCCTTACATCCTCTGGCTCGACGCGGACGACGTGATCGAGGACGAGCAGCGCATGAAGCTGCTTGCCCTCAAGCCGCGTCTTGACGGCAGCGTGGACGCGGTGATGATGCCGTATCACTATGCGCACGACGAAAACGGCGCGGTCACGATGACCTTTGAAAGGGAGCGCATCGTCCGGCGGGACGCCGGCTTCCGCTTCGAGGGGATCGTTCATGAGGCGATGGCCGTCGGGGGCCGTGTTCTTCACGAGGATATCGCCGTGCGCCATACGCGCAGGCACAGCGCAGGGCGGCGCAATCTGGAACTTTATGAGCGAGCGAGAGCGCGCGGAATCCCTTTGAGCGCGCGGGATCTGTATTACTACGCTAGGGAGCTTGACGCCTGCGGCGAGACGGAGCGCGCGCAGCGGGCATACGCCGCCTTCCTTGCGCGGCCCGACGGATGGGCTGTCAACCGGGAGGACGCGCACATCGAGCGCGGCAGGCTCCTCTATGCGCTGGGACGGGGACGGGAGGGAAAGGCGGAGGCGCTTTGTGCAATGGCGGACGGCGCGCCGCGAGCGGAGGCGCTCTGCGCGATGGGGGAGATCTGTTTGGGCTTGGGGGAGCTGGAGGCCGCCGAATTCTGGTATCGTGCGGCGCTGGGAAGCGAAAAGCCGGGCAATGGGGCCGCGTTCACGAATCCGGCGGCGTACGGCTACATTCCCGCGATGCAGCTGTGCGTGATTTACGACAGGATGGGGAAAAGGGCGCTTGCCGAGGCGATGAACGAGCGCGCGCTGCTGGAACGCCCGAACGATGCGGCGGCGCTCAAAAACCAGCGCTATTTTGCAGAAAATGACAAAAACGGGAGCGGACGATGACAAAGTCGGAGGTGCGTATGGCGAAAAGATGGGCGGCAGGGCTTTTCTTTGTCCTGATTTTTATGTATAATCAATGTGGCGGCTTAGCGCAGGGGGACACCAGCGCCAAAGCGGCCTGCGTGTTGGAACTCTCGACCGGGCGCGTGCTCTTTGAGCACGATATGCATGCGCGGCTGCCGATGGCCTCCACGACGAAGGTGATGACGGCCCTGCTGGCGATCGAGCGCGGTGACCTTTCCGCCTCCGTGACCTGTTCCAAGAATGCCTTCGGCGTTCCCGGAACATCGATCTACCTGGCCGAGGGCGAAACGCTCACGCTTGAGGAGATGCTGCTCGGGCTCATGCTCTCCAGCGGCAACGACGCGGCGGTCGCCATCGCGGAGCACATTGGCGGCTCGGTTTCGCAGTTCGCCGGGATGATGAACGAGAGGGCGGCGGAGATCGGCGCGGTCAACACCCACTTTTCCAATCCGCACGGCCTGCCGGACGACACGCACTTCACCACGGCATACGATTTGGCGCTGATCGCCAGCGAAGCGATGCAAAACGACACGTTTCGGCGCATCGTCTCCACGCAGAGGGCCAGTATCCCTTGGGAGGGCCGGTCGTATGGGCGTCAGCTTCAGAACAAGAACCGCCTGCTTTCGGATTATCCCGGTGCGACGGGCATCAAGACCGGGTTTACAAGCCGCGCGGGAAGGTGCCTCGTCTTCGGCGCCAAGCGCGGCGGCATGGAGGTCGTGGGCGTCGTGCTCGGATGCTCCGACTGGTTTGACGAGGCGCAGCGGCTGATGGACGGCTGTTTTGAAACCTATACGATGACGCGCATGCTCGGGCCGCTCGAGTCGGCCGGGCACATCGCCGTCGTGGGCGGCAAGCGCGAGCAGGCGGGCATGTGCCTGATGGGCGAGCTCTGCGTGCCGCTGGCCGAGGGAGAGAGCGCGCAGGTGGTGCTCGACGTGCCCGAACAGGTCAGCGCGCCCGTGTACCCCGGCATGCATCTGGGCACGGCAAGGCTCGTGGCGGGCGGCAAGGTCTATGGGGAATGCGAGGTTGTCGCCAGCGAGAGGGTGGACAGCAAACACCTGACGATGGATATTTACCGTGTGCTCTCCAGGTGGATATTGGGCGGATGAGCAAAAGGCGGCCTGCGGGACGGAGCTTTTCCCGCGCCGCTTTCGTCTGATAGACAAGGTATTCGGAAAAGATATCGGAAAGGATATCAAACAAGGAT
>JAUNPI010000051.1 GCA_030536875.1 Clostridia bacterium
CTTGATTCCCGGTTTACATTACTTTGTTGATTCCCGCGACAGTTCAGCGTCTCCGGCGCCGTCTGCTGGTAAACCAGGCAGACCTCGCCCTGCGCATCCCGTTCAACCCGGTAGAGCGAGCGCGCGCGCAGCGGCTCGCCGTCCGCCGTCAGCTCCGCGTAGCATCCGGCCCGCTCGTCCTCTTCGCCAAGCGCGCCGACAAAGACGTGCGTGTAGCCGCCCGCCGCCAGCTCCTCGCGCACGGCCTGCGCGTCCCCCTTCCACGGCGCTTCCGACCAGCTGTTTGGCATCGTGCCGATATCCAGCGTGTCCGCCATCAGGTAGTGCAGCTCCACATAGTCGTATTCGCCCATGCAAAGCAGCTTCGCGCTGCCGTCCTGCGGCAGGCCGTCCTTGAGCAGCGCGGCCTGCAGCTCGGATTCCGCCCGCGCCCAAACGGTGCGATAGGCGTAATCCTGCGTGACAAACGTGTGATAGGTCATCTCCGGATGGCTGAGCGGCAGGAAGGCGAGCGTCGCCAAACAGATCGCCGCGCTTCGCCGCTTTTGAACCCGCGGCTCGCGCTCGCCGAGCAGCAGCGCGCAGAACATGAGCCCCGTCCAGAGCGCGGGCAGCATCAGGTAGCGATCCGCCTCGCTCAGGCGCGCAACCTCCCATTCCTCAAAGAAAAAGTAGTACGACGCTACAATCGTCAGCACGTAGAGCGCGTTTGCCGTCCATATGCCGGCCCAAACCCTGAGCGCTTGGCGGCGGTTTGCCGCCGTCCAAAGGTGCGCGCCGCTGAGCAGCAGCAAAAAGGCGTACACCGTCGCGCACGTGCCAAAGCCATAGCATGTATAGACGCCCGACTGCGAAAGCCGGTAGCCCAAGAAGAACTCCGCGAAGCGCCGGGGAATCGTCCAATAGGTCTCGCTCAGCGTTCCGTCGAGCAGCGCCTTCAGATTTTCCGAAAAGTGCGACGGGGAAACCGTCGCTTCGATGCCCTGCACGCGGCAATACGCCGCATAGGACAGCAGAGCCGCCGCCGCGATGAGCAGCATGCGCAGGCTCCGCCACGCCTCCTTCCGGCCCGGCCGGGCGATCAGGCGGGCAAGCAGCAAGAGCGCAAGGATGACGATGCCGGTATTCTTCATCATCGCCAGCATCGCCGCATACAGGCTCTCTTCCACAGCGCCCGCCCGCGTCCGTTCTTTGCCGTGCCGCGCAATCAGCAGCGCGGCCAGCAGCGCGATGACCGGCTCGGAAAAGAGCCGCAGAAAGCCGAGCGGAAAGATCGCCATCATGCACAGATAGACAAGGAGAAAGCCCAGCCTCTCCTCTCGCTTCCCGTTTTCCGGCAAAAGCCCCGCCATGAGCCCCACGATGAGCAGCCCATAGCCAAAGTTGGCGATGCCGTCGCGATACGAAAGCAGCGTACACGCCATCGACGGAATCATCGCCGCCGCCGGGGGATAGGTGTACATGAGCAGCGGCGCGCCGCGCCCCGCCCGAGGCAGCTCGTCAAACGTCGAAATGACCTTAACGATCAGCCCCCAATGGCTGTGCTCGTCAAAGGAGAGATAGACGCGCCGTATGCACGCATGGTAGAGAATCGGTATGCTGAGCAAAAAGAGCAGGCAGGGCCAATCAAAGAAGCCCGCGGCACGCTTGAGGCTTCCGGCATGGGCGAGGGCCCATATCCACGCCGCCGCGCTGAGCGCCGCCACGATCCCCACGCCGTAGGAAAACGGCAGGACATACCCGAGCAGGATCAGCAGCAGGCTCTGCGCGCAGAGGACGGAGGGGAGCGTCCGCTCCGCCTTCCATCCCTTTAGCGCATACAGCGCCGCCGACGGCCCCAGCAAAATCGCCGCCAGCGCCGCTATTTTGACCTTAATCACGTCATACCCCTTAAGCGCGTTTCACGCCAAGCTTCGCATCCACCCCGTTGATGCTCCAGTCCTTGGCATACGCTCCCTCCGGCGCGTCGCCCAGCGCGACATCCAAGGCGAGCACGCCCCTGCCGATCGTCTCGGCATTGGCCGCGACGATGCCGGCGAGCTTCTCGTCGGCGGTCTTCACCGTCACGAGGATGCGGTCGGTGACCTCGAAGCCGGCCTCCTTGCGCATCGTCTGCAGCTTGGAGATGACCTCGCGCGCAAAGCCCTCGGCGACCAGCTCGTCGGTCAGGTTCGTATCCAGCGCGACCGTCACGTCGTGATCCGTCGCCACGACATAGCCCGGCTTCTTCATCGGGGCGGTCAGCACGTCGTCCTTCTCCAGCTCGACCTGCGTTCCCTCCAGCTCAAAGCGGAGCGTCTTGCCCGCCTCAAAGCCCTGGACGACCTCGTTTCCGTCCAGCGTGGCGAGCTTTTCGCCGATAGCGCGCAGCAGCTTGCCGTATTTCTTGCCCAGCGTGCGCATCTGCGGCTTGAGCTGGTAGGTCATAAACGCGGTCGTGTCGTCGGTAAACGCCACGCTCTTCACGTTGAGCTCGTCCTCCGCCAGCGCGCAGAAGGCTTCGGGCAGCTTCACGCCGCTGACGATCATCTTGGCAAGCGGCTGGCGCACCTTGAGGCCGGACTCATTGCGGCAGGAACGGCCCTGCGCCACAACCTCCAACAGATCCGCCATGTGCGCTTCCAATTCGCCGTCGATGCGCGCCTCGTCGCAGACCGGGAAGCCCGTCATGTGGACGGAAACGGGCGCCTGCGGGTCGACGGAGCAGACGAGATTGCGATACATCGACTCCGCCATAAACGGCGTGAACGGCGCGGTCAGGCGGCTCATCGTCTCCAGGATGTGGTAGAGCGTCGCGAAAGCGGCCTCCTTGTCGCCCGCCATGCCCTTGCCCCAGAAGCGCTCGCGGCTGCGGCGGACATACCAGTTGGACAGCTCGTCCACAAAGTCCGCCATTGCGCGGGACGCCTCGAAGATGCGGTAGTTCTCCAGGTGCTCGTCCACGACGCGCACCAGCGTGTTGAGGCGCGAGAGCGCCCACCTGTCCATCAGCGAGAGCTCGACCTTCTCCAGCGGATGCGCCTTCGGGTCAAACTGGTCGATCTCGGCGTAGAGGATGAAGAACGCGTAGGTGTTCCACAGCGTGCCCATGTACTTGCGCTGGGACTCCTCGATCGCTTTGGCGTGGAAGCGGTTGGGCAGCCACGGCGCGGCGTTGTTGTAGAAGAACCAGCGAACGGCGTCTGCGCCCTGCGTATTCAAAACCGTCCACGGGTCGACGACGTTGCCCTTGTGCTTGCTCATCTTCTGGCCGTCCTTGTCCTGAACGTGGCCCATGACGATGCAGTTCTCAAACGGGTTCGTGTCAAACAGGCAGGTGGAGATCGCCAGCAGCGTGTAGAACCAGCCGCGCGTCTGGTCGATGGCCTCGGAGATGAAGTTCGCCGGGAAGCGGCGCTCAAACTGCTCCTTGTTCTCAAACGGATAGTGCCACTGGGCGAAGGGCATGGAGCCGGAATCATACCAGCAGTCGATGACCTCCTTCTCGCGGTGCATCTCCCCGCCGCACTCCGGGCAGCGGAGCACGACCCGGTCGATATACGGGCGGTGCAGCTCGATCTCACCGATCTCGGCGGTCGCCATCTCGCGCAGCTCCCGCTTGGAGCCCACCACGTGGATGTGGCCGCAGGAGCAGGTCCACACCGGCAGCGGCGTGCCCCAATAGCGCTCGCGGGAGAGACCCCAGTCGATGACGTTCTCCAGGAAGTTGCCCATGCGGCCTTCCTTGATGTTCTCCGGCATCCAGTTGACGGCGCGGTTGTTGCGCATCAGCTGATCGCGCACGGCGGTCATCTTGATGAACCAGCTCTGGCGGGCATAGTAGATCAGCGGCGTGTCGCAGCGCCAGCAGAAGGGATAATCGTGCGCAAACGGCACGGCGGCAAACAGCAGCCCGCGCCCCTTCAAATCCTCGAGGACGAGCTTGTCCGCGTCCTTGACAAACACGCCGGGCCACTTGGTCTCCTCCGTCATGCAGCCCTGCGCGTCGACAAAGTTGACAAACGGCAGCCCGTTCTCGCGGCAGACGCGGTTGTCATCCTCGCCGAAGGCCGGGGCGATGTGGACGATGCCCGTGCCGTCGCTCATGGTGACATAGTCGTCGCAGACGACATACCACGCCTTCTTCTTCAGCTTGCCCACGGCGAAGTCGAACAGCGGGACATACGCCATGCCCCTCAGCTTCGCGCCCGGCATCTCCTCGAGGATCTCGATCTCCTTGTCCGGGAAGATGGCGTCGATCAGCGCCTTAGCCATGATGTAGGTCGTTCCCTCGACGGTGAACCTCGCGTAGGCGTCATGCGGGTTGACGCACAGCGCGAGGTTGGAGGGCAGCGTCCACGGCGTGGTCGTCCACGCCAGCAGGTAGGTGTTCTCCTCCCCCTCGACGGCGAAGCGCACGTAGGCGGAGGTCTCCTTCACGTTCTTGTAGCCCTGCGCGACCTCGTGGCTGGAGAGCGCGGTGCCGCAGCGCGGGCAATAGGGCACGATCTTGTGGCCCTTGTAGAGCAGGCCCTTCTCATGGATCTGCTTGAGGCTCCACCACTCGGACTCGATGTAGTTGTCGTCGTAGGTGATATATGGGTCCTCCATATCGGCCCAGAAGCCGACGCGCTCGCTCATCTGCTCCCACTCGGTCTTGTATTTCCAAACCGACTTCTTGCATTCCTTGATGAACGGCTCGATGCCGTATTGCTCGATCTGCGGCTTGCCGTCCAGGCCGAGCATCTTCTCGACCTCCAGCTCGACCGGCAGGCCGTGGGTATCCCATCCGGCCTTGCGCAGCACGTCGAAGCCCTTCATCGTGCGATAGCGCGGGATGATATCCTTGATGGCGCGGGTCTCGACGTGGCCGATGTGCGGCTTGCCGTTCGCCGTAGGCGGGCCGTCGAAGAACGTAAACGCCTTGGCGCCCTTTCTGAGCGCCACCGTCTTTTTGAAGATCCCCTCGTCCTTCCAGAACTTCATGATCTCCTCTTCGCGCCGGGCGAAGTTCATGTCGGTTGAAACCTTCTGATACATGCGCTTTCCTCCATCTCCATAAGCGTCAAAAAAGCAGCCTCATCCTGCTTGGGACGAGGCTGCTCGCGGTACCACCCAATTTGGCGCGCCAAGTCCGATGCCGCCTTGTGCGCCCCCTTCATTTCGCCGTAACGGGGCTCCTTCCGTCCCCGCCTGACGCCTTGCGCTCAGCGGGGCCGCTCGACAGGTGATCCCCAGCGGCCCTCCCCGTCCGGAATTGCACCTTGCTCCGGCTCTCTTCGCGCTTTGGGCGGCGGCGTCCTGTCTCGATCGCGTTTGCGTATCGGCAATATGATACCCGGTTTTTCCCGATTTGTAAAGGGTTTTTCTAAAATTTGGCGGTTTTGCCCCGTTTGGGGGCGGCTCATTTCCCTCTCTTTCCGTCATCAATCAGCAGCGAAATCGCCTCTCGGAGCAATTCGTCCCAGTCGATGACGGCGTCGTCATGCTCGTCGGCGCCCTCCCACTTGAGCAAAAAGCCGTTCATCATGCACGCATAGAGCATGATGTAGCCTTCTCTATTCAGCCGGGCGCGGAAGGATCCCTCTTCCATAGCGCAGGCGATCGCCTCGTCCAGCAATCTCGTGTGCGTGCGATTCTCCGTGTAAAGATTGGAAGCTTTCTGCGTAACCATCGATATTGTGTTCTGCGCCATCATCTCGCGCCCGCGCCGCTTGCCCAGTTCAAACGTGCATTGCGCCAGACATAAAAAGCGCGTCTTGGCATCCGCATCCCCTGCAACCGCATAATGCTCGTCGAGATAAGCGTCCAGCTGCGGGATGAACAGCTGGCGATAAAGGTCGTCTTTGCTGGAAAAATGATAATAAAATGCGCCCTTTGTCAAGCCGGCTTCGCGGCATATATCGTTAATGCTGACCGATTGAAAGCCATAGGTAACAAACAGCCTGTCGGCGACGCTGAGCAGTCTCTTTTTGCTGCTTTCCGCCTGTATTTGGCGTTTTCCCGGGGTGATCATGCGTCATTCCTCCTGTCCTTTTGATTATAGCACGCGCAGAAATGCTGTGTCAAAGTTCCGGCCGATGAATCCGGCCAAATCCTTTTTTCACAAAACATTGACAATCTCCTCACATTGCCTTATAATGGGCTCAAGTTAACATACCTCGGTATGTTCTTGGGTACGTTCTTCGGTTCGTCAAAAAGAATGTGCTGCGGTATACATTGGAAGGGAGCGAAAACCATGAAAAAACTGACCCTCGTCGCGCTTGCCCTCTGTCTGATGCTGGCCTGCATGCCCGCGCTTGCTCAGGTCTACACGCCCGGCACCTATACCGCGCAGGCCGATGGCAATAACGGCCCGCTTACGCTTGAGGTGACCGTATCCGCCGACGCGATTCAAAGCGTTCAGGTCACCTCGCACAGCGAAACGGCCGGCATCTGCGAAACCCCTATTGAACGCATTCCCGCCCAGATCGTCGAGGAGCAAACGCTGGCGGTCGACACCGTTTCCGGCGCCACCAACACGTCCAGCGCCATTCTCTCCGCTGTGGAAGCCGCGCTGAGCGAGGCCGGCGCCGACATCGAGGCGCTCAAGCTCGTTTCCTCCGCGCCCAAAGAGCTGGTCGCCGAAGAGCGCACCGTTCAGGCGCTCGTCATCGGTGCGGGCGGCTCCGGTATGGCTGCCGCGACGACGCTGATGGAAGAAGGCATTGAGGTTCTGTTGATCGACAAGATGGCCTCAGCCGGCGGCGCGACCGCGCTGACCGGCGCGCTGATTAACGGCGGCATGTCCCAGCAGCAGGCCCTTCGCGGCGCGACCGACGACGCCGTCACGATGTTCATGGACGCTATGGCATACGGCAGCTTCCTCAATGACGCTCGGATGACATGGCTGTATGTGAACAATACCGGCGCCGCCGTGGACTGGCTGCACGACACCGTCGGGGTCGAATTTGAAGAGAAGCTCAGCTATTTTCCAGAGCACACCAACGACCGCGCGCTCTATCCCCTTGGCAAAAAAGCCGGCTACCTGACCGGCACGATGGAGCAGCACTATCGCGATATCGGCGGTGAGCTGCTGACGGAAACCCGGGCAGAGCACCTGCTCGTCGAAGACGGCCGTGTGGTTGGCGCAATTTGCTCCACGCCCGGCGGAACGCTGAGCATTCATGCGGATGTGACCATCTTGGCGACCGGCGGCTATGGCGCCAGCGTCGCGCTGCGCCCGGAGAACCAAAAGGGCATCCTCTTCTATGGCGCCGCGGCCTCAACCGGAGACGGCATCGAGATGGCGCAGGAGGTCGGCGCGATGACGCACTATATGCAGTATCTCAAGTCCTATCCGCAGGGCATCACCCGTCCCGTAGAGGGCGGCAACATCACCGAGGACGGCACAGCCTTCAAGGCAAACGCCTATATCTCCCCGCTGGCTTCTCAGGCCGCCACGCTCAATGACGGCGCAATCTATGTCAACCAGCAAGGCGAACGCTGCATGAATGAAAATCTCGACTTTGTCTCCATCAAAAAGGCGACCATGAAGCAGGACGGCCTTGTCGTCTATCTGATCATGAATCAGAGGGGATATGACAACTGGATGGCAAGCATGGCGACGAGCGCCGGGCTGACCGCCGATATCGTCGAGCCTTGGCTGGATGCAGCGGAGGGCGCGCCCATCTTCCGCCGCGGCGCAACGTTGGCGGAAGCCGCCGAAAAAGCCGGCCTTCCCGCTGACGCGCTCACCGCGACGGTCGCGCATTTCAACGACATGGTCGCCGCGGGCGAGGACGCCGACTTCGGTCGTGAGGAAATGTCCGTCGCCCTTGAGGACGACGGCTGCTGGTACATCATCGAGCAGAATCTGCGCATGGCGACCTCTCTGGGCGGCCTCAAGACCAGCGAAGCCTTTGAGGTTTACGACGAGCAGGAGCAGGTCATCCCGGGGCTGTATGCCTGCGGCGAGACCATCGGCGGCGTCCACGGCGATGAATCCATGCCCTCCGCCTGCGTCGGTTGGGCGATCACCTCCGGCCGGCTTGCCGGCCAATCTGCCGCGGCGGCCATCAAAGAATAACTTCGTTTTCACGCGCAATGTGCCGGATGCCCGCTGGGCATCCGGCACGTCTTTATTTCCCGATCGCGTAAAACCCATATAGCCGGAGCTTTTCCGCTTCCTCCAGCTTCGTGCGGACAAGGCCCGGCTCGACGACCTCGAGCCGCCCTTGCCGGTCCCTCGGGTATTCGCTCCTCATGAGCGGATCCAGAAGATACACAAAGCCGTCGGCAACCCCCGCGATGCACAGATAGTGCGACGTTTCCGTAAAAATTCCCTCGGTCACCGTGGTGATGACGCTGAAGCCGTCCTCCAGCGCCCCCAGCGCATCCTCCCAGTCCTGGTAGGGCTCGTACCTGAGGCCGTATGCCTCGCAGATCATATCCATGAGGGGGAGGGACGTTCCGCTCACGCCCGCCCGGCGCATCTTCGCCCAATGGTCATTGTTGCCCGTCGCATAGGACGCGAAGATCACGGGCAGCGCGCCGGCAAAATCCGCGGGTTCCGTGGGAAAGGCGACCTCATGATCCCCGCGGTGGCGATAGGCGCCGACCGAACAGGCGCAATAGGGAAATCCGCGCTCGGGATTGGCGGCGTGGCTCAGCAGCTCGGGCAGGCGTTCCTCGGGCAGCTGGCGGGCGACCGCCATCGCCAGAGCGGTCGGCCCGCAGCCGCCGTCCTCCATCGAGCGGCGGCTCTCGCTTCCGCGCGGCTCATAGGGGATATCGGCCCATTGCGGGTCGTTTTGCGCGTAATAGGGGAGATCGCCGATCCCCTCGACCCGGATGGTTCTGCTGTAGGCGGATACCGCCTCTTGCGCCAAGGCCCATCCCGCAAAGCTCACGAAAAGGGCCGCCGCGATCGCAACCCGCACAAACACTTGAAAACGCAACGCGCTCCCCCCTTTGGATGCCGCCCGATCAGGCGGCACGCCATAAAGGGACGAGATGCGAAACCCCCTGCGGCGCTTCCATCTCGCCCCTTTACGGCGTTTATTCCCAATTACAGATTCTTAATTACAGATTCCTATTGCAGATTCCGTATGAAAGCTCCATATGCCTTGCGTGAAGATCAGTACGTCTCGTGAATCTCGACGTCCTTGTAGCGCGGCATGCCCGTGCCGGCCGGAATGAGCTTGCCGATGATGACATTCTCCTTGAGGCCGACGAGCGGGTCTTCCTTGCCCTTGATCGCCGCTTCGGTCAGCACGCGGGTCGTCTCCTGGAAGGACGCAGCGGAGAGGAAGGAATCCGTCGCCAGCGCCGCCTTGGTGATGCCCAGCAGGATGCGCTTGGCAACCGCGGGCCGGCCGCCGTTTTCAATGGTGCGCATGTTCTCCTTCTCGAAGTGGAAGATATCCACCATCGAGCCGGGCAGCATGTTGGTGTCGCCCGCGTCCTCGACGCGAACCTTGCGCAGCATCTGGTGGACGATGACCTCGATATGCTTGTCGCCGATGCCGACGCCCTGCAGGCGGTAGACCATCAGAACCTCCTTGAGCAGGTGTTCCTGAACGGCCTTGACGCCGAGGATGCGCAGCAGGTCGTGCGGGTTGATCTGGCCCTCGGTCAGCTCGTCGCCCGCGGTGACGCGGTCGCCCTCCTTGACCTTGAGGCGGCTGCCGTAGGCGATCGGGTAAGCCTTGATCGTGCCGTCGTCGCTGGTGATGATCATCTCGCGCTTCTTCTTGTTTTCGCCGATGGCGATCGTGCCGGAGATCTCCGCCAGCATCGCCTCGCGCTTGGGCTTGCGCGCCTCGAAGAGCTCCTCAACGCGGGGAAGGCCCTGCGTGATGTCCTTTTCGGAGGCCACGCCGCCGGTGTGGAAGGTACGCATCGTCAGCTGCGTGCCCGGCTCGCCGATGGCCTGCGCCGCGACGATGCCGACAGCCTCGCCGACGTTGACATAGCCGCCGTGCGCGAGGTCCTGACCGTAGCACTTGACGCATACGCCGGTCTCGTTGCGGCAGGTCAGCACGGAACGGATCTGAACGGCCTTGATGCCGCAGTCCACAATCTCGTTGCCCTTGTCGTAGGTGATCATCTCGTTGCAGGGAACGATGAGCTCGCCGGTCAGCGGGTTGATCACGTCCTCAGCCGCGACGCGGCCCACGATGCGGTCGATGAGCTTTTCGATCGGGTCGCGCTCGGAGCCGATGGCGGTCACCGTGATGCCGCGGATCTTCTCGTGGCGGGCGGCGAAGCAGTCCACCTCGCGGACGATGACCTCCTGCGAGACGTCGACCAGACGACGGGTCAGATAGCCCGAGTCCGCCGTGCGCAGCGCCGTGTCGGACAGCGCCTTCCGGCTGCCGTGGGAGGACTGGAAGAATTCAAGAACGGTGAGTCCCTCGCGGAAGTTCGCCTTGACCGGCATTTCAAGCGGCCGGCCCGTCGGGGAGGCCATCATGCCGCGCATGCCGGCGAGCTGGGAAACCTGCGAGATCGAGCCGCGCGCGCCGGAATCGGTCATCATGCGGATCGGGTTGAACTCGTCCATGTGGTTCATGATCTTGCTCTTGACCTCGTCGGTGGTCTTGCTCCAGACCTCGACGACGCGCGTATAGCGCTCCTCGTCGGTGAGCAGGCCGCGGCGGAAGCTCTTCTCGATCTTGCGCACCTTGGCCTCTGCGTCCTCGAGGATCGGCTTTTTCTCCGGCGGAACGATGACGTCCGCCACGGCGACGGTGACCGCGCCGATGGTGGAATATTTGTAGCCCATCGCCTTGACGTTGTCGAGCACCTTGGCGGTCTCGGAAACGCCGTGCGCGCGGAAGCACATGTCGACGATCTTGCCGAGCTCCTTTTTGCCGACCTTCGTGTCGATCTCCAGAGCGAACATGTCGTCCAGCGTGTTGCGCGGCTTAAAGCCCATATCCTGCGGCACGTTGGCGTTGAGGATCAGGCGGCCAAGGCTCGTCTCGATGCTGCGGCGGTAGGTCTTCCCCTCCCACTCGCGCGCGATGCGCACGCTGATCTTGGCCTGAAGGTCGAGCTGGCCGGTCAGGTAGGCCATCATGGCCTCGTCCTCGTTGGCGAAGCTGCGGCCCTCGCCCTTGGCGCCCGGGCGGATGCAGCTGAGGTAGTAGCAGCCGATGACCATGTCCTGAGACGGGGAGATAACCGGCTTGCCGTCCTGCGGCTTGAGGATGTTGTTCGCGCAGAGCATGAGGAAGCGGGCCTCGGCCTGCGCCTCCATCGACAGCGGAACGTGAACGGCCATCTGGTCGCCGTCAAAGTCGGCGTTGAAGGCGGTACAGGCCAGCGGATGGAGCTTGAGCGCCTTGCCCTCCACGAGGATCGGCTCAAACGCCTGAATGCCGAGGCGGTGCAGCGTCGGCGCGCGGTTGAGCAGCACCGGGTGCTCCTTGATGACGCTCTCGAGAATGTCCCACACGCGGGTCTCGCCGCGGTCGACCATGCGCTTGGCGCTCTTGACGTTGTGAACGATGCCGGTGTTGACCAGCCGCTCCATGACAAACGGCTTGAACAGTTCCAGCGCCATGCCCTTGGGCAGGCCGCACTGGTGGAGCTTCAGCTCCGGGCCGACGACGATCACGGAACGGCCGGAGTAGTCGACGCGCTTGCCCAGCAGGTTCTGGCGGAAACGCCCCTGTTTGCCGCGCAGGAAGTCGGAGAGCGACTTGAGCGCGCGGTTGCCCGGGCCGACGACGGGCCGACCGCGGCGGCCGTTGTCGATCAGGGCGTCGACGGCCTCCTGAAGCATGCGCTTCTCGTTGCGCACGATGATATCCGGGGCACCGAGCTCAAGCAGGCGCTTGAGGCGGTTGTTGCGGTTGATCACGCGGCGATAGAGATCGTTTAGGTCCGAGGTCGCAAAGCGTCCGCCGTCCAGCTGCACCATCGGGCGCAGATCCGGCGGCATGACCGGCACGACCTCCAAGATCATCCACTCCGGCTTGTTGCCGCTGGTGCGGAAGGCCTCCACGACCTCCAGACGCTTGATCGCCTTGGCGCGCTTCTGGCCTTCGGTTTCGCGCTCGCGCTCCTTCTCGGTGAGCTCGCTGATCTCGTTGCGCAGCTGCTGGCTGAGCGCGTCGAGGTCAAGGCGCTGGAGCAGCTCCCTCACGGCCTCGGCGCCCATGCCCACGCGCAGCGCGGGCTTGCCCATCTTGATATCCTGCTGATAGCTCGGTGCGGAAATCTGCTGGCGATATTCCGTCTCCGTCAGGATGGCGTTGGCGCGCAGCGCGGTGCAGCCGGGGTCGAGCACGATATAGGAGGCGAAATAGAGCACCTTCTCCAGCGCACGGGGCGAAATATCCAGCAGCGTGCCCATGCGGCTGGGGATGCCCTTGAAATACCAGATATGGGAAACCGGAGCGGCCAGCTCGATGTGGCCCATGCGCTCGCGGCGCACCTTGGAACGGGTCACCTCCACGCCGCACTTGTCGCAGATGATGCCCTTGTTGCGCACGCGCTTGTACTTGCCGCAGTTGCACTCCCAGTCCTTGGTCGGGCCAAAGATGCGCTCGCAGTACAGGCCGTCGCGCTCCGGCTTGAGGGTACGGTAGTTGATCGTCTCCGGCTTGCTCACCTCGCCGTGAGACCAAGCGCGGATCTGCTCCGGGGACGCCATCGAAATTTGAATGGAAGACAGATTTGTCAATTCCGACAAAGGGGTACACTCCCTTCTTCAATCACATCGAGCGCTTGCCTGCGCTCCAACACCAGCCCGCTCAAGGGACAAGCGGCATTACTTGTCGTCCAGATCATCCAGGGAGATGTCCTCGAAGCTGGGCACGTCGTCAAAGTCAAACACATCGTCGTCCGCCTCGAGCTCGTCGGTTTCGTCCTCCGCGTCGGTCTCGCCGGCCTCGCCCGCGGTCTCCTCGCCGCCCGTCTCGGCGTCGCCGGAACCGCCGCGGTCGATCTCCTCGTCGTCGTCCTCCAGCTCCTTGATGGTGATCTCGTTGCGCTCGTTGTCAAACACCTTGACGTCCAGGCACAGCGACTCCATCTCCTTGATGAGCACCTTGAAGGACTCCGGAACGCCCGGTGCCGGAATGTTCTTGCCCTTGACAATCGCCTCGTAGGCCTTGACGCGGCCCACGATATCGTCGGACTTGACGGTCAAAATCTCCTGCAGGGTATTCGCCGCGCCGTAAGCCTCCAGCGCCCAGACCTCCATCTCGCCGAAGCGCTGGCCGCCGAACTGCGCCTTGCCGCCCAGCGGCTGCTGGGTCACCAGGCTGTAGGGGCCGGTGGAGCGGGCGTGCATCTTGTCGTCGACGAGGTGATGCAGCTTGAGGTAGTACATATAGCCGACGGTGACGGGGTTGTCGAACTGGTCGCCCGTGCGCCCGTCGTAGAGCACGGTCTTGCCGTCCGTGCGCAGGCCGCCCTTTTCCAGCGCCCTCTGAATCTGCTCGAACGTCGCGCCGTCAAAGTCCGGGGTCGCCACGCGCCAGCCCAGCGCCTTGGCCGCCATGCCCAGGTGAACCTCGAGCACCTGGCCCAGATTCATACGGGACGGAACGCCCAGCGGGTTGAGCACGATTTGAAGCGGCGTGCCGTCGGGCAGGAAGGGCATATCCTCCTGACGCAGGATGCGGGAGACGACGCCCTTGTTGCCGTGGCGGCCCGCCATCTTGTCGCCGACGGAGATCTTTCTCTTCTGTGCGATATAGACGCGAACCATGCGGTTGACGCCCGGGGAGAGCTCGGCGTGATCCTTGCGGTCAAAGACCTTGACGTCGACGATGATGCCTTCCTCGCCGTGCGGCACCTTGAGGGAGGTGTCGCGCACCTCGCGCGCCTTCTCGCCGAAGATCGCGCGCAGCAGGCGCTCCTCCGCCGTCAGCTCGGTCTCGCCCTTCGGGGTGACCTTGCCCACGAGGATATCGCCGGGATGAACCTCCGCGCCGATGCGGATGATGCCGTCCGCGTCGAGATCCTTGAGCGCGTCGTCGCCGACGTTGGGCAAATCGCGGGTGATCTCCTCCGCGCCCAGCTTGGTGTCGCGCGCCTCGCACTCGTATTTCTCCAGATGAATGGAGGTGAAGACGTCGTTTTTGACCAGCTCCTCGGAGAGCAGGACGGCATCCTCGTAGTTGTAGCCCTCCCACGTCATAAAGCCGATGAGCACGTTGCGCCCCAGGCCGATCTCGCCGTGGTCGGTGGAGGGGCCGTCCGCGATGACGTCGCCCTTGCTCACCTTTTCGCCCGCCGAGACGATCGGGCGCTGGTTGATGCAGGTCGACTGGTTGGAGCGGGCGAATTTGGTGAGCTTATAGGTGTGGGTCTCGTGCAGCTCGTCCTCGATGACGATCGTGTCGGCGGAGACCTTCTTCACAAAGCCGTCCTCCCGGGCGAGCACGCAGACGCCCGAATCGCGCGCGGCCTTGTACTCGATGCCGGTGGCGACATAGGCGGCCTCCGGGCGCAGCAGCGGCACGGCCTGACGCTGCATGTTGGAGCCCATCAGCGCGCGGTTGGCGTCGTCGTGATCCAGGAACGGGATCATCGCCGTCGCCACGGAGATGACCTGACGCGGGGACACGTCGATGTAGTCGATGCGGGCCGGCTCCACGCTCTGGACGTCGGCGCGCACGCGCGCGGTCACGCGGTCATTGACGAACGTGCCGTCCGGGTTGAGGGGCTCTTTGGCTTGCGCGATAAAGCAGCCGTCTTCCTCGTCGGCGGCGAGATAGATGATCTCGTCGGTGACGCGCGGCACGGGGCCGCTGTGGTCGATGACGCGGTAGGGCGCCTCGATAAAGCCGTATTCGTTGATGCGCGCATAGGTCGCCAGCGAGCCGATCAGGCCGATGTTCGGGCCTTCAGGCGTCTCAATCGGGCAGATACGCGCATAGTGGGAGTAGTGAACGTCGCGAACCTCGAAGGACGCGCGGTCGCGGTTGAGGCCGCCCGGGCCGAGCGCGGAGAGACGGCGCTTATGCGTCAGCTCCGCCAGCGGGTTGGGCTGATCCATGAACTGCGAGAGCTGGGAGGAACCGAAGAACTCCTTGATCGCCGCGGAAACGGGGCGGATGTTGATGAGCTCCTGCGGCTTGACCTCGGTCTGATTCTGAACGCTCATGCGCTCGCGCACGACGCGCTCAAGGCGCGCAAGGCCGATGCGAATCTGGTTTTGCAAGAGCTCGCCCACCGAGCGCAGACGGCGGTTGCCCAAATGGTCGATGTCGTCCGTGGTGCCCACGCCGTAGGGCAGGCTCAGCAGGTAGCTGATGGAGGCCACGATGTCGTCGATCAGAATGTGCTTGGGCATGAGCGCCGCAAGGTTTTCGTGCAGAAGGCGGGTCCTGGCCTGAGCGTCCATATGCTCCTGCTCGGCGGTCTCCAGCAGCTGGCGCAGGGTCGGCAGGTGAACCATCTCGTTGATGCCGGCCAGCTCGACGGTCTCCTCGTCCAGCCATGCCTTGGCGTCCACAAAGTTGTTGCCGATGACGCGCACGACGCGGTCCTCCAGGCGCAGGCAGATGTCGTTGACGCCCGCGTCCTGAATGCGCTTGGCAAGCGGATCGGTCTTGCTGGCGGGAATGCGCTCGCCGGCGGCGATGAGCACCTCGCCGGTGGAGGGGTCGACGACGTCCTGGTCGACGACATGGCCGCGAATGCGCGCGGCGATGGCGAGCTTCTTGTTGTACTTATAGCGGCCCACGCGCATCATGTCGTAGCGCTTGGGATCAAAGAACGTGGAGCGCAGCAGCTTGTCGGCGGAATCGACCGTGCCGACCTCGCCCGGGCGCAGGCGGCGGTAGATCTCCATGAGGCCGCTCTCCACGGATTTGCTCTCCGTGCCCGAGCGGGTGCGGCGGGTGCCGTCGTCGCCGCCGTCGCGGGCGAGGGTCGCATCCAGCTTCTCGTCATGGCCCAGCAGCTCGTAGATCTGCTCGTCCGTGCCGTAGCCCAGCGCGCGCAGAAGGCTTGTGACCGGCAGCTTGCGCGCCCTATCCACGCGCACCCAAATCACGTCGTTGGAATCGATCTCGTATTCGAGCCAAGCGCCGCGGCTGGGGATGACCTGCGTGTCGAACAGGTGCTTGCCGGCCTTGTCGATGCTCTCGCGGTAATAGACGCCCGGGGAGCGGACGAGCTGGCTGACGATCACGCGCTCTCCGCCGTTGATGATGAAGGTGCCGTTGTCCGTCATCAGCGGGAAATCGCCCATGAAGACCTCGGATTCCTTGACCTCGCCCGTCTCGTTGTTCGTCAGGCGGACGAGCACCCTGAGCGCGGTGGCATAGGTCATGTCGCGCTCGCGGCATTCCTCCAGCGTATTCTTCGGCGTCTTATCGAGCGTATAATCGATAAACTCGAGCTTCAAGTTGCCGTTAAAATCGTAAATCGGAGAAACATCATTGAGGACTTCGCGAAGATCCTCTTTCAAAAAACGCTCGTAGGAATTTTTCTGAACCTCGATCAGGTCGGGCATTTCCACCACTTCGTCAATACTGGCGAAGCTCTTGCGGACCCTGCCCTTGCCCAGCGGAACGTCGTGAACCCCGACGTACTTCATGATTTCAGCTTCCTCGCGCGCGTCGCGGACGGTAACCATGAATGCCATCACCCCTAACTTGTCTAGCACTGCAAAGGACGTATGCCCAAAATAAGCGAGCCGCCGTAAACTTCCCATTGCCAAACGGCGCAAACCGGTGTACAATAAGGGCGGAGCGAAATGCCCTGCGGGGCACACCTATGCCTATTTTGCATACTGATGCAATATAGTATTGTATTCCTTTTTGAAAGAGCTGTCAAGCATTTCCGAGCAATTTCCGTCAATTTATTTTTGATTGTGTGAAGTTTTGTCCGGTCACGAAGGTTTCTGCGCCGTCCGGCGCTGCCCCTATACAAAAAAATGCGGCGAGGCGAAAGCCCTCCGAGTCAAAGCGGTTGATCGAAAAAGAGAAAAGGAAAAGGCGATATTCCATCGGCCGGCGGCGGTGGATATCGCCTCGTTTGTCAATCTGGCTGCCTTTCAGTCCTGTGCTTTTCCTCCCGTTTCACAAGCCGGTTTAGCGAAAAGTCCAGAATGCGTTCCTTTCTCTCCGCCAGCATTGTTTTGTAAAAGCGCTTCTGCAGCTCGGTGATGAACGGTGTATCGTCCACCAGCGCCTCTATCTCGTTCATATGAATTCTGGGTACCATCCGTTTGAGCGCCTCATTGCAATCTCTGTTTTTCAGCGATGAAATAAAGTCAAAGTAACGGATCTTCTGGTTGTTCTCCCGAATTCCGGAAACAGGCGCTTCAAAGATGCGGTAGTTTCTTTCAGCCGGATCATCCAACGTAGCCTGCATGATTGTATCGTCCGCCTGAGGATACAGGCAACTGCCGCAATCATAAATGGGCGCAAGCGTCATTTGATCTGTATGGCTGTAATACAAAAACCCCCAGTTTCCGTTGTGCCGGTCCCAGTTGCCGATCAGGGCGTCCACGATAAACACGTCCCAGAAGTGGCGCCTCAGCATGACCGGATCGAAAACCTGCTGCTCCGCAACGGCCTCCATGATGTCCGACAGCTCGGTGCCATAGCCGTTCCTTTCGGAATCGATGATCGTGTTTTTCAGCGACGCAAAGTCCTGCAAAACGGAGCCGTCGGTTGTAAAATCCCGGCAGGCGACAACCACCCGCTCGCGCCCGTTCTTCGTGTACACACCCAACAGCGTATCCTGCGCGGGAATGCCCGCCATCTGGAACACGTGGGAGCCCAGATATTCGGATATGCATCCGTTGGCATAGCTCATCTCCTTGTTTCGCGTGGGCGGAGCCGGAAATTTCAGCATATACTGCTTCCCTTCATAGACGACCGCGATCTTATTGCCGTTAGCGCCGGCATAGGTTTTATTCCGCCTTGGAAGGCCGGTGAAATCAATCATTGCGATCCTCCATTCGCAAATACTTCTTTCT
Organism: Clostridia bacterium; assembly: GCA_030536875.1. Lineage (GTDB taxonomy): Bacteria > Bacillota > Clostridia > Christensenellales > Aristaeellaceae > Ventricola. Next base: position 17,918 of record JAUNPI010000051.1, read on the forward strand.
CAGGTAGGCAGCCTGTTCCGGCGTAATCAGCTGTTCCGTCTGCGCCTCGTTGATATCGGCGTTCAGACCGCACCAGACTGCATCCCAGTGCAAATCCCGTTTGCCGCTGTCCTCTACAGCCCAAGAGTTCTGCATGGCTTCTATAGATGCCTTGAGGAACGCAGGCAGCCCCTTTTCCAGATAATCCGGCGAAAGAGGACGTCCGCTTTTCGCGTCATATACGGATTCCTCCATCAATTCCTCCATCGTGCAGCCCAGCGCTTGGGACAGCTTCCATACGGTTTTGGCTGTGCAGCCGGAAATTGCGCTTTTCCCAGAACAGATATCGATGACCGTTGTCTTAGGCAGACCGCTGAGCTGTGCCAGACGGTACATACTCATATTTTTACGCGCCATCATCGCGTTGATCGTCATGAATCCCCCTCCTTTATCACCATTATATCGGTTATCCGACCTATTGTCAATCGCTGCGCAACGCCTCCTCAGTCAAAAATATTGAC
>JAUNPI010000216.1 GCA_030536875.1 Clostridia bacterium
AGAAAGTATTTCCGCCTTCTGCGCGGCGGATACGGTGCGAAGGGAAGATCTGTGGTATAATGGCCGCATGAGAGGAAGGCGACGACCATGAGCGCATATACGGGGTATCTGATCCGCAGCGAGCGGTTGAATCGGAATCTTTCACAGGAAGGGCTGGCAAAGGGCATCTGCGCGCCCAGCTATCTGAGTAAGATTGAAAAGGGGCTTGTGGAGCCCGGCAGGGAGATCATCGACCGGCTTTTTGAGACGCTGGGCGTCGCGTTTGTCCGCGATGAGGCGCTTATGCGCGAGGCAGAGCGCCGACTTGAAGCGTATTTCTTTTACGCCGACGCAGGAGAACCCTGCAGCGAAGCGGAGGCGTTTTTTCTGGAGCAGGGCGGGAGGCTCGAGAGAAGCGAGTTCGCGCTTTCCTATGCCGTCTACCGGCTCTACCGCGCCGCCGAAAAGCAGGCATGGGAGGAAGCGAGGGAAGCCGAAAAGCGGTTGGAGCCGTTTTTCGGCTGCCTGAATGCGCCGCTGCGCCAGCGTGCGCTGATCGCCCAAGCCAAAATGGAAAAGAACCCTGAGTACGCCGCGCGCCTTTTGGAAGAGGCGGCCGCGCTGCTTCCCAGCTGTGTAGCGCTCTACCGGCGTGCGGAATGCTTCTATTGGCTGGGACAATATGGGCGCAGCGAGGAGCTCGCCGGGCGCGCCTATGCGCTCGCCTGCGAGCAGGGCAATCCGCACATCATGATTTGGAGCAGCTATTTGCTGGGCAGCTGCGCCTGCAATCGATACGATCTCCGGGAGGCGCAGCAGCAGTATGAGCGCGCAAGGGCGCTCACGCGCGGCTATCGGGAAGATGTGACGGATTACGCGGCCTACAACCTCGGCTCCACCTATCTGGAGCTGGGCGACGCGCAGCGCGCGCTCGGCTATCTCACTGCGGCACGAGAGATGGAAAAGGACCCCTGGCACAACGCGCTGCTCCATCAGAAGCTTGCGATCGTCCATCTGGAGGCAGGCAGCCGCGAGGAGGCTGAGCGGCATATGGAGCGGGCGAAGGCATGCGCCGAGGAAATCGTTCACGCTTCGGAGCGTGAGCTGGAGATGCTGGGCGGCATGCTGCGCTTTGCGCAGCTGTTCTTTGACCCGCAATGCTGTGAACTGCCGGAATATGAGCAGGTGTTGACGTATCTGTACGACGAGGCGGGACAGGCGCTGGGGCATGGCTTTAGGCAGTTTTATGGGCGGTATTTGATGAAGCTGTATAAGCGCCAGCGGCGCTATAAGGATGCGCTGCGCGTCAGCGAGGCGCTTGGGATGGACATTCTTTCTTCAAAATAGAGAATGAACGCCGTTTAAACGGGCTTTTTGAAGAGAACTTTCTCAAAACAACGGGGTTTCATCGGATTGAATTTTATGCTATGCTGGATGCATGAAGATGATGCATAAAAAGATGCATAAAATTGGAAAGAAATCGAGGAAAATCCGATGAAAGCAAACCGCTCGGGGCTTTGGAACAAAAACTTTACCATCATCACGCTGGGCACGATGATCAGCGCGATCGGCGGAACGGCGATGGGGATTGGGCTCAGCTTGGTTGTGTTCGATCAGACGCAGTCGACGTGGCTGAGCGCCGTGTTTGCCGTCATATCGATGCTGCCGGGCGTTACGCTGCCCATCCTGCTGGCGCCTGTGATCGACCGCGTCAACAGAAAGCGGGTGATCGTGGGGCTTGACGCTCTCTCGGGCGCGCTGTATCTGCTGTTTCTCGTGGTCATTCGGCGGATTGGCTTTCGCTATGAGGCATATCTGCTCTTTAGCCTCGTGACGGGATGCGTGGGAACGGTATACAGCCTGACGTATGACTGCCTGTATCCCGATTTGATTCCGCAGGGCATGGCGCAGCAGGGATACGCCGTCTCCGGCGTGATCTATCCGCTGGCGATGACCGTGGTGACGCCGCTGGCGGCGCTCATTTACGCCCGGTTTGGCATTGAGCTCCTGTTTTTGTCCGAGGGCGCGCTGCTGCTGCTTGCCTCGGCATTCGAATCGCAGATCGATTATGCGCCCCCGGAAAGGCCGCGGCGACGCGGAGCCCCCGGCGAGTATGGGCGCGAGATGATGGAGGGCGTCAGGTATTTGAAGCGCGAGAAGGGCGTACGCAACATTTACCTTTACATGATGGCGACCAACGCGGCGGGGCGCGGCAACTCGCTGATGACGCTGGCTCACTTTGGCAGATCAAGCCATCTGACGACAGCGATGTATGGCCTTTTAACCTCGGCGGAGATGCTGGGACGCGTGATCGGCTCGGCCTTGCATTATCTCATTCAGATTCCGGAGGAAAAGCGATACGCTTTTACGGTGAAGGTCTATGCGCTTTATGAGGTTTTTGATGGCATCCTGCTGTTTGCGGCGTATCCGGCGATGCTTGTTCTCCGGTTTGTCTGCGGCTTTCTGGGCGTGCAGACGGCGGCTGTGCGCGCCGCGGCGACGCAGAGCTATATTCCGGAGAACATGCGTGCGCGGGTCAACGGGCTGTTTGAAGTGCTCATGTCGCTTGGAGCGATGGCGGTGCAGCTGTGCGCCGGGGCGCTGGGCGAGCGCTTTTCCCCGCGTGCGGTGGCGCTGGGGTTTGCCGCGGGCTCCCTTTTGTGCATGATCCTGCTGATCGTTCGGCGCAAGGAGCTGGTTACGCCGGTATACAATCGGAATGTATAAAGGCTGAACGCATCAAGAAAGAACGCAT
>JAUNPI010000217.1 GCA_030536875.1 Clostridia bacterium
GAGGCGGGCAGGCTGCGGCGTATCGCCTTTATGGCGACGGGCGCGCTGCTCAGCCCCACAAGCACCATGCAGGGCGAGAGCATCCCGGGCGTGGCGCACGCCGTTGTGATCGAACACAGGGAGGGATAAGCGATGGAATGGACTCAGATGCTGCTCATGTACGTCAAGGCGTTCGTGGTCGGCGGGCTGATCTGCGCGGTCGGCCAGCTGCTGATCCTCAAGACGCAGCTGACAAGCGCCCGCATCCTCGTGGGCTATGTGACGGCGGGCGTCATCCTCGGCGCGCTGGGGCTGTATAAGCCGCTGATCGACTTCGCCGGCGCGGGCGCAACCGTGCCGCTGACGGGCTTTGGCTATACGCTCGCCCACGGCGCGATCGAGGCGGTCAAAAGCGACGGGATCATGGGCGCGCTCACGGGCGGCGTGACGGCGGGCGCGGGCGGCATCGCGGCCGCGGTGTTCTTCGGCTACCTCGCCGCGCTGATCTTCAAGCCGAAGATGAAAACATAATCCGGCCAATTGCACGCCATAGGCTATACAGTCCCCCTTGATTGTGATACAATAGTGTCATTCACATCAAGGGGGACTGTTCCATGTGGCTGATCTGCGCGCTTCTCTCCGCCGTCTTCGCGGCGCTCACATCCATTCTGGCGAAGGTGGGCATTGACGGGGTCAATTCCAACCTCGCCACGGCGATTCGCACCGTGGTCGTCGTCGCCATGTCGTGGGCATGGTGTTTTTGACCCGGGCGCAGAGCGGCATCGGCGAAATCAGCCGGAGAAGCTGGCTGTTCTTGATCCTCTCGGGCCTTGCGACAGGCGCGTCTTGGCTCTTTTACTATCGGGCGCTTCAGCTGGGCGAGGCGTCCAAGGTGGTGCCCATCGACAAGCTGAGCGTGGTCATCACGTTTGTGTTGGCTGTCGTCTTCCTGCATGAACAGTGGACGGTGAAATCCTTGGCGGGCTGCCTGCTCATCGGCGCGGGAACGCTGCTGATGGCGCTGTAAGGCAGGTAAAAAACAAACCATCAAAAAAAGGGGAGCGTTCGCGCTCCCTTTACCGGTTCACCTCCGGTTTATCCGTCCTGCCCAGAATATAGTCGACCGACACGTCGTAATAGTTGGCGAGCTTGATTAAGATCTCGGTGGGAATATCCAGCTCCCCGCGCTCGTAATTGCTGTATACCCGCTGGGAACAGGAGAGAATCTCCCCCATTTTCTTCTGTGTCAGATCCTTGTCCTCCCGAAGATCACGAATCCGCTTATACACGCCGCTCACCCTGTCTGCCGAAATCGCCTTTGGTATGGCTTAGTATATCTTAGCGGAAAATCCGCTATTGCTTTTTAGCGGATTTTCCGCTATAATGATTTTGGGTGAACGACATGCTCTTCGATTTAAGCCCCACAAGCGCGGACGAGGCGCTCCTGATGAGCTGGATGCGCGAATATGGCGATGCGCTGCTGCGCACGTGCTATCTGCTCTGCGGCGACATGCGCGCATCCCGCGAGGTCGTGACGGCATCCTTTGCCGCGGCCTATGCAGACATGCGATTTTCTCATGGCGGGCCCAGCGCTTTAGCCTGCCTCCTGCGTCTGGCGTTTGACCGCTGCCCCTGCCGGGGCAGCGGTGCCGCGCGCGGCGTCCCGCTCGCTAAGCTTCCGCCGCCCGAGCGCAAAGCCGCGCTGCTCTGCCTGTATCACGGCCTCACCGCTGAGGAGGCCGCCTGGGTGATGCGCACCTCCCCCGCCGACGCCCAAAAGCGGCTCGCCAGAGCGGAAGCCCTCCTTGAGAGCCTCTGATTCGGCTTGCCTTTCAATCGCCTCGCCATGCAGAGCGCGGCGCGAAAGCGCTCCATTCCAACAAGCGCATGCAATCGAGTAGGAGGGAGTGACTAACTCCCGTCCTCTCACCGCACCGTGCGTACCGTTCGGTACACGGCGCGTCCCATACAAGCAGACTGAATAGACTCATACGCCAGGGAGAGTTCAAAGTATCCTGCGCGTATGAGTCTTTCGTTTGTCATGGCTCTTTCAACAGCTCCTGTTCTCACCGTAAACCAATACCCTCGCCGGCTGTTTGCCGCCATTCTGGCGAAGTACTCCGGAACGCCCAGCTTAACGAGGTTCCGGAGCTTGGTTTTCGGTTTCTTCCATTGCTTCCAGATGTACATTCGGATTCGTCGCCGCAGCCATTCGTCCCATTCTTTCATTCTTGTCTTTAGGGACGCTATTCCGTAGTAGTTCAGCCATCCTGTCATGTAGACCTGTATCTCCTTCATGACCTTCCGGACGTTGACTCCGCGGTTCCGCCTCGTGATTGCGCGCAGTCTGTTCTTTGCTTTCAGCAGAGCCCTGGGATGGACTCGAATAAACAGCCCATCCTTTCCTTTGCTGTATGCAAAGCCCAGAAACTTGAATTCCTTCGTTGCGTTTACCTTGGCGATGTGGCTTTTCTCCCGATTCACCTTAAGCTTCAGTTTCCCTTCCAGATAACGAATGCTGCTTTCCAGCAGCCTTTTCGCTGCTCTCTGGCTCTTGCATAGGAGTACAATATCGTCCGCATACCGAATCACCGGCACGCCACGCCTTTCGTATTCCCAGTCGAATTCATTCAGGTACACATTGGCCAAGAGTGGTGACAGCGGGCCGCCCTGCGGGCTTCCTTCCGTCGTGGCAATCTTTACACCGTTTTCCATGACTCCGCTTTTCAAGAACTTCTTGATT
>JAUNPI010000218.1 GCA_030536875.1 Clostridia bacterium
CAATGGCGAAAGGGATCCACCTGTTCCCATACCGAACACAGAAGTTAAGCCTTTCGGCGCCGATGGTACTTGCTTGGAGACGAGCTGGGAGAGTAGGTCGTTGCCGGATTCCAAAAAGAAGTCAGTCCCATATTTGTGGGGCTGATTTCTTTTTGGAATCCGATAAGGATCTTTTCCGGGTCATAAGATAAGCGTCAACCGTAAGCGGCAACCCTCTCATCGGCTTGCCTTTGTTGAGAATTCATGCGAGCATACTCCAAAGCCCTAATCGACTTTCAGCGTCCCCTCAGTTTATCCGTAATCGTCAAATAGGGGCGACTGGAAGAAGTTACACAGGGTAATCCATTATTCTGTTGTAAAATATTTCTGACAGCGTTCCATGCAGGGAAATGGAAACGCTGTCAGGTAACTGGTTCACTTTTACAAACAAAACAGGAGAACAAGGATGCACAAAGAGGTAGATTTTATAGCAAAATACAATGAGGAAATGAAGGAGCTGCTGGCGGAACCGCGGACGTCCCCAAGCAAACGGGAATGGCAGCGCTTTCAGCTGTCGATGGATCTGGTCGATGCTCAGGAATCTCAATATGCCAGAACAAAAAATGAAGAACGCTGGAACCGGCTGGAACAGGAATTTTATCCGGCCCTGTGCGAGATTGCCCAGACTCAGGGGGGCCGAGTGGAACTGAACATGGAGGAAGATTCCTTGACCGGCCGGCTTGTCTACATAGGAGAAGGACTTGTGTTAGGCAACGCCGATCCGGAAGGGCTGGCCGCGTTTTCGAGGATTGTCGCAGCAGCAGAAGATATTTTTGTCTCCACCCATGACGGATACTCAAAGCTTCAATTTATCTTCTGCCTGTACGATAAGGTTTTTGTGGAAGATCATGCGGAGCAGATTGCGGAGTTAAAAGAAAAAATCCGGCTCCACCGCATGGAAACTATGCGGCTGTATCGGATTTTTTCGGAAGAAGATTAAGATTGAGAACCACTCATCATGCAAAAGCGGGAGCGCAACGTCTCGGTGATCCAATGAAATTGCAACAAATCAACCGACTACCCGCCACGAAAGAAGATGTCTCATGCCTACAGTGTAAAGCGAAAATAGTATAAATTGGGAAATCAAGGAGGTTGACCATGCCGCAATCCTTTCGCCCCATCGGGGCGACGACGTTTCTTGCGCCGATTCCCGCGGTGCTGCTCTCCTGCCGGGGAACGGAGCCGGGCTTTGAGCGCGATAACCTGATCACCGTCGCATGGGCGGGCGTGGTCAACTCCGACCCGCCGATGATCTCCGTCTCCATCCGCCCGGAGCGCCATTCCTACGCGCAGATCAAGCAGTCCGGCGCGTTTTGCGTCAACCTTGTAGACAAAAGGCTGTGCCGTGCGGCAGACTTTTGCGGGGTGAAGAGCGGGCGCGATGTCGATAAGTTCGCCGAGCTGGGGCTGCATGCCAAGGAGATCGAGGGCTTCCCCGCGCCCGCGCTGGGCGAGTCGCCCGCCTTCCTCTGCTGCCGCGTGGAGCGGGTTATTCCGCTCGGCTCGCACGATCTCTTCCTCTCCAAGGTCGAGCAGGTGTACGTGCGGGATTCGCTCTTTGATGCGGACGGCAGCCTGCACATGGCGCGGGCGCATCTGGTCGGCTATGCGCACGGCGAATACTTCCCCCTTGCGGACAGGCCGCAGGGCTTCTTCGGCTATTCCGTCGCGCGCGAGGAGGTGCTGCGCCGCAGGCTCATCGAGCCGTATGAGAAGGGCAAAAGAAAGGCGGCGCGCCCATGACATCTCGGGAGCTGCTATACATCAAGACCATCGCGGATGAGCGGAGCATCACCCGCGCGGCGCAGAAGCTCTATCTGACCCAGCCGTCGCTCAGCCACTGCGTCATGACCATCGAGCGTCAGCTGGGCACGAAGCTCTTTCGGCGCACGTCGGATGGGCTGCTGCTGACCTATGCGGGGGAGAAATACTACCGCATGGCCAGCGAGGTGCTGCGCGTCTATGCGGCGTTTGAGGCGGAGCTCAGCGACGAGAGTGCGCTTGCCCGCGGGCGCGTGACCTTCGGCATCACCAACTATCTGGCGACAGACCATCTGCCGCGGTTTCTGCCGGCGTTCAGCAGCGCGCATCCGGGGATCGAGCTGCGCGTGAGGGAGGAGACGACCGATGAGATGGAGCGGAGCCTGCTGAGCGGCAAGCTCGATTTCGCCATCATGCATACGGGGCTGGACGACAGCGTGACCCGCAATCCCTCGCTCACCCATGAGGTGCTCAGCCGAGATCCGTTCCTGATCGCCGCGCCGCCGGATACGCCCTATAGAAAGGAAGCCGTTTGGCGAGAGGGGGAGCCGTATCCCGAGCTTGACCCCGCCTGCCTCGCGGAAGCGCCGTTTCTCATGGTCACGCAGGGGCAGCGCATCCGCCATGTGACCAACCGCGTGCTGGCGGCGGCGGGCGTGACGCCCCGCATCGTGCTCACCAGCCGGAATTACGAAATGCTCCGCCGCCTCGCCGCCGAGGGCATGGGCTACACGCTCGTGCCGCGCCAATACGTGGGCATTCTCGGCGGACAGGCGTATCAGCCGAGCTATTTCATGATCCCCGAGCGCTACAGCGCCTATTGGGAATTGAGCATCGTCACCCCGAAGGACGCCTATCTCTCCCGCGCGGCGCGGGAGCTGCTTGGCTGCTTCCGGCAGAGCGTGCAGGGAGAAACAACAT
>JAUNPI010000052.1:0-10901 GCA_030536875.1 Clostridia bacterium
TTTGCCAAAGATTAAAACGTAGTTCAGCGTGCCGTTGGTCATAAGCGAGACAATCGATAGGATCAGCGAAATGCGCACATTGCGCACCGAGCGCAGCGTGCCGCTCGTCAGCGTCGTCACCGCATAGAACACATACGAAACGGCCACAATTCTCAGATACGGCGTTCCTTGGGCAATCACCATCGGATCCGGTGAAAATACCGAAAGCACTTGACCGGGCAGAGCCATGCACAGCACGGTCATCAGCACGGCAAAACCGACGCCCACCCGGTAGGTATACCCCATCACCCGCTCAATGGCATCTCTGTCCTTGTGCCCCCAGAATTGCGCTACCAGCACATTGCTTCCGCCCACAATGCCGTAAATGACCATCGAGAGCACAAAGAACGCCTGATTGGCCAACGCGGAAGCCGAAATCTGCACCTCCCCTAGGCTGCCGAGCATCACGGAATCCAGCAGATTGACCGAGAAGTTGAGCAGCGTCTGAAGCGCGATGGGGATGGCGATAACCAGCAGCGTCCGAAGCTGCGCTTGGACCACCTGCCTGTCCGGGCCGCCCTCTGCGCGGGTAGGGTTCAAAAACATGTTCTCTCCGTCTCTTTTCATTTTACCTTATCGCATGAATGCAGTCGTTCACAGTTTCAGCTCTTCCGGGCTCAGCGCTCTGTGCGAGCTGAAGTATTTGCCCATGTTTCCATGACTGCGGTGAAATAGGTCGCGCCCCTGATCGACGGCGAGCCGGTAAGCGACCACCTGAATCGCGCTGGCAAACTCCAAGCAGCTCAGGATACCGCCGGCCGGGTCAAACGCCAGGTCGTGTTCGTCCACGGGGTTGGCGCCAATCAGGAATCCGTTGTTCATCTCGCCCTTCATGTAGCGGCAAAGGGCGAGCGCCTTATCGTTTTCAACCCCGCCGTCGTTGAGCACAATGACGCAGTGGCGCTGCGAATAGCCGTAATTCGGCCCGTGCATGCCGTCCTCCAGCTCACAGCCAAGGGCCGTAATCTGCGGCGTTTCCCACACCTTGACGGCCGCCTCCATAGCGACGCCCGCCAGCGCGCCGGTGCCCGTAAAGACAAGGCAGTCCGAGCGAAGCATGTTCCGCCTGTCCGTATCCATCCACCTCTCCGCCTTGCGGATGATCTCCGGCGTTGCCGCAACCGCCGCACGCGCCTGCGCCAGATATTCCTCAAATTCCGCCTGCGGAAGACGGCCGCCGATCCGCCCGACTTCCATGCCCAGCAGGGCAAGCGTCAGCACCGACGTGCTGTAACCGATGGTGCGCATCCCATATTCCTCTTTACCGCAGCCCATGTCGATAAACAGGTCGGCTTCCTTCGCCGCCGGCGTGTCCGCGCTTTCCGATACGGCGATCGTAAAGCCGCCGATCTTCTTGGCCTTGGCAATCGCTACGCGCACCATAGCGGAAGTGCCGGTCTGCGAGGTAAACACATACAGCGCGTTCGGGTTATACACGCTCATATGATAGAGAAAATCCGTCGGCAGGATCGCCGTCACGCGGATCTTCGCGCCCTTTTCCGCCGCAAATCGAGCGGTCAGGGCGCTGGTGTTGGAGGTGCCGGAGCCAATCATGACGATTTCATCCGCCTTCTCAACGCGCGCCTTCGCCTCGCCGCGCAGGGCTGAAAAAGTCCTTTCCCGATTGCTCAAAATCCAATCAAGCCGCTCGGGTACGCGCTTGATGCAGTCCAGCATGCTCACCGTCATGGTTTCTGTCATGATTTCTTTCATCCTTTCCCATGCCCCGGGCAGAAGCCCGGAAGCTTAACAGTCGGTAAATCGCAAATGATCAAACGAGATTTCCGGGTTGACGGCGCGCATCGCCATGAGCACCGCGCCCTGCTCCGGCGTGTACCTCGGCGCGCAGAGTTTGCCGCCCAACATCGCCACCTCAAGCCTGAGCGGCTCCAGAATGGCTTCTCCAATCTGGAACAGGCCGCCGGAATAGGAAGCCGCATAGCCGGGGCCCATGTTCAGCTTTTTGGCCACGGCATGCAGCGTAAGCGCCAGCTCCTTGGCCGCCTCCCGGTAAATCATCCCCGCATAGGGATCGCCGTCATCGTAAAGCGCCTTCACGATGCGCTGGAGCTGGGCCACATCCGAGCCGCTGCGCATCACCTCGTGATTGAGCGTATACACGAAATGCGTGTCGTTTTGAATGTGAAAATGCTCGCGGAAACGGTCGTAAAGCAGCGTGCGCGGCAGCCTGCCATCGGCCTGCTTGGCAAAAATCTGAATCAATCGATTGCCAATCCACCGGCAGGAACCCTCGTCGCAGCATGCGCCCCAGCCGCTCGCCCTGGCCGATTCGCCGCGCTCGTTGACGCCATAGCAGTTTGAGCCCGTTCCGGCGATGACATTGATTCCGGGTTCCATCGCCAGCGATCCGGCCCAGCCCAGCGCACAGTCGCACGCGCAGACCACCTTGCCCGGCAAAAGAGCCTCCTCACAGGCGGCCAGAATGGTCTCTTCGCTGCCCTCTTTCTCCCCATATCCCGGAAAGCCCAAGCCGGCATAGTCGATCTGTTCCATGTCGATGCCCGCCTGCCGGCAGACCTGCGCCGCGCCCTGTGCGACCAGCTCGCGAATGCCCTCTTTCTCTTTGCCAAAGAAGCTGCCGCTGCCCGTGCGGTATGAGGCGAGTATCTTCCCTTCCTCCGTCGCCACGATAAACAGTGTCTTCGTGCCGCCGCAGTCTACGCCCAGATAATTCATCTCTCCATTCCCCGCAGCCTTTCAGTCCTTCAGTTCAAAAATCGCTTCAATTTCCACCGGGATGTTTCCCGGGAGCACATTGACGCCAATGGCGCTTCTGGCCGGCAGCCCCGCCTGCTCGCCGAACAGCTCTGCAAGCAGCAGCGTCGCCCCGTTGGCCACCACGGGCTGCTGATCGAAATCGTCCGCACTGTTGACGAAGCAGAGAATCTTCACCACGCTCTTGATTCGGTTGAGGTCGCCAATTTCACGCTGCACCGCCGAAAGCACGTTGAGCATGCTGTTGCGCGCGCAGGTCATGCCCGTCTCGATGTCGATCTCCCTGCCGAGCTTGCCGCTGATCGCTTTGTCGAGCACAGGCCCGCATCCCGAAACGTAGATCAGCCTTTCTCCAAAGGGCTTGACGCTCGCATAGGCTCCGCCCTTGGCCGGCGGCGGCGGCAGCACACAGCCCAGTTCCTTCATCCTCTGATAAACATCCATCGGATCTCTCTCCTTTTCAATGGTTTCGCACAGCGCGCTCTCAGCACGCCCGCGCGATATGTTCTGTCGTCTTGGTTTCGCCCATGCCTGTTCGCGCGCAGCCGACACGCAATCCATGCCCTCGCTGAGCAGGCTTTTTCATTTGACAAAGCGGCTGCATCACGCCTTCATGCCCGTCGTCGCAACGCCTTCTACAAAATTTCGCTGGAAAATGGCAAAGAAGATCACGACCGGAATGACAAAGAGCGTCGCTGCCGCCATCAGATGCGGCCAGTTGATCGCAAACTGACTCATGTAGCTCTGCAAGCCGAGCGAAAGCGTATACTTTTCCTGCTTGTTGATGTAGATCAACGGGTTCATATAATCCGACCATGCGTTCAAAAAGGCATAGATGCCAATCGTGGTCAACGCGGGCTTGGAGAGCGGCAGCGCGATCATATAATAGCGCTGCAATTCATTGGCCCCGTCGATCTTCGCCGCCTCAAACAGCGAATTGGGCAGGCCGTTGAAAAATTGCCGAACGATGATAATATTGAATGAGCTTCCGAAGAAGCAGGGCAGGATGAGCGGCGCATAGGTATTGGTCAGCCTGAGCGTAGACCAGATCTTGTACACCGGAATCATCGTCACCGCATGCGGAATCATCATGGTCGCCATCAGCAGCCCCGAAATGAACGGCGCGCCCTTCCAGCGGATCTTGGAAAGCGAATAGGCGATCATCGGCGTCACCAACACCTGCCCCAGCACGGAAAGCACCGTGATGAAGATCGTGTTGCGATAATACAGGAAATACGGGATCTTAGAGGTTGCCTCCGAAAAATTGGTGAGCACCACCGTGCGCGGCAGGATTTTCACCGGCAGCGTAAAGGCGTCGCTGTTGCTCTTAAAGCTCGTGGTGATCATGACCACAAAGGGCGAAAGAAAGATGACACAGAGTACGGCGATGAGCGCATACTTGAACAGCATCGCGATCTGCCGCTTTCCAATTCGCCTGCGGCGGTGGGCCGTGTGAACGTTCATCCTGTCATTCACCTCCCGCGTAATCGGTTACTTTCCGGCTCACCCTCGTCATGATCAGCGTGAGGATGCCGATAATCAGGAACAGGATATAGGCCATTGCAGAGGCGCGGCCCATCTTGAAGTACCCAAACGCATTGTAGAAGATGTACAGCGGATACATCAGGATGGAGTTGGCCGGCCCGCCGCTGTATGCGTCGCCGCCGGATGCGCGCGTGATGATATACACCTGATTAAAATACTGGAACGCGCCGATGAACCCCAAAATCGCCTGATAGACCAGCACATGCGCGATGCAGGGAATGGTGATTTTGAAAAAGCGCTGCACGGCGTTAGCCCCGTCGATCTCCGCCGATTCATAGTAGCTTCTGGGCACATCCTGAAGCGCGGCTAGGCAGATGAGCATCGTCGTTCCGGTACACCATGTGCCCATCAGCAGCAGCGCCCATTTGGTCGTCGCCGGATTGATGAGCCACGCAGGCCCCTTGATTCCCAGCATGCCGAGCACGTTGTTGATAAAGCCGTATGTCGGGTCAAACATCCAAATCCAAATCATGGTCGCCGCCACGCTGGGAATGATGGACGGCAGGAAGAAGATCGTGCGCACCAAGCCCCGGCCCCTGAAATAACTGCTCACCAGCGCGGCCAGCAGCAGCGCGACAAACAGGTTCAGCGGCGTGGAGACAAACGCAATAAACAGGGTGTTCTTGAGGCTCTTGGCCACCAGCGGGTCTTGAAAGATATAGCGGTAATTTTCCAGCCCAATCCACTTGGCCGGCGTGATGGGATTAAACTCCGTAAAGCTGTAATAGAAGGATGCAATCAGCGGGTATACGCTGAAGATGAGAAAACCGATAATCCACGGCAGTGCGAAGAGGAATCCATTGCGGTTGTCACGCGCTTCTATCGCACTGTGTCTTCGCCTTAAATGCTCCGAATTCTTCATGCTTTTTATTTGTGATGCCTGCTGCGCGCCTGTGCTCGCAGCAGGCATCACCACTCCTCTCAAATTCGTGAACGCGCTTGCCCAGTCTTACTTGCCCAGTTTTATTGGAGATTCTTCGCCTGCTCGTAGAGCAGATTCATCGCATCCTCCGGCGTCATGACGCCGTTGTATACGTAGTCCAGATGCTCCTCAATGAGGGACGTGTACTTGGAATATTCCGCAATCTTCGGATAAAGGATGCCGTTTTCCTGGCGAAGCGCCTCGATGAACGCATCGAACACCGGCACGGCCAGCACTTCCTCGTCGTCCCACATCCACTTGGCGGCCGGCAGATTGCCAAGGCCGATGATGAGCTTCTTGGTTCCTTCGGAATTGGTGTAGTATTTCATGAAATCCCACGCGCCTTCCTTGTGCTCCGCCGTCACCGGGATGCACACGGAGGTCGTTTCAAAGCGGCTTGCTCCGCGGTATTCGGGGTGCGCCTCGGTGCCGGGCACCAGCGTCACGCCATAATTGACGTCCGAATTGTAGTTTTCAATCATCGAGGCGAGCCACGGCCCATCCAGACGGAAGAGCTGCTTGCCGGCAAAGAACATATCCTGCTCAGTATAGCGGTTGGTGTTCGCGGTCGCCAGGAAAGACTGCACCTGGTTGATCCCATAAAGCTCGCGGAACTTGACGTTCATGTTCAGGCTGTCGATCACGCCCTGGGCGTTCGGCGTCAGCGTCACGCCATCCTCCGCCCACCAGCGGCCGCCAAACGCATAAATCAGTTCCTGACGGGCGGAAGCAAAGGGGAAGCAGGGATAGCCGAGCACATCGATATTGCCGCTTTCGTCCAAAGAGGTGATCGTCACCGCCATGTCGTAAAGCTCTTCCATCGTCTCGGGTGGCTCGCTGTATCCGTACTGCTCAAGCAGATCCTTGTTGTAGAACATCTGGATAATGTTGATGCCAAACAGGAGGCCATAGACCTGACCGTCCAGCGTGTTGGATTCAATCGCCTGCGTGGAATACGCCGTCAGGTCGTATCCGTCCGCTTTCGCATAGTCGTCGAGCGGCGAAAGCAGGCCGTTGGACTGCAGGCTGATGATGGTCGCGTTGCTGGTCTGGTAGACGTCGGGCGCTTCCCTGTTGGCGATGGACACGATGATCTTCTGAATATCGCTTCCCGCCGAAACCATGTCTACATAGTATTTGTCCTGAGATTCATTGTAACCGTCCACCACGTCTCGGACGATCGCCGCCTCGTCGACGTTGGTATAGCTGTTCCAGAACGTGATGATTTCCCGGCCGTCGGGCGAAACCTCCGCCAGCGCCACGGCGCCGCAAAGCATAACGGCCAGAGCCAGTGCCAGAGTAACCAGTTTCTTCATGATAATCCGTCCTTTCTTTTCCTGTGTTTCGGGTCCTGTGTTTCGGGTGAAATGGGTGTCTGTCTACGCGGAACCAGCGTGCACAACTGGTTAAGCTGCTCCTCTGCCTTTGAACCTGCAAACGCCGAAAGATGGTTTTTCCTCTCCGCCATATCCTAAATATTTTTTAGTCTGCATTTTCTAACTTTTTGTAATGTCTTGCCGGATATGCTTTCACGGTGCCTTCTGCAAATCAGGGAGTTTTTCCGTTTCAAGTAGGTCTGTCATTTCTTTTTCACCCAGAATATATCAAAAAACTTTTTGATTGTCAATCCATTTCGGAAAAATAAAATGAAAAACTTTCTTGTTTTCGTCTTGACATCTAAAAAAAAATGATATAACCTATTCTCGGAAGCACGGCAAAAGATCAAAAAAAGAGTTTGCCAAGTTTAAAAGCGCATAGTATAATACAAGAAAGGACGGTACGGCTTCACAATGGAACGGTTTCTTCAGGATCAGCTTCTCAAGACGGGCTTTGTACACTTCCCGCTCTCGGCGGACACATCGCGCTCAATGGAGGATCGCCAGCTGAAAAAAGAGGTGCTCGAGCGCCTTTCCCTTTGGGATGGTCAAGAGGACATCCGCTGGCATTTTGACGGCGAAGGCACGCATGCCTTTCTTCCCAGCCGCACCCTTGAACTCAATACCCCGCCGACATCCCCCAATTGGGGCGCCGGCGAAAACCAGCAGGGGCATTACGCCAGCTTCGGCGCGCTGACCGCCCATCTCGACGTCAGCGGGCTCTCTCTTTCGCAGTACAATCGTCTGGTCTTTGAGATTAAACCCGAATGCGACGGGCTACACAGCCCCAACGTGCGGGTAGGTTTCGTAAACGACGGCGTCAAAAAGATTCCCGACGCCTACACGCGCGAAGGCTTTCACTGCATGAACCTCAAAAACCACGTCTGGAATACCTGCGTCTGGGAATTTGACACAATCCCTCACGACAAGATCACCGACATCTTCTTTCGAATCCACAAATACGGGCGCGAGCTCTCCGGTTCGGATATGCTCTCCTATCAGATTCGGAACATCGAGATTCAGCGCATCGAAAAGCCGGACGTGAAGGTCGGCTGGCAGTGCGCAGAGGATACCATCGCCTATTCCACAACAGGGTATTTCACCGGCGGGCGCAAGACCGCCGTCGCCCGCGCGCAGGGCGAACGCTTCCGCGTGCTGAACGCCGAAACCGGCGCGGTCGCCTATGAGGGAATTCCTCTCCAAGTCGAAAACGCGCACGGCCGTTTTACCGTTCTGGATTTTTCGCCGCTCTGCACGCCGGGGCGGTATCGCTTGGCGCTGGGCTGCGCGGAAACAGAGGACTTTTCCATCTCGGATACCGTGATCGAAAGCGCTATATGGCGGTTCATCAATTTCCTGTTCTGCGAGCGCTGCGGCTATCCCGTTCCCGGGAAGCATGGTGCGTGTCACGGCGACATTCTGGCCGAGCACGACGGGCTCACCCTCGTTTACAACGGCGGATGGCACGACGCGGCAGACGTCTCACAGCAGACCTTGCAAACCGCCGAGGTCGTTCACGCGCTTCTGGAAACCGCGCAGGCCGCGAAAAACAGCCTTTCTCTGCGCGCTCGCCTGCTCGAAGAGGCGCTCTGGGGTCTTGATTTCGTGCTGCGCATGAAGTTCCCGGATGGCTATCGCGCCACCAGCGCAGGGATCCGCCGCTGGAACGACAATTACATCGGCAACCGGGATGACGAAAGGGCTCGCGTCTTCAGCAACCCGTTTGACCACTTCGTCATCTCCGGCGTGGAAGCATACGCCGCCACGGTTCTTGAAGACGAAGACCCCGAACTCGCCTTCAAATGCCGCCATGAGGCTTGCAGCGATTACCGGCTGGCTCTTGAGCTCTTTGAAGCAAACGGCATGCAGCTCCCCTACCCGGCCGAGCATTGTTATAATGCCAGCCTGTCCCAGTATGCGGCCGCGGCCTGTTATTCGGCCGCCCAGCTTTACCGGTTGACCGGACGCGAAGAATTCGCCGGCTGCTGCACCCGTTTTGCCGACCTGCTGCTCGCCTGCCAAGACACCGGCGAGGCCTCCCTCCCCTTCTGCGGCTTCTTCTACCGCGACCCAGACAAGCGCTCCATCGTTCACTTTAACCACCAGTCCAGAGAGCAAATTTTTGCGCAGGCCCTCAGCGCCGCGCTGGAAGCGCTGCCGGATCACCCGCATCGCGCCCGTTGGAAGGAAGCTCTCGCCCGCTACGGCGCGTACCTCAAAGCGATTGCGTCCTATGCCGCGCCCTATGGCATGATCCCGGCCGGCGTATACGCTCTGAGCGAAACGGAGGATCGCGAAACCTTCCGCATCATGAATCTTCAGGTCGATTTTGACAAGGAAAAACAAAATCATATCGAGCAGATTCAAAGCGGAATCAAGCTTGGCGAAGGCTACTACCTCAAGCAGTTCCCCGTCTGCTTCTCTTATCGCGGCAACACGGCTATCGTGCTGGCAATGGGTAAGGCCGCAGCTCTGGCGGGACGCGCGCTCGGCGACGATGCGCTGCTGGATATCGCCCGTGATCAGCTCTACTGGACGTTGGGGAAAAACCCGTTCGGCCAGTCGCTGATCTACGGCGAAGGCCACAATTTCGGCCAGCAGTATACCGCGTTGCTCGGCGAAACGGTCGGGGCCATCGCCGTCGGCGTGCAGACGCAAGGCAACGAGGATCTTCCCTATTGGCCCCCCGCCAACATCGCAACCTATCGCGAGGTCTGGACATCCTCGGCCGGCCGATGGCTGTGGGTCGCTGCAGAACTTTTGAGCAACTAAAACAACCATTCTGAAAGTCAGGGAGATATGATGAAACACATTGAGGACGAAGCAGAATTTCTGAACCAGATTATGCAGCTCATCTCTTTACAGTTCGGCAGCAAATGCGAAGTGGTTCTGCATGATCTCACCAAGGATTACGCCCACACCATCGCAGATATCCGCAACGGCCACATCACCAACCGCAAGGTGGGAGACTGCGGCAGCAATCTGGGGCTCGAGGTGCTGCGCGGCACCGTGAAGGACGGCGACCGCTTCAATTACATCACCACGACCACGGACGGTAAAATCCTCAAATCCTCCTCCATCTACCTCAAAGACGACGAGGGCAACGTCATCGGCTCTTTATGCGTCAATTATGACATCACGGAAACCGTCCGCTTCGAGGGGTTCCTCAAGCAATTCAATCAATACGACCTGCACCAGGAAGAAGTGTTTGTCGACGACGTGAATGGATTGCTCGATTATCTCATCCTACAGGCTCAGCAGCTGATCGGCAAAACCCCCAGCGAAATGAACAAGAACGAGCGCATCCGCTTTCTCTCCTTTCTCGACGCCAAGGGCGCGTTCCTCATCACACGTTCCAGCGAGAAAATCTGCGAGCTGCTGGGCATCAGCAAATTCACGTTTTACAATTATCTCGAGGCCGCGCGCACGCAACGCCAAGAGGAGAGCGAAAGCAAGGCCAATGACAATGGCTGAGCCCATTGAGCCGCAATGCCCTCCATGCGCTTTGCGCCCTCCAGACTAAACAAAAATCAAAGACCGCCGCAAGGGAAAGCAGCGCTGAGCCCAATTTCCCTTGCAGCGGCCTTTGTATGCCGCCTTGGCCCCGAGACGGGGAGATCATCCCCTCCGGTTTCCCGAATATCTCCACGTCTAGCCTGCCCGTTCAAGCTCCCACGCGCTCCACGAAAGCGCATGGATGCGTCCCCTGAAAGAACGAACACAACATCGGCACGCATTCACTGATGACCGTCCAGATCAGGCCAAACACCGCGGCGGTGCCCAGCGCATATTTGAGCGTTTCGCGGATTCGGTTAAAGCGGTTTGCACCGTAATCCGTCGAAAAGATCGGCTGCGAGGCCTGGCCGATGCTGTATGCGCAGCACTGCACAAAGGTGCTGATGTTGATGATGATGCCGTAAACCGACAAGGCGTTCGTGCCAAGATACTTGAGAATCTGTCGGTTGAACAGCATGGTCAGAATACATATCGCCGCGCCAGCGGCATGAGGCTCTCCTCCGCGCCGAAGAGGCTCAGAAGCTCCCGATCAAAGAAGATCCGCGCAAGCCATGTGATGAGCGCCAAAATGGATACGCCGATCACAGATGCGGTGAAGTATTCGTTGGATTTTTCGATATTCTCGTCGAACTGGCCGCGCAGCGTGCTCAGCAGATTTGAAGTAAAAGATTCCTGAGGTCGAGGCGGGCGGAAAGGAGGCGCGGGGCTGATTACGTGGGGTGCGGCCTGTACCAGAGGCCACAAAAAAACCGCCCGAGTGTACCAGT
>JAUNPI010000052.1:10911-18159 GCA_030536875.1 Clostridia bacterium
TTAGAATATTCGGAATTATCCTGACAGTCCCTTTTTGATGTACGGGAGCAGATGCGGCGCGGCAAAGAATACGATACGCCAAAAGGAAATTTCCAAGGGATACAAAAGAAGCACCCGAATCATCGAGCGCTTCTTTTGCGTACGCTTGTACAAACCATGATGGCGGAGAGTTAGGGATTTGAACCCTAGGTGGGGTATCAGCCCACACACGATTTCCAGTCGTGCGCCTTAGACCACTCAGCCAACTCTCCTTGGCTGCTGCTCAATCAGCGAAACTTATTATAGCTTACTTCCCACCATTTGTCAAGATGTCAAATCCATTTTTTTGTTTGAAAGTGTTGAGGTACAATACATAACGAATGTGATGCGAAACTAAAGAAAAGAGAACGCAGCTGTGGTAATACTCATTCGCAATTTACATGCTTAACAGAGCGCATCAGATTTTTTGCTCTGCCCTCTCGAGTATCTCCAGAAGCTGACGGATATTCTTTTTGCCAAACGACACGTTCGTGTCGTTGATGACCATACAGGGCACGCTCATCACCTTATACCGCTCCCTGAGCGCAGGGAAATGAAAAACATCGTACGCCTCCGCCGTCACCTTGTCGTTGACGGCCGCAATCCTTTGCGCCGCCATGACAAGCTCCGGGCACATGGTGCAGGAGAGAGAGACCATGATCTTCACGTTCATCGGCTTGTCGATCGCGTCAATCCGCTTTGCAATGTCCGGTTCAATCGCCTGCCCCGGTCCTGCGGCATTGTACAGCCCCATCACAAAGGATGTAAACTCATGCCCGCCGGGTACGCCGTGAAAGGCGAGACCCGTTTGCGTTCCGTCTTCGAGCAAAACGCGCACGCATGGACGTTCGCTCTCCTCGTCCGCAGGCGCCTTCTCGACCGTCAGCTTATCCGTGAGCTTGGCCATCTCGTTCACATATCGCTCCAGCTCGGCGGAAACGGGCCTCTCGTCGCAAAACAGCCTGAGAACCAATGGCCGCGCCATTCTGGAAAAGACCGCCTCCAGCTGTCCCTGCATCTCTGCGGAAAACAGGCTCCCCTCCTGCGCGGGTTTTTGCGCCGCATCGCCTTGGGCGGAGGCCGTTTTGCCCTCCGATGGGCGGCTGGGCAGCATGCCCATCTTCTGCTGCATCACGGAGGCATACTTTTCAAGCTCCGTCGCCGCAACCGCGCCGTCTCCCACAGCCGTCACCACCTGCCGGAGATTTTTGACGCACACGTCGCCCGCCGCGTAGAGCCCCTCCACGCTCGTCTTCTGCCCGCGGTCCGTCACCACATAGCCCTGCTCGTTCAGTTCGGCGATTCCTCGTATCAAATCCGTCGCCGGTTCATAACCCGCAAAGACAAACACGCCGAAATCTTCGCCGTCGGGGGCGCGGTACTCCGTCTCCTCCCCCGTTTTGATGTTTCTGTATCGGATAGCCCTCAGCGCGGTATCTCCCGATACGGCTTCCACCTGCACGTTCGTCACCACGGTGATCTTTTCGTGACGGCGCGCTTCGTCGGCAACGGCTTTCGCGCAGCTGAAATCCTCCCCGCGAATCAGAATGGTGACGTGGCTGGCATATTTAGTCAAAAATACGCCTTCTTCCGCGGCGGCAAACCCGCCGCCCACGACAAACACCTGCTTACCTGTAAAGAATTCTCCGTCACAGGTCGCGCAGTATGCGACGCCGTGCCCTTTAAATTCCCTTTCTCCCTCAAAGCCAACATGCCTTGGGTGAGCGCCGGTCGCCAGCAGCACGCCGAAGCAGCGCAGCATTCCCCGGCTGGTTCGCACGGCTTTCACCTCTCCGCCCAGCTCAAGGCCTTCCACTTCCGCCAGCAAAAACTCCGCGCCGAAGCTTTGCGCCTGCCGGCGCATGGTTTCCGTCAGTTCGGTTCCGCTGCTCCGGGCAACGCCGGGATAATTGACCACCTCCGACGTGATGGTAATCTGCCCGCCAAATTGCTCCTTTTCCACGACGACGACGCGATAACAGGCTCGGGCGAGGTACAGCGCGGCCGTGAGCCCCGCCGGGCCGCCGCCGATGACGACCACATCGTATAGATCCTGTCGGTTCTGCATGTCCACCTCGTTTTTCCAAAGTCTTACAAAAGCCCGACCAAGTCCAGGCTGGGCTTGAGCGTTTCGGCGCCGGGCTGCCATTTCGCCGGGCAAACCTCATCGCCGTGTTCCGCCACAAACTGCAAAGCCTGCACCTTTCGCAGCAGCTCGTCCGCGTTGCGGCCCACATTGCCCGCGTTGACCTCGTAGGCCACGATCCGGCCCTGCGGGTTGACCACAAAGGTGCCGCGCTCGGCGAGTCCGTCCGACTCGATCAGCACGTCAAAGTCCTTCGCCAGCGCGTGCGTCGGATCGGCAAGCATCGGATACTGAATCTTCTTGATGCGTTCGGACGCGTCGTGCCACGCCTTATGCACAAAATGGGTGTCGCAGGAAACCGAATAGATTTCGCAGCCGATCGCCTTGAACTCCGCATACTTGTTCGCCAGATCCTCCAGTTCCGTCGGGCATACGAACGTAAAGTCCGCCGGATAGAAGAAAAACACGCTCCACTTCCCCAGTATATCCGCTTTCGTCACCGTGCGGAACGCGGCATCCTGAAATGCCTGAACGGAAAACTCGCTGACCTCTTTGTTGATCAAAGACATAAAAAACATCCTCCTTTATCGGGTGATTCGGTCGGGCCCTTTCGGCTCGAACCGCCTTTAGTTAGTTTAATCTAACTCAATGTCCATTATACCATTCAACCCTTTTCATGTCAACCCCATTTCCGGCACGGCTCTGGGCGCCGTGCAATCGGGCATGCTTTGGCCGGCGCTCCCGCCGCCGGGCCGAGCCTTGCCATCCTTCGGCCGCTGTGATACAATCATGATCGCCGTTTGAACTTAAGCCCTTCTCTCTTTTCGTCCAATCGGGCTATTTTTGCCGAATCGGAGCAGAAACATCGGATCAAACATGGTATGCTGAGCAAAACGGCTCAAGGCGGCCACGTGCAGAAAGGAGACAAGCATGCAATCCTGTTTTGGCGACTGCGCTCAGGTTTCCCTGCTGGCCAAAGGCGATGGCTGCACGGTATACGAGCTGCGCAACGAAACCGGCGAGGGAACCATCACCATGTATGACGTGTTTCCCGGCGTGACGCTGTCCTACAACGATTTTCATATGCGGTATTTCGACTCGGAATTTGTGCCCGACCGGGCGATGCTGTGCATCGACCACTGCCGGGAAGGCCGGCTTGAATACACGGCCCGCTGCAACGCCTACAGCTATGTGGAGGCCGGCGATCTCAAGCTCGACCGGCGTCTGACCCACACCGGGCACTTTGAACTCCCTTTGAGCCACTATCACGGCGCGATGATCTCTCTGGATATGGCCGTTGCCTGCGCCTCTCTGCCCGACGAATTCAAGGGGTTTCCAGTCGATTTGACCCGCTTCTTGGAAAAATACTGCCCCGACCGCTATCCTCACGTGCTGAGAGGTCAGCCCGCTATCGATCACATCTTCGCCGAGCTTTACACGGTGCCGGAGGCCATCAAACGCCCCTATTTCAAGATCAAGATTCTCGAGCTTCTGCTCTTTCTGGATGCGCTGTCCCTTCCCGAGGCGCGGGAGGAAAAGCCTTACTTCTACAAGACCCAGGTCGAAAAGGTCAAAGCGATCCAAGCCTTTTTGATGGAGCATATGGATAAGAGCTACACGCAGCAGGAGCTCGCCAAGCGGTTCGATCTTCCCCAGACGGCCATGAAACAGTGTTTCCGCTCGGTGTTCGGCACGAGCATCGGCGCTTGGCTGACGCAATACCGCATGAATCAGGCGGCCGTGTGGCTGAGGCAGGATCGCAAGGCCAGCGTGGCCGAGATCGCCGGGCGCGTGGGCTACGACAGCCCCAGCAAATTCGCCGCAGCCTTCCGCAAGACGATGGGTATTGCGCCCTTGGATTATCGCCGCGCCATCCGATAAGCGCCCTTGTTTTTCCTCTTTCTTTTTTTGCGCTCCGCGCGCAAACTCTTTCGTCCGTTCGGGGCAGGATCGCCCAAATGGAGCGGAAATCGGCCTTCTTCTCTGGTAAGCTTGGGGCGGTTGCAGAAGCAGCCGCCCATTTTCAACGACAGAGAAAGGAGTGTTTTCCCCCCTTGAATGCGAAAAAACAAGGTTGGCTGAGCACCTTGCTTGGCTACGCCGGCGTCAAAAAGAAGCTGCTGATCGGGTCTATCGCGCTATCCGTTCTGAGCGTCACAGCCGGACTCATCCCCTATTTTTGTGTGTTCCAACTCATCGATCTGTTCACGGCAAACCGCCTCACCGCCTCTCACATCGCGCTGTGGTGCGGCATCGCGGTTTTCGCTTACGCCGTCAAATCGCTCGCCTTCGGCCTATCCACGGGGCTGTCGCACACGGCGGCCTATACCATCTTGGAGAAACTGCGCCTCAAGCTCGCGGACCGGTTTCTGCGCGCGCCTTTGGGCGAGGTCGCCTCCCACTCCATCGGCGAAATCAAGAACGTGATGGTGGAAAAAATCGAGGATATGGAGCCGCCGCTAGCCCACATGATTCCGGAAGGCTGCGGTCATCTGGTGCTGCCGGTTGTCAGCTTGATCGCGCTGTGCGCAGTGGATGCGCGCGTGGCGTTCGCCTCGTTGGCGACGCTGCCCCTCTCCTTGCTGTGCATGGCGCTGACGTTTAAAATCAGCGGAAAGAATTACGATATTTATAACCGTTCGGGCGCCGAGATGAACAGCGCGATCGTGGAATACGTGGAGGGCATCGAGGTCATCAAAGCCTTCGGACGCTCCGGCGTCTCCTATGAAAAATTAGCCGGGGCCATCACCCGGTATCGCGACTTCGTTATCCGCTGGCTGAGCTCCACATGGATCACCATGAAGCTCGCCTTCGCGCTGTTTCCCTCTACGCTGCTGGGTGTGCTTCCCGTGAGCCTCTATCTGGCCGTTCAGGGCCAAATCTCCGCCTCTCAGGCCGCGCTGTGCGCGATGCTTTCCATGTCGATGGTGACATCGCTTGCCCAATTGGAGGTGTTTTCCAATCGCGTCAAGCAGGTTCAGCTCACCGTCGAAGAATTGCAGCGCTATTTCGAAATGCCCTCCCTCCGCGAGCCCCATGCCAAGGCTTCGCCCAAGGGCTGTACAATCGCCCTCAACGACGTCCACTTCTCCTATTCGGGCGACGCCTCGTCCGAGGTGATCCACGGCGTCTCGCTTTGTCTGCCCCAAGGCAGTTTCACCGCGCTGGTCGGCCCCTCCGGCAGCGGCAAATCGACGCTGGCGCGGCTCATTTCCCGCTTCTGGGACGTGGATTCCGGCGAAATCATGCTGGGCGGGATAAACGTGAAGGATATGCCGCTCAGCCAACTGGAGAGCATGGTCAGCTTCGTGGCGCAGGATAATTTTCTCTTCCGCTGCTCGATCAGGGAAAACATCCGCATGGGCAAATTGAGCGCTACCGATGAAGAAATCTATGCGGCAGCGCGCGCCGCCCAATGCGACGAATTTATCCGCCGCCTGCCGCAGGGGTACGACACGCCGGCCGGCGAAGCGGGCAAACGCCTTTCCGGCGGCGAAAAACAGCGCATCGCTATCGCCCGCATGCTCCTCAAAGACGCTCCTGTCGTCATCCTCGACGAGGCCACAGCCTTTACCGACCCGGAAAACGAGGACAAATTGCAGCGCAGCATTTCCGCTCTGACCAAAGGCAAAACCCTCTTGGTCATCGCGCATAGACTATCCACCATCCGGCACGCGGACAACATCGTCGTTCTGGATCAAGGGCGCATCACCGCCCAAGGCGCCCAAGAGGAGCTGCTCGAAACCTGCCCGCTCTACCAGAGGATGTGGCAGGCGCATGTCGGCGCGCAGCACTGGGCGGTATCGTCCGGAAAGGAGGCTTGATCATGTTTAAAACCATCGCTCGAATCATCCGCTGGTGCGGCGCTCAGCGAAAAAAACTCTATATCGGCTTTGTCTTTTCCTTCTTCTCCACGTGGTTTGCCGCCGGGCCCGTGTTCGTGGCGGCGTATACCGTGGGCATGCTGCTCGAATCCGCCCGCAGCGGCGCAGATTTCGACGCGCGCTGGACGTATTTCAGCTTGATCATCATCGCCGTGTTGGTCGCCCTGCGCTTTTTGTTCGACTACCTGCGCTCCGTATTCCAAGAGACGATCTGCTATGAACTCGTGGCGCGCGACAGGCTGGCCATCGGCGAGGCGCTCAAGCGCGTATCGCTTGGGTATTTCCAGCAAATGGATACCGGCAGCATGCTCAACGCCATCACCACAGGGCTGAACACGCTGGAAAACATGGGCATACGGATGGTGGACACCTTCGTGGGCGGTTACCTCAACTTCCTGTGCATCTTCCTGTCCCTCGCGTTCATCAGCCCCTTAACGGCGCTCATCGCGCTCGCAGGCGCGGCGCTCTCCTTTCTGTTCCTTCTGCTCATCGGGCGCCACAGCGCCAAGTTTGCGCCAAGAGCCACGCAGGCGGAACGCGATCTCACCTCGGCAACGCTCGAATATGTGCGCGGTTTGGCAACCGTAAAATCCTTCGGGCAGGACGGCGCGGCCCTCGCCGCGCTGTCCGAGGCCTGCGCCGAGAGCCGCAAAGTCAATTTGGATATCGAATGGGGCTACACGCCCTCCAACTGCCTGCATCTGCTCTCGCTCAAAACGGCCTCCGTCTCCCTGACGGCCGCAGCGTTCATCATGGGTCTTGCGGGCGAACTGTCTCTTCCGCTCATGCTGATGTTCGCCTTCTTGTCCTTCACCATCTTTGCGGGGCTGGAGCCCATCAGCGACAGCGCGCACGTGCTGAGCATCATCAACCACGCGATGGATCAGCTGGACGCGCTCCGGGAGCAGCGTACCATCGACAAGGACGGCCGGGACATCGCGTTAAACCGCTTCGACATCGCCTTTGACCATGTGTACTTCGGCTATGGCGAAGGGGATGTGATCAAAGACGTCAGCTTCACCCTGCCGATGGGAAGCACCACCGCCATCGTCGGCCCCTCGGGCAGCGGCAAAACCACGCTCTGCAACCTGATCGCCCGGTTTTACGACGTGAGCGGCGGAACCGTTCGGGTGGGCGGCCACGACGTGCGCGAATTCACCTGTGACAGCCTGCTCAAAAACATATCGATGGTGTTTCAGAACGTATAAGCGTTCTTGACAAGGGTACAATGCAAAGTGAAAAGGTTTAAATCTTCCATTC
>JAUNPI010000219.1 GCA_030536875.1 Clostridia bacterium
CTTGGAGACGCGGCCCGCGCGCAGCAGGCCCTTCTCGATGATGCGAGAGATCATCGTCACATCGATGTTGCCGCCGGAGATGACCGCCGCGACCTTGCCGCGCACGTCGAACTTGCGCCCGATAATCGCCGCGACCGGGGCCGCGCCCGCCCCCTCGGCGACCATCTTGCCGCGTTCCATCAGGAACAAAATGGCCTGTGCAATCTCGTCGTCGTCGACCGTCACAATCTCGTCGACATACTGCCGGCAGAGCGCAAAGGTCAGCTCGCCCGGCTTCTTGACCGCGATGCCGTCGGCAATCGTCTTGGCGGAGGGCAGCTCCTGCACCCGCCCCGCCTCCATCGAGGCCTTCATGCCGGCCGCGCCGGCCGCCTGCACGCCGACGATCCGCACATTCGGGTGGAGCATCTTGACCGCCGCCGCGACGCCGGAGGCCAATCCGCCGCCGCCGATGGGGACGACGATGGTCGTCACGTCCGGAAGATCGTCCATGATCTCAAGGCCGATGGTTCCCTGCCCGGCGATGACCATCGGGTCATCAAACGGGTGAATGAACGTCGCGCCCGTCTCCTTCTGCAGACGGCACGCCTCGGCATAGGCGTCGTCATACACCGCGCCGTGCAGCACGACGTTTGCGCCCAGCTCGCGCGTGGCCATCACCTTCGAGAGCGGCGCGCCCGCCGGCATGACGATCGTCGCCGGAACGCCGAACGCCTTGGCCGCCAGCGCAACGCCCTGCGCATGGTTGCCCGCCGAAGAGGCGATGACGCCGCATGCGCGCTCCTCCTCGCTCAGGCTCGCAATCTTGATGTATGCGCCGCGCACCTTAAACGAGCCCGTATTCTGCAAATCCTCCGTTTTGAGGTAGACCTGACTCTCCTCGCTGGAAAGCGCCTTGAACTGGACGAGGCCCGTTCTCTGCGCCACGCCCTTGAGGCGCTCCCGCGCCTCCAGAATCATTCCCAATGTGACCGACATGGATGCGTTTCTCTCCCTTGCGTTCGTATTTGAGCCTTTGTATTAAGCGTTCGTATTTGAGCCGCTCAGCCCTGCAATCCCCTCGATTGCCTGTCCATATCCTCCACCACGATATCGTAGATCTCTCCCAAGGACGCGCAATACTCCAGCACCTTCCGCGGCTCGTTGGTGTGATAGTGTACCTTGATCAGCTCCTCGTCGCCCACGGCGAGCAGGCTGTCCCCTTCAAAGTTGTCCACAAAATAGGTGTAGATCGCATCCTCGTCAAGGTTCTTGCCCTCAATGAGCAGCTGTGTGTCATAGCGATATTCGATCATCGCCCGATCCTCTCTTTCCGGCGCCTTACGTCCGCGCCATCTCATACATCATGATGCCCGCCGCCACGGCGGCGTTGAGCGATTCCGCGCCGCCCCGCATCGGCAGCGCCAGATGGTGCGTCGCCACGGCCCGAACCGCTTCCGACACGCCTCTTCCCTCGCTTCCGATGACCAGCACGCAGCGCTCATGCGGACAGTGCGCATAAAAATCCTCGCCGCCCAGCTCCGTCGCCACAACGGCATAGCCGCGCCGCTTCATGGCCATCAGCTCGCCCGCGAGATCGTCCGTTCGCTTGACGGGCACGCGAAACACGGAGCCCATCGTCGAGCGCAGCGTCTTGGCGCCGTATAGATCGGCGCAGCCCGCGCCCATCAGCGCGCCGTCAAACCCGGCCGCGTCCGCCGTGCGCAGGATGGTCCCGACGTTGCCGGGGTCCTGAACGCCGTCCAGCGCCACCAACCGGCTTCCGGAAAGCGTCTGCGGCTCCGGCAAAACGGCGACCGTGCAAAGCACGCCCTGCGGCGTCTTCGCCTCGCTGAGCGCCTCCATGACGCTGCGCGTCACCAGCAAAACCTCGCATCCCGAAGCCTCGGCGCGCTCAATCCACTCGGCGTATTCCTCCGTCCGCCCGGCCTCGACGGCCAGCGTCCGGCAGAGCGAAAGCGAGAGCGCCTCGCGCACCATCTTCACGCTGTCGGCGATGAAAAGCCCCGCCTCGCGCCGGGCGCGCGGCTTTTGCAGTTCGCGCAGGCGCTGCACGGACGGATTGCGCACACTCGTGATCTCCTTCAAACCGTTAGCCTCCCCGTGACGTTGATCCAAACGACGTTTAAAGGTATTGTAAACCAAAACAGCAGCGGACGCAAGGGTTTTCATCGCGCCTCATGCCCGTTATAGACCTCCAGCGTCCGCTTGAGCGTCTCTTCCCAGCTGTACTTTGCGCAGATAAACGCGCAGGCTTCGCGCCTGTAGTGCTCTACAAGCTCCGGCGAATCGCAGAGCAGCTGGAGCTTGCGGGCCAAATCTCCGTCCTCCCCGCGCCGGAAGGTCATCGCCCTGTCCTCCACCACCTCCGCGCATTCGGCGATATCGCTCACCAAGCAGCAATTGCCGTAGCACATGGCTTCAAGCAGGCTCAGAGGCATGCCCTCTAAATCGGAGGGCAGCACGTAGACATACGCGTTGCTGTATAGCTCGTGCTTCACCCTTCCCTCAACAAAGCCCGTAAAAAGCAGCCTGTCGTCCCCTTCGGCCATGCCCTTGAGCTCCTCCAAAAAGGCGTCCGTGTCGGAGGATCCTCCCGCGATGACCAGTCGCTTGCCCGTTTTCACGCGGCCAAACGCCTGAATCAAGCGCCGCAATCCCTTTTCCGGAACGATGCGGCTCAAAAACAAGAT